>NZ_LNAM01000208.1 GCF_001461035.1 Acetivibrio ethanolgignens | reverse complement strand
TTGATAGATGCAGAAATCTGGTTATCATTCTGGTTGTCTTGTGTTATACTTTTATTCATAGCATGAGCCTCCGGTTGTTTTGTTTTGTGTGGTAACTTAATTATAACAAAACCAGCGGTTTCATGCTATTTTTATGCCAGTATTTATTGAATTTTCAAGGTTCATAGGCATTTAATCATGTGCGAAGTTTGAGTTTATTAAATTAATTCAATATTTTTATTGATTTAATATTTTTTTTGTGTATTATTCACATCTTTTTGTGCTTCAAAATAAAAAAGCACAAAAAAAATAGCAAAAACACGCAGTTTTTCGCTATTTTTCATTTGATACTTTTTTAACATTTTTGGTTATTTTGCTATTTTTAAACTTTCTTGAAATTTACAAGCTCTATCGCTTCCTTTCCGGAAAGATGCTCAATCGTAAGCTCCAGCATACAAACATGCTCTATCTGCCTGTCTATTTCAGCCTTCCGTCCCTCTACCTGCTCAGGAGAATATTTTGCTGCCAGAGCCTCCAAGGCCTCTCGTTTCTCTTCACCCTCAAGAGCTTTGATACGCCCAAAAGCAATTACGCTTCTAAAATAAGTGGTATATTCCTCTGGCACAATCTGATTCTTATCTATAACACAAAAAGATACCTTATCATTTTTCCTAATAGCATCCAGCTTATGACCACTTTTTGCCACATGAAAATAAAGCTTTGCATTATAATATACATAGCTTAATGGTACTGCATAAGGATAATCATCATCTCCTGCTACTGCTAACACTCCAGCTGTTCCTCTTTCCAAAACAGCAATACTTGCCTCTTCCGATAGCTGCTGCTTAAAGCGACGCATTTTTCGAAACATATCGCATCCTCCTTTCTCTATCAGTCCTTGTAGTAATTAATCAGGCAGCCCTTCTGAATAATAGCTCTTTCATCCTCTGTCAGCTCTCCTAGTCTCATGGTGAACTCCTGCAAGCCCTCCCTCCTTACGACATAGGCCTTGATGTCCTCTGCTTTATCCGCTACTGCCCTCTTTATTTCTGGAATAAAAATATAATCTCCAATTTCAAATGGCTCACTGCCATCTAAAAGAAATGGAAGCATACCCCAGTTAATCAGATTAGAACGGTATCTCTTGGTTGCATATTCCGAAGCGATATTAGCAAGACCTCCCAGTACTCTCTGACAGCTAGCTGCCTGCTCTCTTGCAGAACCATCTCCTGGCTTTACCGCATAAATCGTGCTTCCGATTTCCACTTCATTTTCTTCAATACCGGAAAATTCCCTGGAAATCACGGAAAATACCTCAGAAAGCTCTGGGTTCTTAACACCGTTTCTTCTGTTTTCCTCCATCGTCCGTACCTCCTTTGCCCGTCCTACATAAGCAGGGTCTTTTCTGGACAGAGTAAATTCAGCCAGTCCCAGTGGATTAGAACGATAAGAGGAGGTTTCCCCAGAAGGAATCAGCTCATCTGTGGTTGTTACCGGATCATGAATGACAGAAACCACCCTTAACAAAATATTATCCTTTAATTCTACCATAGAAGGCCAGTCCACAATATTCGGACCAAACTTGATTTCTTCCTCCGGTTTTGGATTACCAATGCCGTTATATACCCGATTCTCATAAATAGAAGCATCAAAATGATATACCGGCTTAGTAAATTCACAATCCAAATCCGTAGCCGCTGTCAGGTAGCCCTGGTTAGCAGCCGTTGCAGCAATAGAGCGGGCATCCATCAATGCTACAGAAGCAATCTGTCCGCTGGTAAGCTTAGAGCCTTCGCGGTTCGGGAAGTTCCGTGTCGTATGGCGAATGGAAAGACCACGGTTAGCAGGCACATCTCCTGCACCAAAGCAAGGTCCACAAAAAGCGGTACGAATCGTTGCACCCGTTGCCATTAAGTCTGCTACCCTTCCATTCTTTACCAGCTCCATAAATACCGGCTGGCTCGCTGGATATACACTTAAAGAAAACGCATCGTTTCCAATATACTTTCCTCTTAAAATATCTGCCGCATCACAGATGTTTTCAAAGCCACCGCCGGCACAGCCTGCGATAACTCCCTGCTCTACATATAATCGTCCATTTTTTATCTTATCTCTTAAGGTATAAGAAATCTTGCTATTGTCCAGGCTTACAAAAGCATTTTTTTCAACCTCTGCTAAAATATCCTCAAGATTAGCATTCAATTCTTCAATCGTATATACATTGCTTGGATGGAATGGCATCGCAATCATTGGCTTGATTTCTGATAAATCAACGTATACCAGACCATCATAATAAGCTACCTTTTCCGGCTTCAGTTCCTCATAAGCCTCAGGGCGGTTATGAATCTCATAGAATTCCTTTACCTTATCATCCGTCTCCCAGATAGAGGAAAGACAGGTCGTCTCTGTTGTCATAACATCTATGCCGATACGGTAATCTACGCTTAAATTAGCTACACCATCACCGAAAAATTCCATTATCTTGTTATTTACATATCCATTTTTAAAAACCGCACCGATAATTGCCAGGGCTATGTCCTGTGGACCAACACCATGTCTTGGCTTACCGGTCAGATATACACCGACAACCTTAGGCATAGCAATATCATAGGTTTTGGACAGCAACTGCTTTACAAGCTCTGGTCCACCCTCACCGATTGCCATGGTTCCCAGGGCACCGTAACGTGTATGACTATCCGAGCCTAAAATCATCTGTCCACCACCAGCCAGCATCTCTCTTGCAAACTGATGAATAACTGCCTGATGCGGAGGAACATAGATTCCACCATATTTTTTTGCACAGGATAAACCAAATACATGGTCATCCTCATTAATTGTGCCTCCTACAGCACACAAACTATTATGACAGTTCGTTAATACATAAGGCACCGGAAACTTCTCTAATCCTGATGCTCTTGCTGTTTGTATAATTCCTACAAAAGTAATATCATGGGAGGTCAGCTTATCAAACTTAATTCTAAGCTGCTCCATATTGTCAGAGGTATTATGCTCTGCCAATATACGATAGGCCATCGTACCCTTTTTAGCTTCCTCCTTAGCAATATCCTCTCCACCAAAACGTGTCAAAAGTCTTTCTCTTGCCGCAGGGCTCTCTTCAATAATCTCTCTTCCCTCTAATACATAAGCCCCATGTTCTAATAATTGAATCATTTATCTAACCTCTCTTCCCTTTTATTTTATAAAAAGCGGCCCTATTACGATTGTACAGAGCCGCCATATCTCCTAAAATAATCCGGTAATTACGCCATCATCATTTACATCAATGCCAAAGGCTGCCGGCTTTTTCGGAAGTCCTGGCATCGTCATAACCGTACCTGTAATTGCTACCACAAAACCTGCTCCGGCAGATACATAAGCCTCACGAATATGAATCGTAAAGTTCTCCGGCCTGCCAAGCTTTGCTGGATCATCAGACAGAGAATACTGATTCTTTGCCATACAGACCGGCATATCTCCATAGCCCAGTTCTTCAATCCGTGCAATGGCTTTATCGGCAGCAGCATCATAGGTAACACCACTGGCTCCATAGATTTCCTTTGCCACAGTTTCTATCTTTTCCTTTACGGATAAAGAACTGTCATACAGCGGCTTGAAGTGACTTTCCTTGTTCTCCAGAGTACTGATAACCTTTTCAGCCAGAGCAATACCACCTTCGCTGCCCTTTTCCCAAACCTCAGAAAGAGCAAAATCACAGTTTCTTGCTTCACAGAACTCTTTTACAAAGGCAAGCTCTGCATCGCTATCCGTTACGAAACGATTCAGGGTAACAACACAAGGAACGCCAAACTTCTGTACATTTTCAATGTGCTTCTCCAGATTAACAATACCTTTTTTCAAAGCTTCCAGATTTTCTGTGCCAAGCTCTATTTTTGGTACACCACCATTGTATTTTAAGGCTCTGACAGTCGCTACCAGTACAACTGCATCCGGCTTAAGGCCTGCCATCCGGCACTTGATATCCATAAATTTCTCTGCACCTAAATCCGCACCAAAGCCTGCTTCTGTGACAACATAATCTGCCAGCTTCAAAGCAGTCTTAGTTGCCCGCACACTGTTGCAGCCATGGGCAATATTAGCAAACGGCCCACCATGAACAATGGCCGGTGTATGCTCCAAAGTCTGAATCAGGTTCGGCTTAATCGCATCCTTTAATAAGGCGCCCATGGCTCCTACCGCATTTAACTGCTTTGCCGTAATCGGTTCACCAGTATAGCTGTAAGCAACGATAATCTTTCCCAAACGTTCCTTTAAATCCTTCATATTTTCTGCCAGACAGAGAATAGCCATAATTTCAGAAGCCACAGTAATAATAAAATGATCCTCTCTTACAATGCCATCGACCTTTCTTCCCAGGCCGACTACAATATTTCTAAGCACACGATCATTCATATCGACACAGCGTTTCCAGACAATCTGGTTCGGGTCAATCTCTAACTCATTGCCCTGCTGGATATGATTATCCATCATAGCTGCCAGAAGATTGTTTGCTGAGGTAATTGCATGAAAGTCACCGGTAAAATGAAGATTTAAGTCCTCCATCGGTACCACCTGAGCATAGCCGCCACCAGCAGCTCCACCCTTGATACCAAAGCAAGGTCCTAAGGAAGGCTCTCTTAAAGCAATTACTGCTTTTTTATTCATTCTTCCAAAGGCCTCTCCTAAGCCTACAGTTGTCGTTGTCTTTCCTTCTCCTGCCGGTGTAGGATTAATGGCTGTTACTAAAATAAGCTTTCCGTCCTTTTTATCCTTTACTTTATCCCAAAGCTCATCTGAAAATTTTGCTTTGTATTTTCCGTAAAAATCCAGCTCATCCTCTGTAATGTCCAACTTCTTTGCAACCTCACGAATATGGACAAGCTCTGCTTCCTGTGCGATTTCAATATCTGTTTTCATTGCCTTTCTCCTCCTGGTATTCAGATTTGCTATGACCTCCAAACCTTCGGTTTCTCGGTCACGGGCTTTCGCCTTTTCGGCTTCTCGCCACGCTATGACCTCCAAACCTTCGGCTTCTCGCCACGCTATGACCTCCAAACCTTCGGTTTCTCGGTCACGGGCTTTCGCCCCTCTGGGCTTCTCGCCATGCTATGACCTCCAAACCTTCGGTTTCTCGGTCACGGGCTTTCGCCCTATAAAAATTTGCACATATTCACATCTTCGTGCAAGCACGAACTGTGATATGTACAAATTTTTGCATGGCTCATTGCTTTCGTGTACATTATACCCTAGGTTGTCTGTCAACTTCAATAGGACTTACGATAAAATATACTAATTTTTTCGTGAAGCAGTTCTAATAAACAATCCTTCCCCTTTTTCTTGAAACAAAACTTATTTAGCAAATAAAGGAGCAGGCTCGAGACTATCAGTCCTGCTCCTATCTATATTTGGCAATCTTAGGATATCTTTTTTCTAATATAAGAAAGATAATTAAAAAGAATATCCTCTTCATAGCACTGATAATACATCCGGCTTCCCACAACATCCTCAATTTCATTAAATAAAAGCTGTCCTTTTTCAGACCGGATAAAATCAATTCCTGCAAAATCAAAGCTCCAACGCTCAAAACATTTTTTAACCAGTATCTCTTCTTCTCCCGACAATCGATAAGGCTCCACAGCTCCACCAAGAGAAAAATTAGATTTAAAGCCCTCCTTTGCTCTCCTGAGAACACATCCCTGAATCTGGTTTCCAATAATATAAACCCGCAGATCCTCTCCTGGTCCGGCTACTCTTGGCTGAATAACCACATCATCCCCTCCAATACCAGAAAGAATCTGTGGAAGCTTTTCTCTATTTTCATAAAGAAAAACCTGGCTGCCGCCATGACCGGCGACTGATTTTATCACCAGGGACTTTAGAAGCCTTCCATTTTCATCCGCAGGTGCTTGCAAAAGCTGCCTCTCCACATATTCCCGGCGGCAGAAGGCAGTGTCAACTACAGGAATAGAAAGCCTTGCCACCTCCTGATAAGCAATAGCCTTATGGTTTCCTGCTAAGGAAACCTCACTGTTATTAAAGACCAGTAATCCCATATGCTCCAACTGCCTTGTCAGAAGCCAGTCTCTCGTCCGGCATAGCACAAAATCCGGATTTTCCTCTATTTCACCTGCATAACGAAGTCTTGTTTTTCCTTGTTCTATAGTTGTAGAAAGTTTGTCTGCATACAAAAGCTCAATATCTATTCCTAATTCTTCTCCTGCTTCCTTATGCATTCTTATAAAGTCTTCATTTTTTTTTGCATCTTCTCTTCCATAAATCAGCCACGCCTTAAATCTTTTCATACTTTCCTCTTTTCTACAGCCCGCTAACGCTTGCCTTCTCCTTCAAATACCCTAAAATGTGCTCTGCCACATTTACGCCTGTACAATCATAAATATTTTTAAAGTGGGCATTAGAATTTACCTCACATACCACAGGCCCTGCCTCTCCAAATAAAATATCTACACCTGCAAAATCAAGTCCCAGTGCCTGACAAGCCCTTACTGCCAGCCTTTTTTCTTCCTCTGTCGGCTCATAGGCTTTCATTTTTCCGCCATTTGAGATATTCGCACGAAAATCACCAGTTTCAGAATACCGATACATTGCAGCTACAACTTTGTCACCAACCACCTGTAGCCGGATATCTTTTCCAAAGGAGCTTTTTATAAATTCCTGCATCAGAAACGGCTTTCCTGCCAGCTCTTTTACAAGCTTTGAAAGCTCCTCCTGGTTATTAACCAGATACACCTGCCAGCCAAAGGAGCCAAAGCATTCCTTTACTACCATAGGAAATCTTAGCTTCTCTGCTGCAAGCTCTAAAAATTGCAGATTAGTATAACCGATATTAGAATAGGTCATTGGTGCCAGAATTGTCCGAGGCATCGGTACTCCAGCCTTTTCCAGCAAAAGATGGGTCAGGGCTTTATCATCACAGACTTCAATTGCCCTGGCAGAATTGGCCACTAAAAGTCTCCGGTTTTCCAAAGCCTTTGCCAGACGGATGTCCTTATCCCAAAATAATACAAAAGAGGCCTCTATAGTCTCTGCCCTTTCTCCTAATACCGGTAGAAGCTGGGCATTTGTTTTCTGCTCCAGGCAGATTGCCTGCTGACTGGCAGCCAAAAAAAGCATGTCATACAATTCCCGAAACTTCTCTGTCATTAAAAATTCATTTACTACCAGTAATCCTTTCATAGAATCTTTATGCCTCCTTATACAAAGACAGACCTGCCACTGCCTAGCAGATACAGGTCTATCCTACCTTACACATATTCATCAACATACTGTTCAAACTCTTCCATAGACATAAGTACCTTCCTTGGTTTTGTACCCTCCTCAGGTCCTACTACACCAGCATCTGACAGCTGGTCCATAATGCGGGCAGCACGATTGAAACCGATTTTATAGACTCTTTGCAGCATGCCAATAGAAGCCTTGTCCTTCTCAATGATAAAACGTCCTGCCTCTACAAAATATTCATCCCGTTCTACGCCACCAGCCGCTTCACTGGCCGTCTGAACAGAAGTAATCCGGTTATTAATCTCCTCATTATAGGTTACAGCACCATTTTCCTTAGAAAGGAACTCAACTACAGCACTGACCTCTTTATCTGAAACAAAGGCACCTTGAATACGTACCGGTTTTGGATAGCCCGATGGGAAAAACAACATATCTCCCTTACCCAACAGTTTTTCTGCACCGCCACCATCTAAAATAGTTCTCGAATCAACCGACGAAGATACAGCAAAAGCTATTCTTGAAGGTATATTTGCTTTAATCAGACCAGTAATAACATTTACAGAAGGACGCTGTGTCGCTATAACCAGATGGATGCCAGCAGCTCTCGCAAGCTGAGCCAGACGGCAGATAGCATCCTCTACCTCACCAGGTGCTACCATCATAAGGTCAGCAAGCTCGTCCACAATAATAACAATCTGTGGCAGCTTCTGATACCTTGGGTCATTATCCTCTTCTACCGTGGCAACCCGCTCATTATAGCCTTTCATATCCCGGACACCCAGATCCGCAAATTTCTTATAACGCTCTGTCATCTCCATAACAGCCCAGTTAAGAGCACCAGATGCCTTTTTCGGATCTGTAACAACCGGAATCAGAAGATGTGGAATTCCATTGTAAACACTTAGCTCTACTACCTTCGGGTCCACCATGATAAGCTTAACGTCTTCTGGACTCGCTTTATATAAAATACTCATAATCAGCGTATTAATGCAAACAGATTTACCCGAGCCTGTTGCACCGGCAATCAAAAGATGTGGCATCTTTGCAATATCCGTAACAATCGTATTACCGCCAATATCCTTACCTACCGCAAAGGCAATATCCGATGGATGATTTTTAAACTCCTTACTCTCCAAAAGGGTACGCAATAATACTGTAGTATTTTCCTTATTAGGAACCTCAATACCAACAGCTGACTTTCCTGGAATCGGTGCTTCAATACGAATATCTGCCGCTGCCAGAGAAAGCTTGATATCATCTGACAGGCTTGTAATTTTACTTACCTTAACGCCCTGTGCCGGCTGCAGCTCATATCTTGTAACTGCTGGCCCGCAGCTTACATTTTTCATTTCTACCTTAACGCCAAAGCTTTCCAGAGTAGACTGAAGCTTAGCTGCTGTAGCCTTAAGCTCACTGTCTGATACACCCTTTGCCTTGCCCTTGGGCAGAGACAGTAAGGACAGTGGTGGAAATACATATTCTGGCTTTTTTGTCTCCAGTTGTGTCTGGATTTCAGCACCAAGGGCCTCTACCTCTGACTGAGTTTGTGCCTCACTCGCCTTTGCTTTCCTATGAGAAACTGTCTCTTCTGGCTGCTTTATATCTTCAATTTTTACTTCTTCCCACTGCTTTAATTCCTCCGGCCTTACTGGCTCAGATACTATTGTTTCTTCTGCACGGAAAATTTCCAGCTGCTCCATTGCATCTGTTGAATCTTTATGAAATTTGTTTTTCAGCTCCTCCTCATACACCGGGAGCTCCTCTTTCTGGGTTTTCTTTTCTGTTTTCTTTTTTGCTTTCTTTTCTTCCTTTATCTCAGGCTCCTGCAATGTGACAGAGGATTCCTCTTTTTTAGGCTCTTTCTCAAAGGTAAACACCTTTGCTCTGCGGCGGGGTGCTTCCATCGAGGCCATAGCAGCTTCCCGCTCCCTTGCCTGTATCATCCTCTCCTCCTTCGCCTGCATCCGCTTTCTTCTAATACTCGCAAATAGCAGTCTTTCTGTGATGAGCATAATCAGAATCAAGGTAAGACCAATCAAAATTGCATATGTACCAGCGGTTCCAAAGATATAGCATAAGGCCTTTACAATAATCCCGCCAATCAAACCGCCATCCTTTTTCCCCTCTGCACAAAGCTTATAGATCTCCAGAAGCTTCTGACCCTTATCATAGCCTCCAAATATCAGCTGAAGCAATGCACATAATATTAGAAAAAGTCCCGTACTGCTAAAAATCTTTACCCGAGCTACATGGCTTCCCTGATTAGATATCGCAAATGCAACTCCAAAAAACAATGCGTATGGTAATAAATAGGCCAGGAAACCAAACAGACCAAACAGCAGGTGGTTTATAATTTTTCCAAAAACTCCTGCCAAATTAAAGGTACTAAGTGCCAGCAAAACGGAAACTATCAAAGTGACTACCAGAATAATCTCGTCTCTGTATGGATTTGTCTCAACGGTATTTTTTTTGTTCTTTTTTGCCGCCATAAAAAACTCCTTTTAGTAATTCTAACTTCTAGCGTATAAAATTCCAGATGATTGCTACAGCCCCAACTACCAGGCAATAATAAGCAAAGCCCTTGAATTTTTTGCCACGGACAATAACCAGCATCGTCTTAATGCAGATATAACCAACAACTGCTGCAACCGCAGTTCCAACTATGTAATTAACCATAATCACTGTATCAATTCCATCCATACTAAAGTCCTTAAGTTCCAGAATACTTGCTCCAAGGACTGCCGGTATGGACATAATAAAAGAATATTTAACTGCAAAATTCTTGTCAAATCCCAGCTTTAAGCAGGCAGCAATCGTGGTTCCTGAGCGGGAAAGTCCCGGAAAAGTAGCAAAGCCCTGGGCAATACCTACCAATCCGGCTTCCTTATAGCTAATCTGGTTTGGGCGTTTATGTCCCTCTGCGGCATGGTCTGCTATTGTAAGTAAAACCGCTGTTCCAACCAGACAGATACCCGGTACGAGTAAGGTTGCACTTGCCTTTTCAATTAAATCCTTAAACAACACACCCATAATACCCGTTGGTATCGTAGAAACCAAAACCAGCATTACAAACTTCCGGTATGCCGAATCTATAACCGGCACATACTCCCTTTTTTCCTTCTGGAACAGGTTCATAACAAAGCGTCCGGCATTGATAAACCAGGCTCCTAAAATACCAAAGCCCTCCATTACCAGCTTCTTGATGTCCTTCCAGAAGGCAATAAAAATAGCTACCAGTGTTCCAAAGTGAAGCATAACATCAAACACCAGTCCTCCACTTGCCTCTAAATCAATTCCTAATATATATTTAAATATTGCTAAATGACCGGAGCTGCTGACCGGCAGAAATTCTGCCAGGCCCTGCACCAGTCCCATAACTATCGCTTCCCAAAGTTCCATATTTTATATCCTCCAAAAATTTATCGCTCTTACAATATTAACACTTTCTTTGCCCTCCGTCAATCATTCCGTACAGCTTCTCCATCGCATCCTGAATCCCTCCAACCGCATCAATAACCCCTTCTTCCACAGCCTCCTGTCCTACCAGAATCGTTCCCAGATCCTTAGTTAAAATCCCCTGCTTAAGCATCAGCTCCTCTACCCGTTCCTTTTTTATTCTGGAATGTTCAGAAATAAATCCAACAATCCGATCCTGCATCACTTTAAAATACTCATAGGTAGACGGGGCCCCAATGAACATGCCATTCATCCGTACCGGGTGAACAACCATGGTTCCAGTTGGTACAATAAAGGAATATTTCGTGGATACTGCAATCGGTACTCCAATAGAATGACTTCCTCCCAACACCAAAGATACCGTTGGCTTACTTAAAGAGGCTATCATCTCAGCAATCGCAAGCCCTGCTTCTACATCTCCTCCCACCGTATTTAAAATAATCAAAAGTCCCTCAATATCCTTACTATCTTCGATAGCAGCTAACTGGGGCAATACATGCTCATATTTTGTTGTTTTACTGGCTGCCGGCAGTGACTCATGTCCTTCAATTTCTCCAATAATTGACAAAAGATGTATCTTTTTTTCACTTTTACTGTTTTCCAGCGTAATCTGACCAAACTCAGACACCTTGTCATCCTTATACTGTTCCTTGGCAACCTTTTTTTCTTCCTCCATAAACTTCTCCTTTCTTTTCTATGCTCTATTTGTTTATTATATGAAGTTATGGAGAGTTTATTCAAATGAAAAATTAAGAGAGCTTCCAAAGGCTTTGCCTTTTTATAAAAACAGACAATAGCAAAGTTTATACTCCTCTATTGTCCATTGTATTATTTCATATATACATATTGATTTGATGTCCGGAAGACGCTGCTGGAAGAGCCCATTTGCCTTACTTCAAGGATATCTCCACTCTCTACATCATCAGCTGATATTGCCAGACGGGTACTTCCATAAAAGCTGTGCTCAACCTTTTCTCCATTTACATAGACACGGCTCCACGGGGTAAAATTCTTACCATCCAATACGACCGTATTTTCCATAATAGTCAAAGGATGCACATCCAGAAGATATATCTCATCCACTCCCATGATAAGGTCAGAAGCCGGATACAAGTCCTGTCCGTCATAGGAATACCGGTTTCCATATAGAATATCATACTGAAGCATCTCCATATCTGCCAGATAGAATAAGCTATCTTTCATAGACTGATGATATCTAAACATGGTTCCCTCATGGATACCCAGCTGGTTTGTCATATCTGCCATCAGCTGGTAGGATGTAGAGTCTATATCCTGCTTTTCCAGTCCAAAGTTATTCCAGGTAATATATTTTGTCTTAAAGAGACTTCCCGTCTCCATGTCTCTTTCTTTTAAATTCATTGTAGGCAGATGGTCTCCAAACATGATTACCATTGTCTTTTCGTCTCGCTCAGAAAGCTGCTCTATCAAATTACCGATAAATTTATCTACCTCATGAAGTTCATTGATATAATATTCCCATGCATAATTTTTCTCTTCTGATGCTGCACCGGAAACCGTAATCTCCGGATTCTCAATCACTGGATATTCCGGATAGCTTCCATGTCCCTGCACGGTAATCGTGTAGACAAAATCAGGTGCAGCTTCTGTTGCATCCATAACCTTTTCTACCTCCCCCAGCAGGATATCATCTGTCGGCCAGTTGCCCGTCGGAGTATATTCCTTGATATTCATAAGCTCCTTACTGATAAAATAATCAAAGCCCATCTGAGAAAAAGCATTGGCACGGCTGTAGAAATTACCGCCGTTATTGTGTACTACTCCAGTTCCATACCCAAGCTTGCTTAAATTGTTGGCAATACTCTCACAGCTATAACTCTTTAAAGCTGTCTTATAAGGGTATTCACCGGTACCAAAATACCGCATTCCCATACCTGTCAGTACCTCAAATTCTGTATTTGCTGTACCGGCACCTACAACTGGTACTTCCAGATGCCCCGTTGTATATTCCTTTTCCAGCTTATGAAAATTAGGAACAGGATCTTCAGAACACTCTAAAAACTTAATTTCAGCTGGATCAATAAAGGACTCTAATAATACCAGAATGATATTTGGTCTTTCTCCGGAATCTGTTACCTCTCCTGCAGCCAAAAGACGCTTCCAGGTATCCTCTTCCCGCTTTTCAATATTATTAATGGCTTCCTCAGAATAACCCTTTGGCTTATGCATACCCCGGTCTAACACACTGGTAGAAAAGCCATAAACAAAGCCATAATCCTTGTATCCCTTCGCAATATTCTCAAAATAGTCACTTAACAGATTAGACTTCACTGCTGCATCCGTAAAGACCGGAATCCATAAAAAAGAGGATAATAAAACCAATCCTGCAACCAGACGGTTCATTTTTCCCTGATATTTAGGCCCCTTTTTCCAAAGCCATACATTGAAAGCGGCAAAGCTTCCCACCAGCAAAATTACAAGAATTGCCTCTGTTGTAGTAAAGTAATTATTTTTCATGGCAAAGAGGTCTGTTACCATCTTCAAATCGGTATAGCCAAAAGGTGTTACACGCTTCAGCAAAAGACAGCCATTCACGATTCCCAGAAACAGCCAGATACCACTCAATAAGACCCTGGTAAGACAGCGGCGTTTAAAGAAATAGACAATTAAAAATGTGGCAAAAATAATTGCTGAATTATATAGAAATACCCAAGAACGGTCTAATACAAAATCAACAGCACTCCATATAGAATGTCTGGCACAGGCCTCAATTATAAAGCAGATCAGACAGGATAAAATTCCATGAAAAACTAAAGAATATTTATTTAATATAGTAATAATTTTTTCCCTTGTACACATTACCTTTCACCTATTTATCATTTGCTATTCATTCTATGTTATCCTCTGAAACTTTATCTCTTTTTCCAAAAAAAGTCAATGCAGATTCTGCACAAAAAAAGAGCTGCAGGCACAGCTCTTTTTTAACAAATTTACTTATCTTTTACATTACTGCTCTTTTACATCCTTGATAGAGAAGCTCATACGGCCCATCTTATCCTTTCCAAGGCATACAACCTTAACCTTGTCACCTAAGGTAAGCACATCTTCTACCTGTTTGATTCTTTCCTTTGAAATCTTGGAAATATGAACCATACCCTCTTTTCCAGGAGCAAACTCAACAAAGGCACCAAATTCCTTAATGCTTATAACCTTGCCTTCTAAAATCTGTCCTTCCTCAAAGTCTGTTACAATAATCTGAATCAAGCGAACAGCTTCTGCCATCTTATCAGCATCTGTTCCGCATACAGATACTGCTCCATCATCGGTAATATCAATCTTAACGCCTGTCTGCTCAATAATAGCGTTGATTGTCTTTCCACGCTGGCCTACAACATCACCAATCTTCTGTGGGTCAATCTGGATCTGAACAATCTTAGGTGCATATTTGCCAACCTCTTTTCTAGGTTCAGCAATAGCCTTTGCCATAACCTCATCCAAAATGTAGGTTCTGGCTTCTTTTGTTCTCTTAATTGCTTCCTCAATAATCGGGCGGGTCAGACCATGAATCTTAATATCCATCTGAATTGCAGTAATACCTTCGTGGGTTCCTGCCACCTTAAAGTCCATATCACCAAAGAAGTCCTCTAAGCCCTGAATATCAGTTAACACAATGTAATCATCATCTGTGTCACCAGTTACAAGACCTGCTGAAATACCAGCTACCGGCTTCTTAATCGGTACACCGGCTGCCATTAAGGACATAGAAGATGCACAGATAGATGCCTGAGAGGTAGAACCGTTAGATTCAAAGGTCTCAGATACCGTACGGATTGCATATGGGAACTCTGCCTCACTTGGAAGTACAGGAACTAATGCTTTCTCTGCCAGGGCACCATGTCCGATTTCACGACGTCCAGGTCCTCTGGAAGGCTTTGTCTCACCTACAGAGTAGGATGGGAAATTATAGTGGTGCATGTATCTCTTAGAGGTCTCAGCCTCGTCCAGACCATCAATTCTCTGGGCATCAGATAAAGGAGCCAGCGTAGTAACGGTACAAATCTGAGTTTGTCCACGGGTAAACATAGCAGAGCCATGTACTCTAGGAAGCAAATCAATCTCTGCAGCCAGAGGACGAATCTGGTTGATTGCTCTTCCGTCCGGACGCTTGTGATCCTTTAAAATCATCTTACGAACGGTCTTCTTCTGGTACTGATACAGTGCCTCACCAATCAGCGGAAGCCATTCCTCATTCTCAGCAAAAGCCTCCTCTAAACGCTCCGTAATCTTTTTGATATTTTCTTCCCTTACCTGCTTTTCATCGGTAAATACTGCCTCCTCCATTTCTTCCGGAGGTACGATTTCCTTAATTGCGTTAAACAGCTCCTCTGGTACAGCACAGCTTACATATTCATGCTTTTTCTTTCCGCACGCAGCTACAATGCCATCGATAAACTTAATTACCTCCTGGTTTACCTCATGAGCAGCAAAAATAGCCTCAATCATCTTATCCTCTGGAATTTCATTTGCTCCAGCCTCAATCATAATAACCTTTTCTCTGGTAGAAGCTACCGTAAGCTGCATATCTGAAGCAGCCTTCTGATCTGCTGTAGGGTTAAATACAAACTCACCATTTACCAGGCCTACCTGAGTCGTTGCACATGGACCATCAAATGAAATATCGGAAATAGCTGTTGCGATTGCAGAGCCTAACATCGCTGTAAGCTCAGGGCTGCAGTCCGGATCAACAGACATGACCAGATTATTTAAAGTAACATCATTTCTATAGTCCTTTGGGAATAAAGGACGCATAGGGCGATCAATAACACGGGCAGTTAAAACTGCATTTTCAGAAGCCTTTCCTTCTCTCTTATTAAAGCCGCCTGGAATCTTTCCTACAGAATACAGCTTTTCCTCAAACTCTACACTTAATGGGAAGAAGTCAATACCCTCCCTTGGCTTGTCTGATGCAGTTGCGGTAGATAATACAACTGTATCGCCATAGTGCATGAAGGCAGCACCATTTGCCTGGGCAGCTACTCTTCCTACATCTACAGTCAGTGTTCTGCCAGCAAGCTCCATTGAAAAACTCTTGTACATATTTTCGGTCTCCTTATTTTAATATTGTTATGGAAAAGATGCCGAAACAACTGAACAAACCACCTTTCAAATTTCAAAATGATCTCTTCAGAAGTCTCGGGATACATCTCTGCCACATTATCTTTTTCATTATAGCACCAAATTGGAAAAAAATCCACCATCAATATCTGTAATTTCCCATGATCATACACTGGTGCACCAAAATATTGCCCTTCCTTTGCTTTGATTGGCTCCACAACTCGACCATCCGGCTAGTGAACAAACAAAAGACGATTGCTTTTTTTAACACGCCATCTGTTTTGGTAATTTTCATAGCTTTTCCTTTTCTATTTTCTTATAGCAATGTCTATGATTAGAGCTTGTTGCTGGCATTCTTCTTCCTCTTGCTTACTGCTAAATTAAGCGACCTCCCTGATAAAGATGATTTACAATCCACTCGTTTCGTCCTGGCTGTATGCCTTAACTGACTTGTTTTTCGTAAACATCCTTATCAGAAAGATCGCTTTGATGCTTTTTTTGCGTTTGATGTTGGAATATTTGAGTTGAAATTATTTTCTGAGACCTAATCTCTCAATTAACTTACGGTAAGCTTCCAAGTCAGTCTTCTTTAAATAAGCCAGTAAGTTTCTTCTCTGACCAACCATCTTTAAAAGACCACGTCTGGAATGATGATCTTTCTTGTTTACCTTTAAGTGCTCAGTAAGCTCGTTAATACGGAATGTTAAAAGAGCTACCTGAACTTCTGGTGAACCTGTGTCGTTTGGTGTTCTGCCGTAAGCAGAAATAATTTCCTGTTTCTTTTCTTTGCTAATCATTTTGCAAATCCTCCTTTTCGTTTTTAAAACACCAGCTACTAAGAAAACGGTCGGAGTGTCCGAAATCTGAGCAACGGTTATTTTCTATTAACTTTGATAGTGTAGCATACTTTGTTGAAAATGTAAAGTAAATTTTTTTGCATTTCTGCATTTTTACACTACAAGCCTCCCTTACCAAAATATCCTTTTATATAGAATTCTTATTTAAATAATTTTTTAATATCCTGTGTATCAGCAAAATGAATTCATCGCTTCGCTCGCAAAAACTGAAAGTTTAGGAAAATCGTTTCTAAAGATACTATGATTCCTGTCTTTTCAACGGTAGGACAACCCAAGATGGACTGTATATCAGGATGAACACAAGCTTCGAAAACTTTTGTGCCACTCTTACAGGCTTTTGAATAAAACCTAACCGCAGTAATTGGATGTCTGAGGTATGTTCTATCCTTCTTTTATAGAACATACCGAGTTGCAATTACTGCGGTTTTATCGGGACTTTATGAAAAAGCCTGTCTAGAGCGGCTAAAAAGTTTTCGGCTTGTTTTCATCTGATATACAGTCCGCCTTGGGTGGTTCTCCCGCGAAAGAGACAGGAAACACTTTTTAGAAACGATTTTTTTAAATTCTCAGTTTTTACTCGAACGAGGTCTCTGAATTCATTTTGCCGATACACAGGATGTTTGCAATCTTTTCAAATAAGAATTCTATATAAAGTGAACCTAGCAAGGGAGGCTTGTAGTGTAAAAAATGCAGAAACTCAAGAAAATTTCTTTCTTTATCTTATTCTACATTTGCAGCCTTTAAAAAATAGCCTTTTCCAAATTCCTTGTCTCTTTCCATTTGCTGCTTCAATTCTTCTACAGAAGCAAATTTCTTTTCCGGGCGTTCATAAGCATAAAGACTTACCCTTAAAACTCTTCCATACAAATCTCCTCTATAGTCAAAAATGTAAGTTTCCGCCAGCCTTTGTTCTTCTGCTCCTACCGTTGGTTTTACTCCAATATTGGTAACTCCCTGGTACTCCTTTCCATCGATTTCCGTTATGGAAGCATAGACTCCATTTGGTGGTAGAAGCTTTTCTTTTGGCAAAGCCATATTAATCGTTGGCATACCTATGGTCCGCCCTAGCTTTCTTCCATGTACCACTTCTCCGGTAATACTATAGGGATCACCTAAAAACCTCGCAGCCAGCTCCATATTTCCTCTAGAAAGCTCACTGCGGATACGGGTACTGCTTACAATAGCACCCTCCATCGTTACCTTTTCAAATACCTGAAGCTGGTAGCCATATTTTAGGGAAAGCTCTTCCAAAAGCCTTACATCTCCTCTGCGGTTGTGTCCGAACCGGAAGTCACTGCCTACCACAATCACTTTGGCATCCAGCTTCTCTATCAGAATATCACGGATAAAATCTTCCGGCTCCATAGAAAGAGCTGCCTTATCAAAGGGATAGGATACCAGCACATCCATTCCCATATGTTCCAGAAGATCCTTTTTTTCTTCTTCTGTATAAATCAGATTAACTTTTTTATTTTCCAAAAACGTTCCCGGCGGAAGTAAAAAGGAAAACACAACTCCCGTAAGACCATTTTTCTGTTCCTTTTGCACCGCCTCAAAAAGCTTCCGGTGCCCCCGGTGCAAACCATCAAATTTTCCCAAGGAAACCGCTGTGTTCTTCAGCTTAAATTCTGTATGATTAATATACTGCATTTGTATCATCCTATAAAAACATTTTGTATGGCTTAAAGGTCTTTTCTTTTGCCTGATAAAAATAGAGCCCCTTAAATACCCCCTGACTGTCACAAGCACGGACGATTTCGCCCTCCTGCCAGGAATCCTCCTTTTGGCTGTTACTTGCCCAAAAGCTATTGCCATTATACAAGAAACGATCCGCCTCCGGCTTCAGCATAAGCCTCTGGTATTTTTCAAACATAGCTTCCACCGGTATGATATATTTTTCCAGTGTCTCTTCTCTTACCAGCTTCTCTACTTCAGAAAGAGTCAAACTATCCCTAAGTAAAAACCGTTCTACCTGAATGCGTTCCAAGCTCTTCATGCATCCTCCACAGCCAAGGCATTCCCCAATATCAGCACATAAGGTGCGGATATAGGTTCCCTTAGAGCAATGCACCTGCATTGTAATCTCCTTCTGCTCCTTATCCATTGATAAAAGCTCTATGTCAAAAATATGCACCCGTCTTGCCTTCCGCTCAACCTCCTTGCCTTCTCTGGCAAGCTCATACAGCTTTTTCCCATTTACCTTCAAGGCTGAATACATCGGTGGTACCTGTTCATATTCTCCTACAAAGGAGGCAATAGCTTCACGAATCTTTGCTTCCTGCCAATCTAGTGCATGCTCCTTAAGTATCTGACCGGTCATATCCTGGGTATCGGTTTCTATTCCAAGCTTTAACACTGCAACATAAGTTTTATCCTTATCGGTAAGCAGATCACAAAGCTTCGTTGCCTTTCCCAAACACACCGGCAGAACACCGGTAGCTTCCGGGTCTAAGGTTCCCGTATGTCCTATTTTTTTCTGCTTTAAAATTCCCCTAAGCTTGGCCACTACATCATGGGAAGTATATCCTTTTTCTTTATAAATATTTATGATTCCATCCATTGATAAACTCCTGTTATTCCTCTTTCGCCATCGCAGCCTCAATGTGACCACACAGGTTTGTCAGAGCATCCCTGTAAGAGCCACTCATCGTACAGCCAGCTGCCTTTTTGTGACCGCCACCTCCAAAATAAGCAGCAATCCTGCTGACATCCAGTTCAGTATTACATCGAAGACTTACCTTATATTCGTGAAAAGCGGTTTCGTGTAAAAGCACAGCTACTTCAACACCCTCTGTCACCCGAAGCTGATCGATAATACCATCCAGATCATGGCTTTTTGCTCCGTAAAAATCCATGGTTTTCCTGTCAATAAAAGAAGCAATGACCTTTCCATCCAATAATAACAGACTTTCCAAAAGACAGCGTCCCAAAACCTGATTCTGGACATAGGTTTTCTGATAAAAGGTCTCATCAATAATTTTAGAAAATGGAATGTCCAAAGTTATCAATCGTCCTGCGATTTCCATTGTCCTTTTGGTTGTACAGGAATGCTTAAATACACCGGTATCATGAACAATACCAAGATACAGAGCTTCTCCTACGGATTTACTGATTTTTTCCTCCTCCAGGAGCGTATAGATAATCTCACTGGTCGAGCTTGCATCCGCCTCTATATAGTTTTCCTGCCCAAAGCTTGTATTGCTGATATGGTGGTCAACAACGATCTGCTTTTTCGCCTGCTCAAATAAAGGAAGAAATTTTCCCAGCCGGTCAGAGGCACCGCAGTCCAGTGCCATAAAAAGGTCATAAGTAAATTCCTGCGGCTCTGTTTCTATTTCTTGGCTGCGGCTGATAAAGGAAAATTCCGGCACGAAGGACTCCAGATATACAGAAATCTTCTTGTCCGGGAACTGCTCCCTGATATAATTATACAATCCCATACAGGAGCCATAGCAGTCTCCATCCGGCCTTATATGACCGGCAATTCCTATGGAGTCTGCTGTGGCTATTGCTTCTAAAAACCTATTCATCCTTTTCATCATCCTTAAGGCCTTTGTTTACATCATCAATAAGCTTAGACATATTTACACCATATTCAATGGACTGATCCATAATAAAATGAAGCTCCGGTGTATTTCTTAAATTAATTGTCCTTGCAAGCTGGCTTCTCATAAAGGAAGCCGCACTTTTAAGGCCCTGGTAGGTAGCCTGTCTGGATTCCTCATCTCCCAGAACGCTGATATATACCTTTGCATTCTTAAGGTCTGGTGCTACCTCTACTGCTACTACAGAGGTCATCGGATTGATTCTTGGATCCTTAATCTCTGTTGTAATCAAACGGCTCAATTCCTTCTGAACCTCACCATTAATTCTTGTATTTTTTATGCTGTTTTTACGCATAAGCCTTCCTTTCTATCTTGGAACCTCTTCCATGACATAAATTTCTACTCTGTCTTCTTCCTTGATATCATTGAATTTTTCAAATACAAGACCGCATTCATAGCCTGCATTAACCTCCTTAACGTCATCCTTGAAACGCTTTAAGGATGCTAATTCACCTTCATAAATCTTCTCCTCACCGCGGAAAATACGAGCCATAGAGCCACGGACAATCTTTCCATCCAGTACATAGGAGCCTGCAATAGAGCCAAGTCCGGAAGCCTTGAAAATCTGACGAATTTCCGCATGGCCAATTACCTTTTCCTCGAAGATTGGGTCCAGCATACCCTTCATCGCAGACTCAATATCCTCGATTGCATTGTAAATAACCTTGTATAGTCTTAAGTCAACCTTCTCTCTCTCTGCAGTTGCCTTTGCAGTAGGGTCCGGTCTTACATTAAATCCAATGATAATTGCATTTGAAGCAGTTGCCAGCATAACGTCAGATTCGTTGACAGCACCTACACCTCCATGGATGACACGGATTGCCACCTCATCATTGCTAAGCTTTAATAAGCTCTGCTTTACTGCTTCTACGGAGCCCTGAACATCTGCCTTGATAATCAGGTTCAACTCCTTAATATTTCCAGCCTGAATCTGAGAGAACAAGCCATCCAGGGATAATCTGGACTTAGTATCTGCCAGAAGGCTTTCTCTGCTCTGCTTAATATAAGCTTCTGCAATATTTCTTGCTTCTTTTTCATTTTCAGTAGCCATTACCAATTCTCCGGCATCTGGCACCTCATTTAAGCCAAGTACCTCTACAGGTGTAGAAGGTCCAGCCTCCTTAACCCGTCTTCCCTTGTCATCTATCATTGCTCTTACCTTACCATAGGCAGAACCGATAACCAGAGCATCACCAACATGCAGAGTACCCTTCTGTACCAAAATGGTAGCAACAGGGCCACGTCCCTTATCCAGCTGTGCCTCAATAACAATACCTCTTGCCAGACGGTCAGGATTTGCCTTTAACTCTGCCACCTCTGCTGTCAGAAGAATCATCTCCAGAAGCTGTTCAAGACCCTCTCTTGTCTTTGCAGAAACTGGTACAAATACCGTACTTCCGCCCCAATCTTCTGGAATCAGCTCATACTCAGAAAGTTCCTGCTTAACTCTTTCAATATTAGCACCTGGCTTATCAATCTTATTGATAGCAACGATAATTTCTACCTCTGCAGCTTTGGCATGGTTAATTGCTTCTACTGTCTGTGGCATAACACCATCATCAGCAGCTACAACTAAAATTGCAATATCGGTAGACTTTGCACCACGCATACGCATAGACGTAAAAGCCTCATGTCCTGGCGTATCTAAGAAGGTAATCGTCTCATCGTTAATCTTAACCGTATAAGCACCGATATGCTGGGTAATACCACCTGCCTCACGGTCAGTTACATGAGTTTCACGAATCGCATCCAGAAGAGAGGTCTTACCATGGTCAACATGACCCATAACACAGACAACCGGTGGGCGTTTTACCAGAGTATCCTCTGCATCCTCCACTTCCTTTGTTAATTCCTCGATAATATCTACCTTTTCTTCTGGTTCAGCAATGCAGTTGAACTCCAATGCAATCTCTTCTGCTTCTTCATAACTAATCTCCTGATTGATGGAGAACATCTTACCCTGTAATAAAAGTTTTTTTACTACAGCCGATGCCTGCAGCTTCATTTTATCTGCCAGTTCACGGATTGTAAGTGTTTCAGGCAGAATGATTGTCTTAATAGTATCTTCCGGCTCTTCTACCGGCTTAACCACCTTAGGCATAATAAATGCTCCCTTACGATTCGGATCTTTCTTTAATGGCTTTTCTTCCATATCATAGTCTCTTGTATTTCTGTTCTTATTGTTCTTTCCCTTGCCATTAAAATCATTTCTTCTCTGGCTGTTCTTTTCCATAACAGCACTATTATCCAGTGAAGATAAAGCTTTTTCAAAGCTGTCCTTTCCTCTTCCCTGTCCACCTCTTCTGTCATTTCCGCCAAAACCGCCGTTTTGTCCACGTCCCTGATTGCGACTGTCGTTATTCCGGAAATCTCTGCGGTCACCTCTATCTCCATTTCCACGATTATCATTCCGGTTATCATTGCCACGGTTAAACTGACTGTTTCTCTCATTATTCCGGAAATCTTTTCTTTCGCCGCGATTGTCATTATTGCGGTTAAACTGACCATTTCTGTCATTATTCCGGAAGTCTCTTCGTTCACCACGGTTGTCTCCGTTCCCACGATTATCATTTCCACGGTTATTATTTCTTCTGTCATTATTTCTTCCATCGTTATTACGACGGTCATTGCCTCGATTACCAGCAGGCTTTTCCTCTGTTTTTTTCACTTCTGCCATTTTTTCTTCTGTTTTCTTTTCTTTCGACTTCTTTTCTTCTACCTTTACCTCTGCCGCCTTTACCTCCGGTTTCTTCTCCGGCTGCTTTACCTCCGGTTTTACCTCTTCCTTCGGCTCCGGTTTCTTTGTTTCTTCCTTCTTTGGGGCAAATTGCTTCAAAATAAAGGCGATTGCTTCATCCTCAATATTACTATTATGACTCTTTACCTCAAATCCGTTATCATTTAAAGCTTTTACCAGATCGCCGCTTTTTATGTTCAAGCTCTTTGCGATTTCATATATTTTCATTTTCGCCATTCTCTCACTACCTCCTATTTCAGCTGTTTTTCCACTGCATCTGCAAATCCCTGATCTAATATGGCTAAGGATGCCCTCATCTCTTTTCCCATTCCATGTCCAAGGCTTTCCTTGTCTCCAAAAAAGTAAATCGGTACCTGATAGAACTCACACATATTAGTAAATTTCTTTTTGGTATTATCCGAGGAATCCTCTGCCACAATGACCAGTCTTGCACTTCCCTCTTTCACTGCTTTTTCTGTCATAAATTCGCCACTGGCGATATTTCCCGACTTAGTTGCCAGACCAATATAGGATATAACCTTATTCTGTATCAAGTGACTTCAGCTCCTTTTCCAGTTCATCATACACTTCATCCGGGATAGCAGCCTTCAGTGAACGCTCTAAAGCCTTTGTTTTCCTGGCTTTTGCAAAGCATTCTGCCGATCTGCAGATATACGCTCCTCTTCCGTTCTTCTTGCCGGTGATATCCAGAACAATTTCCTCTTCTGGTGTCTTAATTACCCGAAGCAACTCTTTTTTATTCTTCATTTCACCGCAGCCGGTACATTTCCGCAGAGGGACCTTTTTTACTGCCATACTATCATCCTTTTCCTATTCTAATTATTCCTGCTCTTCAAAAAACTGGGTATCTTCATCCACGCTCCCGCCCTCTGCCGCCTGGCTTTCACTCTTAATGTCAATCTTATAACCAGTCAGCCGGGCTGCCAGTCTTGCATTCTGTCCTTCCTTACCGATAGCAAGAGAAAGCTGGTAATCCGGTACAATAACCTTTGCACTTTTTTCCTCTACATCAACAGTTACAGATACAACCTTTGCCGGACTTAAAGCATTCTCAATCAAAACTGCTGGGTCATCACTCCAGTTAATAATATCAATTTTTTCCCCGCGAAGCTCATTTACAATCGCATTTACTCTGGCACCATTTAAACCAACACAGGCACCTACTGGATCCACATCCGGATTATTGGTGCTGACAGCCATCTTGGTACGGGAGCCTGCTTCTCTGGCAATACTCTTGATTTCCACTGTACCATCTCTTACTTCCGTAACCTCTGCCTCAAAGAGGCGCTTTACAAGCTCTGGATGAGTTCTGGAAACGGTAATTCTCGGTCCCTTTGTAGTATCCTTTACCTCTACAACGTACAGCTTGATATGGTCAGTCGGACGGAAATGCTCTGTCTTTACCTGCTCATTCTCGGTAAGCACAGCATCTACCTTACCTAAATTGATACTGATGTTATTTCCCTGGTATCTTTGCACAATACCGGTAACAATGTCCTTTTCCTTGCCGCAGTACTGATTATAAAGAACCTTTCTCTCCTCCTCACGAATCTTCTGTACTACTACCTGCTTTGCCTTCTGGGCTGCAATACGGCCAAAATTCTTTGGAGTTACCTCTACATGTACAATATCGCCAAGGGAAGCTGTTGGATATTTTACCTTTGCTTCTGTAAGACTAATCTGAGTAACCTCATCCTCAACCTCTTCTACAACCTCACGCTCTGCATAAACATTTACAGCTCCTGTTTCCCGATTGATATTCACACGGATATTATCAGCCTTTCCAAAGTGATTCTTACAGGCAGCTACCAGAGAGTTCTCCATAGCCTCCAACAAAATATCCTTGCTGATATCCTTTTCCTTTTCAATCTGGTTTAATGCTAAAATTAGTTCCTTATTCTCGTTCATGATTATCCTCCTATCACATATGTTCTTTATTAAAAATCAAAGGCTAATTTTACAATCGCAATATCGCTCCGGTTAAGTGCTAATACTTCTCCATCTTCTATCTCTAAAAAAAGAGTCGTTTCATTGAAGTCCTTTAAGATTCCAAACAGTTCCTTTGCTTTTACCTCTTTTCCATTCTCCAAAAGCTTAACTGCTTTAAAAAGCTTAACGTCAATCTCTTCTCCTAGACTTCGCTTAAAGTCCTTATCCTTTTTAAGCTGCCTTCCCAGTCCCGGTGAGCTTACCTCTAAAATATAGCTTTCATCAATGAAGTCTTCCTTATCCAGTAAATCACTTAACTCCCGGCTGATCAGCTCACAGTCATCAATCGTGATTCCACCTGGCTTATCAAGATAGGCCCGTAAAAAATAATTGCCAGCTTCCTTCACATATTCTACATCTACCAATTCAAAGCCATTCCGCTCTATCATCGGCTCTAAAAGCTTTTCCGTCCGTTCCTCATATTCCCTTGCTTTACTCATTATCTGCCTCATTTCATCAAAAATGTAAGGAGTGAACTTGCGTCCACTCCTTACAGTCTACTAGTATCATCATCTTTCTTATCTAAGTTTACCACTAAAGCTTTTAAAATGCAAGCATTATTTTTTCTGTCATAGGATGGTATTCCCCGGAACAAATATTTTTCTATCAGGGTCAGGTCATCACTGAACTGGTCGCGCATTTCGGTCGGACCTGCCCCTGGTTTTTCCACAATGATGGTAATCCGCAGAAGATTGTAGACAATTTTCCAGTGATTCCTTTTTGTTTCCAGCATTTTCTGTGCCGACATTTTTCTGCTTGAGATCAGACCCACCCGGTGGATATCATTTGTAAGACTGTCCCCGGCTGTTATCCGTGGGTTCCTGACGGTTCCGTTTTTTAGGAAATCTTCATAAGTGGGCGTTATATCTTTTTCATCCCTGTCTTTTTCCATTGGTATCCTTACCTGTTCGAGCCATCCTACCGTTTTTATTTCCCCCTGATTTTTACACAGAGTGATCAGGTCTGTATTATGGCAGATCTACATTGTCCGCTACTCCATGCGGCTCCGCTTTCTTTCTGATGTCTTACATACATCATAGGAAGCCAGCTGTTTTTCATATACTGCCGCTTTCCCGGGATGACCGGTTCTGCTTTCTTTTTCCAGTTCCCTGAACATTTCTTCCGTTTCCTGATACGTTAATGGGTTTCCTTTCTTCACGGTCAGAAAATAATCAGCCTCCTTTTCACAAATGGTGTCCATGACTGTTTTTGCTGTTCCCATCGCATCTATCGTAACAAGGCTCCCCTGAATATTCAGCAGTTCAAGCAGCCTGGGAACAGCCGTGATCTCATTTCCCTTTTCCGCAACCAGAAGCTGGGCTATGACAAGAGCGGTGGCAGTGTCTATTGCATTCAGAATGTACGGGGCCTGTTTGTTTTTTATCTTTTCCGTGCTTCCGCGCAGTGCTTTCCCATCAATTGCTATGTTGATCCCCTTTGTGCTGAGGATCCCTGTCATCCACTCTATAAATGCCAGACAGAACACTTCCTCATCGATATTTCCAAGAATCCTTGATACCGTTGCCGGCGATGCGATTCCGTTCTTAAGTTCCAGATGCCGCTTCAGAAAGTCTATGTGATTCTCGCACCATTTCAGGTACCAGCGGATGGAATTTCTTCCTGCCAGGTAACCGGCTGCAAGATATCTCAGAATCTCCGCGTGGTCATGTTTCGTTTTCCTTCCACATCTTGGAACTATTACCATGCACATGTAACAGATCAGTTCCTTTGCGTCTTTATTTATACTCCGGTGATACAGAGATCCTTTTCAGCAGATCCATCTGTTCATCTGTAATTTCAGAAACAAAGACATGGTTCTCAATGTAAACAAGATAAATGTTTTTCAGGCTCTCAAGACAGCTGAATTCCACACCATACTTTTTATAAAATCTGCGTGACAGCATTCCTGCCTGACTGGAAGCAGAAAAGGACAGTCCCTCTTCACTCTTCACGTCTCTTTCCACCGCAAGGTATGATTCCGGTGATGCCTTCATGATCAGACAGGCCAGTTTATCCTCCCAGCCATCGCCGACTGCCTTTTTCCAGTCCTCCGGGCAGGAATCCCATACGGCTTTGGAAAAGCCGTACTCTTTTACCCTGATTGATGTTGTGGCAAGCTGCTGCCTCTTACGTTCCACAATCCCGTCCGGAGTAATGATACCTATATACGTATCAACCGGCTGTGGATATTTTTTCCCGGGAACCCTTTTCGAGGTTCTCTTGTAGAGATAATAGGTATTCCCAACCTTTTTCACGGTAGTTCCTTTTTTTCGGTACTGCTGCACCCATTCCGGATATACTGTTTTGTTCTGCATATAACATCCCCCTACTATAATACTATTATACTCCTACACAAAAGAAAAAGCCAGCAAATTTGCAATTTTGTATAACTGCAAATTTTCCGGTCTTTTCAGGCATTTCATATTAATTCAATTTTCCTTTTGGTTCCGGAATCTCTCTCCCTAATTCTGCGGCAGTTTCCAACCACTCGGATATAATTACCTCTACATTTTCAAGTGCTTCAATGGCTGTAACTCCGTCTGCCATACATCCGGAAAGTTCCGGTACTTCACGATAAATTTTTTATCTGTTTCAGACCAATATATAATTCTCTCATATTTATGCATACTATATACCACCTTATTTTCCGAACAAGTCAGAATGCGTTCCAGTTCTGTATAATATAAGCTCATTACCTTCTACGCGATACACAAGCAGCCAATCCGGCAGTATATGGCATTCTCTCTTGTTTGCATAGTTTCCGGTCAAATTGTGGTCTTTGTTCTTTTCTGGCAGCGCTTTAGGAATTACCAATGTATCAATGACAGATTGAAGCAATTCCATGTTATAGCCGCGTTTCTTGCACGATTTATAATCCTTCTTAAACTGTCCAGTAAAGCTGACTTGTAACATCTTTAGTCCTCCAAATCTGCAAATAAATCTTTTGTATTTGTGTATCTCTGCCCTGTTCCATCTTCAAGCATTCTATCGCCCTCGGCAAAGGCAGTAAGCGTTTCTACATTTGGTTCGTCCTCTCCTGCTGTTACGCCCTGCAAATATGCCACAACATAGCCGATTTTATAATCTGGCACAGCATTTAATAACTGCATTGCTCTTTCTCTATCGCTCATAATGTTGTACCTCTCTTTCATGTATATAATATTCGCTCTGTTACTAATTCATAAACGGAACATCAGAAAAATTTCCCAGCTGTTCTGATTGCTCCGGCTCTATACCTGCTAAATTCTCCAGCCTTTCAAGGTCTGCAAGTGCCAGTTCTGAAAGATAAGCATTGCAGCTCTTTCCAGTCAATTCTTTTATGCGCTCCTTTGTTCCTTTTGGAAGATTAACCGCTATTCTATCAAATTTTGCATTGTATTTATTTATTGCTCTTAAATTATACTCTGGTACTTTTCCCATTGTAAAAACTCCTTATATATGTTATTGACATATTCGCTATATATAAACAATAACACAAGTTTATATATAAAGTCAATATATATATATATTCAACTTATGTATGTTGCTATAATATCAACAAGTGAAACACAACTAATTCAAATGCAGGAGGGAAACACAGGGAATTTGCACCATGAAAATTTTAGATTGCGAACCATGTCGGATACTGTTATAATATCGGCATGGGAAACCAGAGAGCCGGGCGGCTTACCCTCCTACATCGGATGGGCTAACCCTCCAGACGAAAGAAAGGAGGGCTTGCCAATGGTTACATATTCTGATTTGATTCAGTTTTGTATATTCATTGTTTCCCTTGTTGGTCTTTGCCATAAGATTTTCAAGGACAAAAGAAAATAGCCGCCACTATTCGCAGTAGTGACGGCTGTTTGTAAAAACAGTATGCTTATTACTTGAGGGTAGCCGTTTCTCTGGCTTTCCCTTTTTCTATGTTCAATATAACATATCTGGCGGCATTCGTCAAATCAAAATTCTTTCCCGGTGGAGCGGTCAACAAAATTTATTTTTAAGTCGCAGTTTAAAGCGTCCGCTATCTCCTGCATTTCCTTTTCGCTAAAATTGTCACGTTTAAACTTTTGGGATAAATTAGGGCGGCTTGTTTCCAACTTATCCGCAAGGCTTGAAATGTTCATTTCTTTATATACCAAAATCATTTTAATTGTTTTTGAAATCATGCTATCACCTCATAAAAGAGATTAGCAAAAAATTTTAGACCTGATTATAAAACACATGGCAATAGAAACCATATTGAAAGCATACGCAAGGAGAAAAAGAAAGTGAATAAGAAAACCGTAGCACTTACAGAACAACAATACATTGACATTATAACTGCCATAAAAAGCGGTTTTGTCATGCCGGTAGAGAATACAAGCCAAATGAGCGAATAGCCACCGCTTTAACTCTTGAAGCTAATCTAGGCATGAGGATTAGGGATATTTTGCATTTGCGTTATTGCTATATTATAAAAGACGGCGACCGGTACCGGCTAAACATTACAGAAATTAAGACCGGAAAAGAAAGAGTTTTCACAGTACCGGAGAAAATCCGAGATTTTATCAACCAATACAGATCCAATAACCATCTAACAGAACAGGAACGGCTTTTTGACCTGTCAGAAAGGCAGATACAGAAGCATCTAAAGGCTGCGTGCGACTATCTGGATATTGATGGAGTGTCAACACACAGTTTCCGAAAATACTTCGCCACCCAGATATATATTAATAATGGATACAATATTGAACTTGTGCGTCAGCTCCTGCAGCATTCAAGCGCAGCAGTCACACAAAAATATATCGGCATCCAACAAAAGCAGATTGAGACAACATTGAAAAACCACATTAAGCTATTGTAGACCTCTTGTTCTACCCTCTTCCTGAACATTGACAACTAAAAAATGACCGTGTAAAATCGATTTTAAGATATTTTATGTTCTGATTGTCCAATTGAATGCCGAAAGATATAAAAGCAAAATTTACAAAAAATTGAGGTCAATTTTTGAGACTTTTAATAATGGAATTTTCAGATCGAAATTCAGTACACAGGGGGATTCAAAATGAAATGCAATTTGAGAAATGGCATTTATTTGACGAATTTAGAGAAAATCACCATCGAATTTTAAAGAAATTGAAAAGCAGCTTTTTAATTGGAATTTGTGACCCACGGGGGGTATCAAAAACGTTTACAATGATTTTTAAAACCAGCTGAATCTTTAAAATTATTGTTCTGATTGATATACGCAGATAATATGGCAGTGAGACTCTTCTCTGCTATTTTTGCGCAAAAAAATAAATCAATCAGACAATTTTTTCTTTTTAGCACACGCAGAAAATTTCTCCTTTCCTTCGTATTTTTTAATCGAACATATGTTAGACTACCTTTTTGACTACCTTTGCATTTTTCGCTTCTATTTCTACAGAAAGCAAAAATGCCAAAAACCACTTATTTTCAAGACTTTTGACACTTCTAAGACTATAAATATAAAACAGCCAGTAGGGGAATCGAACCCCTGTTTCCGCCGTGAGAGGGCGGCGTCTTAGCCGCTTGACCAACTGGCCTCATGTCTTTCGGACAAGATATATAATAGCATAGATTTTTTCATATTGCAAGCTTTTTTTTCAAAAATTTTAAAAAAATTTATTTTGTTTGAAAAAATTCCGCAATTCCTTATTTTATAAGGGATTGCGGAATTATTTATCAAACCCGGAATCTCACTGCAATTTCTTCCAAAAGCTTTGCCTTTTCCTGCAGCTTGCACTCTGCTCCGACATACGGCTTAGGTTTGTCACCGCCGTATTTACCGTCTTTGAAGACTGGTCTGCAAAACTTCCAACCTCCTGGGCAACTACTGCAAAGTCCTGCCCCATCTCTCCTGCCCTAACAGCTTCAATAGAAGCATTTAGCGACAGTAGATTTGTTTGCAGAAAACCAGTTTCCAGTTTTTTACAGTACTGCTTCTTTTGTATCATTATACCAGAGTAGGTTAAATTATTCTGCTACACTTGCATACTTAAAGAACTTAAATCCAAGTGGAGATGAGAAGAATCCATCTACATTGTCCTTCAGCATGTAAATGTCAACATAGTAATAAAGTGGGCAAAGCATCCAATCATCAAAGATGATATCTTCGCACTGATGCATCAGCTGCATACGCTCTGCAGGATCGCTGGAAGCCTTAATCTGGGAAATTAAAGCATCGTAGTCACTGTTAGACCACTGAGCATCGTTGTTACCACCATCGGTAATCCACATATCAAGGAAGGAAATAGGATCGTTGTAGTCACCTAACCAACCATTACGAGCAATATCATAGCCACCGTTCTTACGGGTATTTAAGAAGGTAGCCCACTCTTGGGATACTAACTCAACCTTAACACCAATCTTAGACCACATATCCTGAAGAGCCTGACCGATAACGTCATGACTTCCACCTTCATTGTACAGGTACTCAATCGTTGGAAGACCTTCACCATCTGGGTAACCAGCCTCTGCTAAAGCCTGCTTAGCTAACTCTAAGTTACCTTCATAATCAGCAGGATCATAGTAATCTCCACCAACTTCACGGAATTCCTTTGTAGAATCCGCATCTGTAAGTCCGGTAGGAACGAATGCACCTGCAGGTACCTGACCTGCCTGGCCGATTTCGTCACAGATGTACTGACGATCAATAGCAAGAATTAATGCCTTACGAACTAAAGGATTGTTTAAAGGCTCCTTTTCTACGTTAAAGGATACATAATAGGTTCCTAACTGTCCCTCGATATGGAACTCAGCGTTAGACTTCTGAGCTGCGATTTCGTCAGTAGGACAATCATCAATAAAGGATAATTCACCAGTTTCATAAGCAGATAGCTGAGCGTTTGGATCCTCCATCAGGACAAAACGGATAGAATCTGGTCCCAGAGAATCAACATCCCAGTAATTCTCATTCTTTTCATACAACATATAAGAATCATGCTGCCATTCTACTAACTTGTAAGGTCCGTTACAAACGTAAGTAGAAGGATCGGTAGCCCATGCATCTCCACCTGCTTCAACAGCTGCCTGCTGAACTGGCAAATAAGCAGGGAATGCACATAACTCTAAGAAGTAAGGAGTAATCGCAATCAGCTTAACCTCAAAGGTCTTATCATCAACAGCAGTAATATTCAGCTTGCCATCTGCATAGCCTTCGATACACTCAAACATATAAGCATAGTCAGCTGCTGTTTCCGGAGCGATTGCTCTATTCCAGGAATATACAAAGTCATTAGCTGTTAAGTCAGAGCCATCGCTCCACTTTAAGCCATCACGAAGAGTAAAGGTATAGGTTAACTGATCCTCGCTGATTTCATATTTCTCAGTAAGGCCCTCTTCGTAGGTAACACCATCCTTGGAAAGTCTCATAAGACCTTCAAATGCATGGTCAATTAAAGTACCACCATCTACTGCACTGTTTAATGCTGGATCGATGGTATCCGGCTCTGGTCCTACACATACGGTTAAAGTTGTTCCATTACCGCTTGCTGCCGGTGCACCGGATTCTGCCGGCTGATTACTGCCATTCTTGCTGCCGCAGGCAGTCAGAACAGAAGCAGCTGTAAGAACACCAGCAAGAAGTAATGCTAATTTTCTTTTTTTCATATTCTTGTCCTCCTAAAGATTTTTATGTGAATGCTGTTGCATTAACATCAGATTAATTAATTTTATCCAGATTATGACAAGCTACAAAATGTCCTTTTTCCACTTCCTTAAATTCAGGCTCCTCTAAAGCACACTGTTCTGTTGCATATGGACAACGTGTACGGAAGCGGCATCCACTTGGTGGATTCAACGGACTAGTATAATCCACACTAAATGCCTTTATGTTTCGCACAGAATCTGGATTCGAGAGTGCATGTTCACTGTTTAAGCCTACTCTTTCCACTTCCGGACTCTCCTACGATACCAAGAACCTCTCCCTCCTTCAGCTGAAAGGAAACGTCTCTTACAGACTGTACCTCACCTGCCGGTGTAAAAAAGGAGAGTTTTAAATGCTCTATATCCAATAATACTTTCTGCTCTGACATTGGTATAAATCTCCTTTTAATAAATTCAGCATATAATTCTTATACTGTATAATCTTTGGCTGGTCCAGACCGTATTTTTCCTCCAAAGCTGCTAAAGTCGCCGCTGACGGTGCTTTTTCAGCCAGGAACGGTTCACCGGGAACCATGTTCATCAGGGTAAATTGTAAGGAGCAAACAAAAATACAAATATCTTCATTTGCTCCAACATTGTCATAATGATATCCTGTTTCCTTTCATTTGTCTTCTCTATAAAGACACCTTGTAAAAAATGTATAATGATTCCTCTTATCTAGTGCAAATATAGTACATATACACAATATATACTATTATCATAATGACACCCTCTGTCCGATTCAAACGCTTTTTGCTGATACAGAAAAAATATACCAATAGACTCATAACCGTAAGAAGAACTAAATCATAGATACTTTCCATGCCAATACTGATTGGGGTAATTGTAGAAGAAATGCCTAAAATCAAAAGTACATTAAAAATATTAGAGCCAATAACATTACCCAAAGCCATATCATTTTCTCCCTTTCCTGCTGCTACCACAGAGGTCACCAGCTCCGGAAGAGAAGTTCCAACCGCTACAATAGTAAGCCCAATCAAAGTCTGGCTTAACCCAAAGGCTGCTGCAATATCAGAAGCACTGTCTACGACTATATCGCCACCCCAAACAATCGCTGCAATACCTCCCAGGATATAAACAACACATTTCCACATAGGAAGGGATTTGATTTCCTCTTCTTCTATTACCTCGCCATTTTTTCTGGCATTTAATGCAGATTTTACCATCCAGACCATAAACAATGCAAATAAAAGAATAAACGCAATGCCCTCTGTTCTTCCTAAAATAGTTCCCGTATAGGCAAAAATCAAAAGCAGAGCCTCTGCTAGAATTGAAATAGGGAATTCTTCCTTTAAGGTCTTCACCTTTATATGCAGCGGAGAAAGTGCGGCACATACTCCGCATACTACAATCAAATTAAAAATATTAGAACCAATGACATTACTAACGGCAATTGCATTACTTTCCTTCAATGCTGCTGTTGTACTTACCGCCAGTTCTGGTGCACTTGTTCCCATTGCCACAATGGTAAGACCAATAATCATAGTAGGTACCTTTAAATTTTTCGCAATACCAGAGCTTCCTTCCACAAAAAAATCAGCTCCCTTAATTAAAAGCACAAAGCCTACTATCAGCCATAAATACATCATTTTACATTTCCTCTTTTCTACTGTTCATCTATTACATTTTTGAAATACCAGTTTGTCTTCCCAATAATATCCTTTGCATCAAAAGCTTTCCCCTTTTCTCCGATAATAGTACCTTCATTTGTCTCTATCTCATCGGAAAATATCTGAAATTCTCCCGAAAATAGCTTTGCCTGTACCTGTTCAATCTCTGCCGCTGCTTCCGGAGCATTAAAGGAGGCCAAACCAGACAGCCGGACAATGCCTTCCTTCATACCACCTAGATAATCCGTATTTTCCCAGGTACCATTAAGAATACTCTGCACTGTCTGAATGTAATATACACTCCAATCCCACATAGTAGAAACCAAAACGGCATTCGGTGCATCCATACTCATATCTGAATTGCAACCAATTCCAAAAGCTCCGACCGCTTCCACTGCCAGCATAGCGGCCGGAGTTCCACAATGCTGTGCTATCACATCACAGCCTTTCTCTATCAGTTTTCTTGCCGCTTTCTCTTCCTTTTCTGCATCAAACCAGCAGTCTATTGTCTTAACATAAACTCTGACATCCTCATTTACAGAATAAACTCCCATGGCAAAGGCATCAACACTACTGGTTACAAGTGGATTTTCCTTTCCCCAGCCTGCAATATAACCTATCCTTCCTGTTTTAGTCTTCAGTCCTGCTGCAATCCCAGAAAGATATTGCACCTCATATTCTCTTCCAAAATAATGAGATAAATTTTCCTGATTGCTCATAGAACCTCCTGCATGAGCAAAGTAGACCTCGGGATATTGCTCCGCCAGCTTGGCAAAATTCTTCTCATAGCCTTGGCTAGCCGCAAATATAATATTGCAACCCTCTTTTATGCATTCTCCAACGGCTTTCTTCAGAGCTATTTTATCCGTTTCACAGATATTATTTTTCCTGATAATCTGTGCATCAGTAAGTCCCAGTTCTTCCTGCATTCTGCATATTCCCCAGTCATGGGTAAAGCTATATCCATATCCCTCCGCCGGATCTGTAGAATAGATTATTCCAATTTTTAGTTTTTCCTTTGGAATGGCTTTCTCTGTCTTTTCCACAACCGCCGTTTCTATCGGCTGCAGACTTTCCTCCGGTGCTTTAACTGATTTAAACTCTGCACTGCTGCGGCAGCTGGTTAAGGCAAATACACATAATACCATAAACAGCCCCGCACTCAGGATTTTTTTCATCTGCAATTCCTCCTTACTTTCTGTGCATGGAGAATTTATATTCCTCATAATACGGAGTAATCGTAGGCACAATCTCTCTGTCATCTGCCTTAGCAAGAAGCGCTTCTCTGTCCTTTTTCGCCAGAAGCTCCGGACGCACACTTCCCGGTCCGTTGACACAGCCACCTTCACAGGCCATACCTTCAATAAAGTCCTCAGGAAGCTTTCCAACCTTCAAGAACATCAATGCCTTCTTGCATTCAGCACCACCGCTGCACTGACGCACCTTGACATCACTGCATTCACCCAGCTCATTCAGTGCCTGTACTACAGCCTTAGTTACACCACCGGCATTACCGAAGCGTTTCCCATAAATACTTCCCTGCTGAAGCTCTTCTTCCCTATAATCAGCAGGATTAACCCCCTTTGCCTCCAGCATACAGTTAAGCTCCTCAAAGGTCAGAGCATAATCTGCATTTCCGGTTCCGATAGAATCAATGACTTCACTCTTTTTTGCAATACATGGCCCGATAAATACAGTGACCGCATTCGGATTCATCGCCTTAATCATACGGGATACTGCTGCCATTGGAGAAACGGTAGTTGACATATTCTCCAAAAGCTGTGGGAAATGCTTCTTAATCATATTTACAAAGGCAGGACAACAGGAAGTTGTCATCTTCTTTCCTTCTTTATAGCCCTCTGCCCATTCCTTTGCTTCACTCTCAGCCACCATATCTCCACCTAAGGATACCTCATACATATCAGTAAAGCCAAGCTCCCTAATAGCCTTCCTCATAGCTCCCATGGTTGCCTCAGATCCAAACTGACCCTCACCTGCCGGTGCAAACATAGCATATACATCCAGTCCTTCTGCGTTAATCATGTTAATAACGTCCACCATGAAAGACCGATCTGCAATGGCACCAAAGGGACAATCCTTGATACAGGAACCACAATGGATACATTTTTCTTCGTCAATCTTTACAATTCCATATTCATCCATCGAAATCGCATCTACCGGACAGCTTCTCTTACATGGCCGCATCAGGTCTGCAATCGCATTATAAGGGCAGGACTGGGAGCACTTACCACATTCCTTGCACTTTGCCGGATCAATATAGGCTCTGTCTCTCCCCATGGAAATCGCACCGAAATTACATGCCTGCTGACATTTCTTTCCCATACATTTCTGGCAGTTATCGGTTACGATATAACGGGTAATCGGGCATCCCTCACAGGCTGCCGGAATTACCTGTACAATATTTTTATTATCCTTATCTGCAGATGGAGCCTTCCCCTGTGCCAGACGTACTCTCTGACGGATAATCTCTCTTTCTCTGTAGATACAGCATCTAAAGTTCGCCTGTGGTCCCGGAATCAAATCATATGGGATTTTATCAATATTTTCTTTCAGCCTTCCTTCAAAGGCCAGCTTTGCCACAGCCTTCAATACCTCGTGCTTTACATTTCCAATGGTAGAATCTTCTCTAAACATATTAGCCTCCTTGTCGGTCTAAAAATAGGTCAGTGTAACCTTTCTCCCCAATTTTACCAGTACATCCTTCATCTGTTCGATGAGATTCATTCGTATACTGATATCAAAAGGCAGCTCCGGGCTCTGGTGAGCCACATTAATCGTTTTTCCCACCAGAAAGTCCACATCCGTAGAGCTTTCAATCAGCATTTTTGCTACCATGGAGCCTCCGTTTTGCTTGTCCAGCTCCTTAAAAAATTCCTCGTCCAAATCTTCCTTCTCGTATCGTTTCAAAAGGGTCAAAGCCCTGCTTAGGGTTCTTACCCCTTCTGTTACCAAATCAATACCGTCAATGTATCCAATCGGCGGTATATCCGGATCTACATACTCCAGCGTAGTCCTCACCTCTCTGTTCAAATACCGGGCAGCAATATTAGCACTGGTACCACCGCAGACCACCTTTTTCCCTTCTGATTCCATTAAAAGCTCCATAATCTTATGGTCATCATTTTTGGAAGCTGGTGGTCCGGTAAATATCGTTACCAGCTTCCACTCCATAACCTTTGCAACAGCAACGGTAGTATCATCTCCTGGATTTTTCATATATAAATCATCACAGGCCTGACTGATAGTATTCGCAAGTCGTAGAGCCGTCGGTGCCTTATATACGGATTTAACTGCATAATCCGCTACATTTTCCCAGCACCAGCCAAAATTAAGAATCTGGCCAACTCCGGCATGGATAACACCATCACTCATCAAAACAAAGGTGTCCCCAAGGCGTACCAGAAAACGGGACTCCTTAATCTCCTTTTCTGCAATTATTCTGGTCTTAAATGGTATCTCTAAAAGCTTTCCGTCACGAATGGCAATGCAGGCAGGATTATCAAATTCTACCAGATAACCTTCCCCATTCCGGTAAATCTGAAGGATACTAAAGGTAGAATAAGCCACCTGACGCTCCCTGCAGACAGGCAGCGTCTTTACAATCGTTTCTACACACTGATCCAGTGTCGCACCATTTAACAGCATAGTGCCCAGAATTTTAGAAGTTAATGTTGAAAGGATGTTAGCCTTTACACCACTTCCCATACCATCTGCAAGTATCATAATATAGGAATCCCTGGTTTCCAGAATCTCTACCTTATCACCACACAGCTCCTCATGATGTTTATTAAGACTTTTATAAGAGGCTTCTACTTTAAGATTCATACAAATTCCTCCCTGCCTTAATTAAATTCTCCATCACTTACAATCATGTCCCTAAGCTTGGTCAGGGTCACCTTAGTTTCTGCTGTCGTTTCACCCAAAAGACCGGCAATTTCCTGTGCTACCATCATCTGCTTATCAATAACTCGCTGTGCCATCTCAATCGTATCCATCTTAAGCTTATAAGCCTGGCGATTCTTCTCCGCTTCATTGGAAATATCCTGGAATACACCTAATACACCATTGATTTCCTTAACATAGACAATGGTCTGCAATGTTGTAATATCATACTCCTGATAAGATACTCTTTTCGCTACGAGCTTTGACTGGCTGTTTAACACCTCATCAAAATCTCTGTGATCAATAAACTCAAACAGATACATGCCTATCGCTTCCTGTTTGGATTTTCCAAACACCATCTCGGCTCCTCTGGAAAATTCCAATATCTTCATATCTGAATCAACGACAATAATAATATTTGGTGTCGTGTCTAACACAATATTAGCCATGGACTGAGCCTTTTCATGCATATACGGAATACACATGGTAAGCTCTGCCTTGCCCTGACAGACAGCAATCGCCTTATCCCGACAAGTCGGATACCCACAGGCGCCACAATTAAGCTCATGGGACTTATCCGTTTTACCAATCTTAGCCAGGGTTTCACGAATTTTCTCTTCGCTTGGCAGCTCATCATGGAAGGAACGGTTTACAAAGATCTTACTTAAATTAATACCAGTCTCCTCCAACGGTACAATTTCTGCTGGTATTTTCTCAATTCCAGCCTCCATGTCCAGCTTCCGTTTAAAATAAGAGGTCTTTTCCTCCTTACGTTCTACTGCCGGACCATTAATGCAGCCACCGACACAGGTATTCATTTCTACAAAGACATTATGTATCTCGCCTTTTTTCATACTTTCCAGAAAATCCATACAATTTCTGACACCATCCACAGCCAGCTTCTGATACCCCTTTTCCTTCACCCGGGATGCTAAAACAGCATTAATAACACCCGTATTTACCGGATACAGACGATTGATTTCCGGATTCTTATTGTCAAAAGGCAGCTCATCTAAAGTCTTTAAATCAATACCCTCCTCAGCCAGCCACTTTTCCAGCTCAGCAAAATTAAGCACTGCATCGACAGCCCCCTGCACACGCAGGTCATTTTCAGCTTCTCGCTTCTTTGCAATACAAGGTCCTAAAAATACAACACGGATGTCGCTTCCTAGCTCCTTTTTCAAAAGCCGCCCATGGGCTACCATCGGTGAAACCACTGGTGCCATTGAGTCGGTGAGCTCAGGATAGTAAATCTCCATCAAATCATTAACACTAGGGCAGCAGGTTGTAATAACGTTGTCCATCCTACCCTCTTCTAATAGCTTAATATACTCTGCCGTAACATAAGCAGCTCCTTCTGCTGTCTCCCGAACCTGGTAAAACCCCAGGCGTTTTAAAGCTGCAACCAGCTGTCCCGGCTTCTTATAATCCATAATTCCGGCGAAGGACGGAGCTATGGATATTACCGTCTTAAGCCCGCTCTTTAAAAAATCCTTCACCCGGTCTATATCACTAACAAGGGATTTCGCATTCTGCGGACAAGCTGCGAGACAATGGCCACAGAGAATACAATGATCATTCATAATCTGAGCTTGTTCATTTTTAACAGCAATTGCTTTTACATCACAAACGCGAACACATTTATAGCAGTTTTTACATTTTGCCTCTTTAAAACGAATTACATTCATAAGGCAAACTCCTTTCCCTATCCTACAGACTTCCTAAAATTTCCTTCTCAAAAAACTCGTCTGCAGTTTCCGGAGATACCGAATGCAGTTCTCCATCCACCTTAACACAAACACCCCTTACACATTCTCCAATGCAGAAAGAACCATTTAAACTTATCTTATCCTCTACACTGTTCTCCCGAATCAGTTCGTTAAATCTTTCTACGATTTTTCTTGAACCCTTCAAGTGACAAGAACTACCGATACAAATTGTAACAACCATATTCGTTTATCCTCCTTTGGCACATATTTCTTATTTATTTTATCAGCAAACTCGACAGAAATCAACGAAAAATTCTTTTGTGCATTTTTTACAACAAATATGCCATTATTCTGTAAATTTTCTCCTTTACAAAATAGAAAGTGAATGTTATATTATATAAGTGAGTTATTTTTTTAACAATGTTTGTTAATGTTTTAACATTTATATTTTTTAGGAGGATACGATTATGGCTGAAAAAAAACAACCAACCCCACAGGAACATGTTGACGAGCTCGTTACAAAGGCTAAGGTGGCTTTAGCTGAATTAAAGAAATTAGACCAGGCTACCATCGATAACATTGTACACGAAATGGTTCTTGCAGGTCTTGCTAAACAGCAGGAGCTTGCTAAAATGGCAGTAGAAGAAACCGGACGCGGTATTTACGAGGATAAGATTACAAAAAATATCTTTGCTACCGAGTATATCTGGCATTCCATCAAATATCAGAAAACTGTCGGCATTATCGAAGACAATGAAGAAGAGGATTATATGCTGGTAGCAGAGCCTGTTGGCGTTGTAGCAGGTGTTACTCCGGTAACTAACCCTACCTCTACTACTATGTTCAAAAGCATTTCCTGTATCAAAACAGGCAATCCAATCATTTTTGGTTTCCACCCAAATGCACAGCAATGCTCTAAGACAGCCGCAAAGATTCTGTTAGATGCCGCCGTTGCAGCAGGTGCTCCTGAAAACTGTATCCAATGGATTGAATATCCTTCTATCGACGCAACGAATATTTTAATGAATCACCCTGGTGTATCCATGATTTTAGCAACTGGCGGTCCTGGTATGGTAAAGGCTGCTTACTCCTGTGGAAAACCAGCCCTTGGCGTAGGCCCTGGAAATGTTCCTTGCTTTATTGAAAAGTCCGCTGTTTTAAAGAGAGCAGTTAACGACCTTGTACTATCCAAATCCTTTGATAATGGTATGATTTGTGCTTCTGAGCAGGCAGCCATTATTGAAGCTCCTGTATATAAAGAAGTTATTGATCTGATGAAGAAAGCTGGCTGCTATTTTGCTACCAAAGAGCAGATCAAAAAGCTGGAGCCGGTGGTTATCAATCTGGAAAAGGGATCTGTAAACCCTGCCATCGTTGGAAAATCTCCTGCTTATATTGCAAATCTGGCTGGCTTTGAGATTCCTGCAGATACCAAGGTATTATGTACTGAAATCGACGGCGTAGGCCCTGACTATCCACTTTCCAAAGAAAAGCTTTCTCCTGTTTTAGCTATCTTAAAGGCGGCTGATGTAGAGGAAGGTATGAGCCTTTGCGAAAAAATGCTTGCTAATGGCGGTATGGGACACTCTTCTGTTCTTCATTCCACTGAGCAGAACATTATCGATGAATTTTCCAGCCGTATGAAGACCGGACGTATTCTTGTAAACTCTCCTTCCACCCATGGTGCTATCGGAGACCTTTACAACTCTAATATGCCATCCCTTACCTTAGGCTGTGGCTCCTACGGTGGAAACTCTACTACTCACAACGTATCTGCCGTTGACCTGGTAAACATCAAGCGTGTTGCAAAAAGGAGAGTTAATATGCAGTGGTTCAAGGTTCCAAGCAAGATTTATTTTGAAGCAGGCTCTATCGCTTATCTGACAAAGATGCCAAACATTTCTAAGGCATTTATTGTAACAGACCCTGCTATGACCCAGTTAGGCTATGTAAATAAGATTTTATATCAATTAAGAAACCGTGAGGAATATGTACACTGCGAAATCTTTGACCAGGTTGAGCCGGATCCATCCTTAGATACCATCATGAAGGGTGTTGACTCTATGAACCAGTTCCAGCCGGATGTTATCATTGCACTGGGCGGTGGCTCTGCAATCGACGCTGCTAAGGGTATGTGGCTGTTCTACGAGAATCCGGACGCAGACTTTAAGAACATGTCCTTAAAGTTCTTGGATATCCGTAAGCGTGCTTACAAGTTCCCTCAGTTAGGAAAGAAGGCTCAGCTGGTTGCCATTCCTACTACCTCTGGAACCGGTTCTGAGGTTACATCCTTTGCCGTTATTTCCGATAAGAAAGAAAACAAGAAATATCCTCTGGCTGACTATGAGCTGACACCGGATGTAGCTATCATTGACCCTGATTTTGTAATGAGTGTTCCGAAAAAATCTACTGCATGGACTGGTATGGACGTTCTGACCCACGCTATTGAGGCCTATATTTCTATTCTGGCTTCTGATTACACCGATGCATTAGCTATCCACGCCATTGAAATGGTATTTGATTATTTAAAGCCTTCCTTTACCGAAGGTGCAAAGAATCCTTTAGCCCGTGAGAAGATGCACAATGCTTCCACCATCGCCGGTATGGCATTTACCAATGCCTTCCTTGGAATCAACCACTCTCTCGCTCATAAGCTGGGCGGTGAATTCCATATTCCACATGGCTGTGCTAATGCTATCCTGCTTCCTCACGTTATCCGTTACAACGGTGTTGCTAACCTGACCAAGTTCACCTCCTGGCCAAAATATGAAAGCTATATCGTAGGTGATAAGATTTTCGATCTGATGAAGAAGCTCGGCTTCAAGCCAAAGAACAACGATGACGCTGTAGAAATGCTGGCTTCTAAGGTTGAGGAATTAAATGAATACCTTGAAATTCCTGTTACCTTAAAGGAATACGGCATTGACGAAAAGGAATTCTTATCCAAGGTAGGACCTTTAGCAGACTTAGCCTTCGGCGATCAGTGCACTACTGCTAACCCAAGACTTCCATTAGTATCTGAATTAGAAGAGCTTTATCTGATTGCTTACTATGGAAAGGGAAATGTTCCTGCTAAGAAGAGTAAATAGATTTCTTCAAAAGATAAAAAGAGTGTTGCTATTATAGCTCTTAAGCTAGGACTACGAAGGGCGATAATTCTAAAAAAATGCATATAATTTACTACAAGTGACGAGTACGCGGACATTCGACCTCCTGTCTCAAGTCCGCTCAAAAAACATGGAGGTTTTTTGCCTCTGTAGGCTATGCATTTTTAAGAATTATCAGCCCTTCTCCGTATAGCTTATTCGTTACCATGCCAACACTCTTTTTTCTCCTGAAATTCAAAAAATCTACAATTCAAAATCACAAATCATCCACACAGATCTTTATTTAAAACAGTTCCTGAAACTTTTGCTCTTATTGTAATCAATGAATTCTTCTTACACGAAAATCTATTTTTCTTTCCTGGGAAAGGTAAGTCTAAATAGATATCAGCCTCTTCCATTTTTCAGCTTCATTTAGAATACCTATTTGTTTATTTTCTGCCAATGAATATCAAGCAAAAGTAAGTTTATCATAATCCTCTATATATTACAAGAAGAGCATCTTAGAGAAGTTGAAAAGGAGCAAGTCCAAATTATTTTAATGCAATAAGCTAGGATTTCTTATAGCTTGCCAGCTCAATTAGAATGTATTATAATAGCAGAAAAAAAGGAGTCTACTATGCAGCTTTATCATATACCTGACACTTATGTTATTCTGGATTTAGAAACGACAGGGCTTTCCCCGGAAAAAGACCAGATTATTGAAATTGGAGCACTTTTTATAAAGGCTGGACAGCTAAAAGCCAAATGGAATTCTCTAATCTGCCCAGACTTTTCTCTGTTAGAGAATGAAAGCCTTTCTTCCCACACAGAAGCACTTACCCATATTACCAGAGAAATGCTTCTTTCTGCCTTACCCCTGGAGACAAAGATTGCTTCTCTTCTTGATTTCTTAGGCGATTATCCGATTGCTGGGCACCGGGTGGATTTTGATATTTCTTTTTTAAATGCTTCTCTTCAAAAAATGGGATTTGCCTCTATTCAAAATGATTTTTTTGATACTCTTTTACTCTCCCAACGGCTTTTACCAGAGCTGCTTCATCACAAGCTGGGAGACTTGGCTTCCTACTACCGAATTGATTACAGTGGTGCCCACCGGGCTCTTAGAGACTGTGAAATCACATGGCACTGCCTAAAGGCAATGGAGAAAACAGCACAGCTTTCTTTCTCTTCCAAAGCTGCCTTTGAGCGTCACTGGGAATTTGGTTCCCGGCGGATTACATCAGAGGAAATTGAGACTCAAACCTCTTCCTTTGATGAAAGCCATCCCTTTTATGGTAAAAATGTTGCCATCACTGGCATCCTTTTCACCCTTTCCCGCCGGGCGGCTATGCAAAAAGTTGCCAATCTTGGTGGCATCAACCAGGATAAGGTCAATACATTTACAGACTTTCTGATTTGTGGAAAAGGGGAAGGCTCTACCAAAGAAAAAAAAGCCCTTCGGCTAAAAACCGAGGGCTATCCAATACAGTTATTATCGGAAGAGGAATTTTTAAATCTATAATCCTGCCATATGAAACAGGAATGCCACAAAGCTGCAAAGCAGTACACCCGCTATTGTCGGCAGAAGAAGTGCTACCAGTGTCCAGCGGATGCTTCCTGTTTCTTTTTTTATCGTCATAAGAGTTGTTGCACAGGGCCAGTGCACCAGTGTAAACAGCATAGTACAAACAGCGGTTTGCACAGTCCAGCCATGGCAGATTAAAATTCCCTTCATTTCCATCAGATTTTCTATTTCTACCAGACTTCCCTGGGAAAGATATGCCATCAAAATGATTGGCATAACAATTTCATTTGCCGGAAATCCCAATATAAAAGCCAGCAAAATCACACCATCCAGTCCAAGCAAAGCCGCCATCGGCTCCAAAGTTCCTGCACAGTACAACAAAAGACTTCTGTCACCAATATTCAGATTGGCCATCAACCAGATAAGTGCTCCTGCCGGAACCGATGCTTTTATTGCCCTCAAAAGAATGCAAAGCGTCCTGTCCACAAGAGAACGCAAAAGAATCATCCCTGGCTTAGGTCTGCGATACGGTGGAAGTTCTAGAATCAACGAAGATGGAATCCCTTTTAGCAAGGTTTTACCTAACATCCAGGAGCATAAGAAGGTTAAGAGCACTCCTAGTAAAACAAGAAGGGCCAATATTCCGGCAGCCTTAAAGCTTTCCATGGAAGTCATTCCATAGCCTCCTGCTAAAAACATAGAAATCAACGCTATCAGCGTTGGAAAACGTCCATTGCAGGGAACAAAGCTATTCGTCAAAATCGCTATCAGCCGCTCCCGCTCCGAAGAAATAATGCGGCAGCCGGTCACTCCTACCGCATTGCAGCCAAACCCCATACACATGGTAAGGGCCTGCCTGCCACAGGCATGACAACACTGGAAACAACGATCCAGATTAAAAGCAATCCGCGGTAAATAGCCATAATCCTCCAAAATTGTAAATAAGGGAAAAAAAATAGCCATCGGCGGCAGCATAACCGATATAACCCAGCCTGTCACACGAAACACCCCGGATATCAGAATTTCAGAGAGAAGATTCGGCACACGCCAGGCTGAAAAAAGCAAAAAAAGCTCCTGCTCTGCCCAGAGAAAAAAATGGCTCAATCGCTGGGAAGGGTAATTTGCTCCGACAATCGTAAGCCAGAATATCAAAAACAGCAATCCAAGCATAACAGGAATCCCTGTTATTTTTCCTGTAAACAGCTTATCCAGTTTTCTGTCTTTTTTATCATGGTTGTTTCCCTTTGATATAACCACCTGCTTTGCCAGCTGCTCTGCCTGCTGCAAAAGCTCTTTTTCTTCCCCTGACTGTGCCGCTTCTATCTCTTTTTCCGGTAAAACAGGTAGTACTGCTGCCTCCTCTATTTTTTCAAACAGTTCCCTTTGATTTAACCTTCCTCTTGCACTGATTCCAATGACTGGTACTAAAATAAGCTGTTCCAGACGCTCCAAATCCAGATAGATTCCCTTTCGTTTTACTTCATCCATCAGATTTACACATACCAAAACCCGGCTGGTGAGCTGCAAAACCTGTAAAACCAGATGCAGATTCCTCTCCAGGACTGTTCCATCACAGACGACCACTACAGCATCCGCTTCCTGGCTTAAAATATAGTCCCGGGCAATCTTCTCCTCCGGCGAATCTGCAAAAAGGGAATAGCATCCCGGAAGGTCAACCAGACGATACCTGATCCCTTCTGATTCCACATATCCCTCTGCCCGGGCTACTGTCTTCCCCGGCCAGTTACCTGTATGCTGCTTTAAGCCCGTCAGCTTATTAAATAAGGTACTTTTTCCAACATTTGGATTGCCCGCAAAACAAATTGTCCGTAAAAGAACACTTTTCTCCTCTTTTCGCTCCAGTAAAATGCCCTCAATCTGTTCCGCCTCCTGCTTTCTCAAAGCCAGAATACAACCTCTTACCCGGTAAGCCTTAGGCTCTCCCAAGGGACTTTTTCCAATGCAGTCAATCACAGCTCCTTCTATAATACCGAGGTCCAAAAGACGCCGTACCAGTGTTTCTTCACCTTGTACCCTTTTTACCCGCAGGCTTTTTCCCTCCGGAAGCTCTGCCAATAGTATTGTATTCTCCATTTAGTTTCCCTTCATGGCAGACTTTTTATCAATATATGCAAAGAGAAGTTCGCTTATTCAAAAGCACCAAAATTTTCAATGAATGTGGCGATTGCCATAACCATAGATTCTGCACCGTATCCGGAGAGGCCATCTACACCAAAGACAAAAAGGACCACTTCCACGAAGTTAAATTCCACACCGACTTTTCTGATAAGCATTTTCATGAATTTTGCGGAAAAACCTGTGGTGCTATTGAAGTAGGCAACGGAAAGCATGTACACTTCCTCAAGGACTTTACCGAAGAAGAAGACGGCCATAGACATGAATTTCAGGTTGCAACACTTATTGACAGCCCTATCGACTTTAAGTGCGAATAGTTCTACGCATATTTTTCATACCTCCCGCAAAAACTAAAAGAAACACTTTTAGGAGGTAAAAGCTATGATTGACAACCAGGAGCTTCCTATCGGCTTTACAATGGAGTTAGCACAGCACTCAGATGCACTTATCCAATTTTCCAATATGGAAAAATCGGAACAGCAATCTATTATTAATCAGGCACACAATGTAAAATCCCGCGATGAAATGCGGCATTTAGTAGAATCTATCAAGTAATTCCTTCAACCATCTTCTTGGAGCAGAAGGCTTTTCCCTTCTGCTCCAAGAAGGTATTTTTCCTATTCTTCTACAATCCTGCCGAACAGTCTGATAAAATCTTTTTCCTCCTGTTCAGAGGAAGTATCGTAGTTTGTGTTAAATACCTTATTGCAACAATTCAGGAGTTGCCTTTTTACAAAAAAAGGCTGACCATATTATTAGTCAGCCTTCCATATAGATTATTCAATTATAAACCAGTTCTGCGACCAGATTTTCTTCTGCCTGCGTTCTTATAAGGTAACACCAAGTAACACGAATATTTGTTTTCCATGTTTCTTAAAGGTGCCGTTTTTCTAGTAAAAATCGGGGTAACAGGATTCGAACCTGCGACCTCATCGTCCCGAACGATGCGCTCTAGCCAAGCTGAGCCATACCCCGTAACAAAGTATATTATACTCCGTTCATTTCTGAAAATCAAGCCCTAATTTTCAAATTTTTCCACCTTCCCTATTGCAGCAGAGACAGCTTTGTATCTGCTGCAAAGCTCTGTACATTATACAAAAGCAGCACTTCCTCTATCCCATTTTGAAGGGCATAGTCCTTCACTGAAAAGTTCAGATACCGCAAATCCAGTACATGAATTTCTTCAAAATGAGCAGTTAGAAATGGAATCAGACAGTTTGCATAGGAATCCTTTGCAATCAGAAGCTTTTTTCCATTCTTCACAGAAGAGTGGATTACCAAAAGGGGCTGATTGTTATTTAAAAAGACACTGTATTTATCCTTTTTTTCCAGATAGCTTTTCTCGTATAGGGAATCAGATACCGAACCCTCTGCCATATTCTCAATTTTCACCGAAACCGGCTCCTTAGGATAAAAAAGCTCCAGAGTATCCGGCTTTGCAAAGGTTACATTGCCTGCAGAATATAAAGAACCATAAAATCCTTCTATCTGCTCTCTTGTAAAATCAGAAAGCTTCTTCGGCTCCAGTCCCATCTTGTCACACAGCCTCTCATATGCATAAAAAGCCCCTAGCGTGGTCCAGTGATGATCTGTTTTATAATAAATATATTCGTCCTTGTGTTCTTCTAATATCGGCTGTACATCCACAAAAGAAATATCCTTGGACAGAAGCTCCTCTGTCATATTAATATACTGCTCCTCACTATAAGTCGAAGCCAAAAGCGGAAGTCGCTCTTTATAAATACTGGTTGCCGTTGGTGCCAGTAAAAACCAGGTCTTAACCTCTTTTCCCAAAGCATTCATATAACCTGCATTCTTTTCTAAAAGCTTCAGGTCGGGATTTTCAAAATTCTGTAAAAGCTGTCCCTCCTTACCAAGAAAAACGCCATTACTCTCTGTTTTTCCCATAATGAGTTCTGCTGCCAGCTTCACAGAAAGAAACTGATTACGAAAAGGGAACTGGTCTGCCATATAGCATTCTACCTCTTTCCCAAAGCTACCATCCAGAACCGCCTCCTTATTAAAGCTTGGAGACTGTGCCAGGGTCCGGTTTTCCAGTTCGGAAAAGTCTTTATCCTTTCCGGATACATGGAGCACCGGTATTAAAAACAATATTACAAGAAAGGTAATTGTATACCATTTTTTACTCATTTCAGTCAGTCCTCCATTAAAAACGAAAATATAAAAACGGATTAAAGGTTGCATCTACCAGATAGGCTATACATAAAAGAAGCATTACTGTATATACCAGATACTTTACTCCCTCCGGAAGCCGTTTTTTCAGCCGTCCCATAAGAGGCGTAGAAAATAAGGAAGCCACAATAAAAAACAATGCATTTTCCTTTAACAAATACCAGCTCTGACTATTAGCTGCCCCACTGGCACCCATACCAAACATAGCACCCAGATAGGAAAATGCCTGGCTCATATCTACAAGCTCAAAAAATACCCAGCCTATTAAAACTACCAGTATCAAATATCCATGGGATACTATGGATGGCAGCTTCTCAAGCCACCTCTTTAAAAAGCTTCTTTCCAATACAAGGAGCATACCAAAATACAGCCCCCAGAAAATAAAATTCCAGCTGGCACCATGCCAGAGTCCTGTAAGGAACCACACAATCAAAAGATTTCGTAAGGTCTTTATCTTTCCCTTTCGGTTACCTCCCAGAGGAATATAAACATATTCCCGAAACCAGCTTCCAAGAGTTATATGCCATCTTTGCCAAAATTCTGTTGCACTTTTGGAAAGATAGGGATACTTAAAATTCTCCGGAAAATGGAATCCCATCATTCTTCCCAAGCCGATCGCCATATCCGAATAACCACTAAAGTCAAAATAAATCTGAAAGGCAAAAGCCAAGATTCCCAACCAGGCTGTCAGCACCGGAAGTTCTCCTGCCGGAAGAGCCTTTACCTGGCTCCATACCATTCCCAGACTGTTGGCCAGCAAGACCTTCTTTGCCAGGCCTTCAGTAAACCGCTCCACACCATCGCCAAAGCCATCGAAATCTACTTTCCGGTTAGTAAGCTCCTTCTCCACCTCAGCATAGGTTACAATCGGTCCTGCTATCAGCTGAGGAAAAGAAGCCACATAAGCACCAAAGGCAATCAGATTCTTCTGAGTCTTTATTCTCCCCCGATATCTATCAATGGTATAGGACATAGTCTGAAAGGTATAAAAGGAAATACCAATCGGCAGAGCCACATTTAAAAGCTTCAAGTCGAAACCAAACCAGTTATTCAGGCTTCCAATAAAAAAGTCTGCATACTTGAAAAATCCAAGCATGGAAAGATTCACCACAAGGGAAAGGAGCAAAGCAGCCTTTTTTGCCGCCGGATGCTCCTCATACCGTTCTATTAGCCTTCCAGCCAGATAATCTACAGATGCGTTAAAAAGCATCAGAAAGATATAAATTGGCTCTCCCCAGGCATAAAAGAATAAGCTGGATAAAAACAGCACCAGATTCTTCCCTTTTTTCGGAACCACAAAATATACCAGTAAAAATACCGGAAGAAATCCAAATAAAAAGATTAAACTACTAAAAAGCATCGTTAAAGTTGGAAACGATAGTTTCCGCCTCCCCTGAAATTACAAATAAAACATAGTTTCCCTTCACTGAAATCTGATAATTCTGTACCAGCTCATACTGGTCCGGAAGATAATGCTTCCATGTCTCTACCAAATCCGCCTGACGCTTCTTAATTCCTTCCTTTACAGTTTCAACATCCTTCTTATCCTCGACCTCAAACACCGCAATTTCATTGGCCTTTACATTCATCATCGGCATTTTTACCACATAGCTTTTCAAGATAGAGCTGTCAATTCCGTAAGCATCCTGCAGCATCTCATCGGTAATATCTGCCATACTGTAAAGTTCAATTCCATCAATTGCCTTTTCAAAAGCCTCGGAAGCATCTGAAATCTTACTTTCCTCCTTAGAAGGCTTTTTCGTGCTTTCTGGTTTTTTTGTACTTTCCGGCTTCTTCGTGCTTTCCGGCTTCTTTGTGCTTTCCGGCTTCTTAGATGGAGCTGGTTTCTCAGAAGCCTGCGGTTTTTCACTTTCCTCCGGCTTTTCAGTCGCCTCTGGAGTCTCGGTTGCTACCGGAGTCTCTGTTACAGCTGGAGTCTCTACAGCCTCCGGAGTTTCTGTTACAGCTGGTGTTTCTATTGCCGCCGGAGTTTCTGTTACTTCTACATCTGTCTTTTGGCTTCCACATGCAGTCACCGCTGCTGCTAACATAATCACTGCCATAATTCCTGTTACTTTCTTAGTCATTTTTCCATTCTCCTGTCTTTTTATTTGTATTTAGGTCATAAACTAGTATGCCTGTTTTATCCTGAAGAAGATAAAAGTCTTCACCAATGTAGACTCCTCTTACCTCCTGATAGTTCATATTTTCTGTAATAGACGCATGGTCTACTGTCAGACGCTTTACAAATCCGTCTGTTTCTTTATAAGAAAACAGATGATAGTCCTCTTCTGTCAAAAATCCAATCAGATTTTTTTCTGGATTAATTAGCACTGTCCGGTAGTCATCAAAAGCACTGCTATAAAAACACTCCGTTAACACCAGCTTTTTCTCCTCACGAAGCTCTAAAGGATTGGAAATGTCAAACATCGACAGCTTAATTCCCTCACCTTCTCCAGTCTCCGGAGCAATTTCCCTTCCTATGCCAAGGAGCTTATTCTCTCCATAAAAATGTAGATATTCTGAAACTCCGGTCACCTTCAGTTCTCCTAAAACCTCCGGCTTTTCTGGGTCTGACAAGTCCACACAAAACAGTGGGTCGATATTTCTAAAGGTTACAAAATATGCAGTATCCCCCATGAAACGGGCAGAATAAATTCTTTCTCCCTTAGCCAGTCCGGTAATGCTTCCCGCTATCTCAAGCCTTTCATCCAACACAAAAAGAGCATTTCCGCTATTTTCCTGCTGTTTGGTCGTCAATACCCTAAGATACCCATTATACTCATCTACTGAAAAGCTGTCATCCACATAGCCTGCCAGATAAACACTGCCATTTTCATGAATCTGGCCATTCCCATATCCATATCTCCAGATTCCTGTTCTTTGTTCTCCTGTCTCTACATACTCATTTCTGAAGATATAGATGTTATCCTGGCTGACATAGTACCTTCCCGCCGTAGATAGTATAGCCTTTTTATCACAGAAATCCCCTGTATTTTCCAGAGAAAGTGCTGTCATAACAAGATAGGAGCTGTCATAAACCTCTTCTGGAAGATAAATACAGTCTAAAGGTATCAAACAGCCTTCTGTTGCCGGAACATAGTCCTCTATCCGCTTTTTATTTTCTAAGTTGGGATAAAAACGACTGAAGGTATATAAAATGCCGTCCTGCAACCGGGAGGTTTCATAATATCCACTCTGGTTCAGGGTTTTCAGTTTCATGGGATTTTCCCGGTCTGTAATCTCATATAGATGAATTGCGGTATTAACACCTTTTTCCTCCATGAGTATCAGCAGATTATCCTGAATATAAAATTCACTGCCCCACTGGAAGCCTTCAATTTTAGAAACTTCGCTGACACTGCCGTTTTCCGGCTTTAAAATATGAAGCTCCTTTTTTTCTCCATCCTTCGATGTCATCAATGCATAAAGCCAGACTCCATCGGTTTTCAGAATATCGCCCTCATCTACTCCTGCTGTCCGCACATTCGTCTCACTGTAGCCTGCAGCTGCCGTAGAACTATCATTCTTCCCAGCTGCTTCTCCTTTTGGCATTTCCATGCCACTTTCTGCCAGCTGCTTAACCATAGAAATATCGTATATCTGTCTTTTCTCGGCCTCAGCCAGCAGAGTATAAATACTGTCATAATTGTCCGGCCCGACCTCTGCCTCTACAGTTTTCGGAATAGGAATGTCTGGTTCTACAGACCTTCTTTCAGCTGCCAGCTGTGGAGCCTCCTGGGTCATTTTAGGATAACCGCTCCAGATTACCATACCTACGCAAGCTGCCGCTGCTAGTCCGGCAAAGATTTTGCCATAGCTTTTCCGGGCTGTTTTTTGCTTTTTTAATTCTTTTTCTATTTTTTCCGGTGAAAGCCTTTCCGGAATTTCCAGCTGCTCTCCTTCTTCCTTCAGCATTTCCAGAATTTTTTCCTCATACTTTTCCATCGTCTCAACCTCATTTCCATATCCGGCTTTTATGTTTCCTTTTCCAGCTGCTTTTTCAGCTTATCAATAGCCCTTCGGTACTTGGAGCGGATAGTGCTGTGCTTTTTCTTTAAAACACGGGCTACCTCCTCCCCCTTATAGCCTCCGAAGACAATGAGTGATACAATCAGCCTTTCTTCCTCAGAAAGGCTCTGTAATACGGTCTGAATATAGGTTTTATCTGTATAATCCGGCTCATGGATACAGCTGTCCTCCATAAGCTCTTCCTGCTTCTCATAGAACCTACGCATCCTTCGTTTACACTGGTTTACTAGTATTTTAAAAATCCAGTTCCGAAAAGCAGCCTGATTTCGGAGCTTACCATAGCTTTCATAGGCTGCCAGCACTGTATCCATTACGGCATCCTCTGCTTCATGGACATCTCCCAAATAGTAGTATGCCAGCCGGTACAGCTCCTTATATACCAGCTCATACTGCTCCATGAACTCCCTCACCTATATTCACCTCGCTTTGAAATGCATTTCAATTATATAGTGTCAAAATCTTCTGAAAATGTTGCAAAAAAAATTTCCGTATTTTATTTTCTGCAGGGTTCTTTATCTCATACGGAAAATAAAATACGGAAAACAATATAACATCCGTGTAATAAAAAAAAGCACGAGACGGGATTCGAACCCGCGACCCTCGCCTTGGCAAGGCGATACTCCACCACTGAGCCACTCGTGCATGCTGTTGTTCTTATGACCGGATTATATAATTAAAAGATATGTAAAAATATCCGAGAGCACGAGACGGGATTCGAACCCGCGACCCTCGCCTTGGCAAGGCGATACTCCACCACTGAGCCACTCGTGCATATCGGTTGACAACGCTACCGAACGATATATATAATAGCATACCTTTTTTTCGTTGTCAACCATTTTTTTAATTTTTTGTATTTTTTTAATTTTTCTAATAATTTCGTCGTATCTGACTTTCTGTCGGAATGATAATCGCGGCTATAAAATATGCAATAATTCCCGTTCCTGTAAAGCCAAATAAAGCAAATAAAAGCCTCACAATTGTAGGATCAATTAAAATATATTCTGCAATACCGGCACACACACCACAGATCATGCGGTTACTTTCAGAACGATATAAACGCTTCATTTCCATATTTCCTCCATTCTGCTTATGTAAGCATTTCCCTTTGTTGATACCAGTATATCCCAATTTTCTTTCTTTGTTTAGTATAATTTGTAACATTTTTCATATTACAAATGTCACATTTTTTATTCGACAGGAAGATTCACCCTATCGAATTTAGAAAAGTCCATAATGCTCTAATGCATAATAAATCCCATCCTCTTCCACAGTCTTTGTAATAAAATCCACCTTATCATGAATTCCTTCGCTGTGCACTCCCATAGCAATACTTACTGCTGTCGCTGTCAGCATCGGAAGGTCATTATTACTGTCTCCAATCGAAATTGTATCCTCCATGCTCATACCCAGACGCTCTGTCAACATACGGATACCGCTTGCCTTGGAAAATCCCCTTGGAACCAGCTCATAATAGCCATTATCCCTGTCAATAAAATCAAACCAGGCTCCCAGCTCTTCCTGAAAGCCCTCCAGGTCGCTCTCCGGATTTGTCAATGTATACAGCTTATCCATAGAAATCCCAGCCTCCTGAAAAGAGCCTGCTATTTTATGAAAGCGGTCATAAAAAGCCTTCCACTCTTCAGAAAAAATCTTCTCTCTGTCATTTAAGTACAGCTTTTTATCTCCCTCTAAAATACCATCTATTTTGTATTTTTCCAAGGCTTTTACTACTTTCCCTATTACATCGTCTGCAACGGTTTGATGAAACAATACCTCGTTACGATACACTATCTTTGTTCCACAACCACAGATATAGGCGTCAAAGCCAACCTCCTGTACTCGTTTTTCTAAAAGCGGCCAGGTTCTTCCGGTATTGATTACTGCCAGATGCCCTTTCCTTTGTGCCTTGTGTATAGCCTCAACTGCCGATACCGGAATTTCACCGGTAATCTCACTTAACAGGGTTCCATCAATGTCAAAAAAGATAATTTTCCGCTTCATTTGAAAGCCTCCGTCCTTTTCTAAAACAGATATTCCGCCATGACCCGATTACTCACATCAATGCCACGTTCCGTAAGCCAAAGCTGCTTTTCATTCTGTGCTATCAGCCCATCTGCTTCCTGTTTGTTTATAGTCTCTCCGTAAACCTCCAAAAGTTCCTCTCCAAATTCTTTAAAAAACCGTTCCTTGGAAACTCCTTCCATTCGCCGGAGCCCCAGAAACATAAATTCTTCCATTTTTTCCCGCCGGGTCAGAAGGTGGTTCTCTATGTGAATTTCTTTCCTCATTTTTATTTCTTCCAAATACTCCGGAAGGAATTCTGTATTTTTCATCCGTCTACCGTCAAAACAGGAGGAGGCCCCCAGTCCCATCCCCAGATACTCCTCTCCTGTCCAGTATTTATTATTATGACGACTTTCAAAGCCGGATTTCGCATAATTTGATATCTCATACCGATGGTAGCCTGCCGCCTTAAGAAGTCTTTCCGTCAGATAATACATCTGCCGTTCTTCCCCCTCTGCAGGCAGTAAAAGCTCGTCCTTTTCCCATGCCTCATAAAATGGAGTCCCTTCTTCTATAATGAGGCTGTAGGCAGAAATATGCTCCGGCTTAAGCTCCAAAACCTTGTCGAGAGTTCTCTCATAGCTTTCCCTTGTCTGTCCCGGCAAGGCCGACATGAGATCAATATTAATATTAGAAAAACCCAGTTGCCTTGCCAGCCGGTAGTTATCTAAAAATTCCTCCCAGGTATGAATTCGCCCAAGCTTTTTTAGCTCCTCATTGTCTGCCGACTGCAGCCCGATGCTCAATCGGTTAATCCCATTTTTTTTATAGACCGCAAGCTTTTTTTCTGTAAGAGTTCCCGGATTTGCCTCCAGGGTAATCTCCGCCTCTTTTGTAATGCAGAAGCTTTCCCTAAGCTGCAAAAGAAGCTCCTCTAAAAGCTCCGGCTCCAGAATGGACGGCGTTCCACCGCCAAAAAATACAGAATCCACCTGATACTCTTTTGTTTCCTTACCCATGCATTGTATTTCTTTTTTTAAGGCCTGTACATAAGAAATCCTGTCTGTCTCCCCAGCCGGTGCCGACAGGAAATCACAATAAGCACATTTTCTGATACAGAAAGGAATGTGCAGATATAATCCCAATCTTTTCATTATTCATCATCCAGCTTCAGTACACTCATAAATGCCTTTTGTGGAATCTCTACATTTCCTACCTGCCGCATTCGCTTTTTTCCTTCCTTCTGCTTTTCCAGAAGCTTTCTCTTACGGCTGATATCACCGCCATAGCATTTGGCAAGGACATCCTTTCGCATTGCTTTTACTGTTTCACGGGCGATTACCTTACTTCCAATGGCTGCCTGAATCGGGATTTCAAAGAGCTGTCTTGGAATCTCCTCCTTCAGCTTCTCGCACATCTTTCTTCCTCTTTCATAGGCTGTATCTGCATGGATGATAAAGGACAAGGCGTCTACCTCCTCCTTATTAATCAAAATATCCAGCTTCACTAAGGAAGACGGCTGATAGCCCTTCATCTCATAGTCAAAGGAAGCATAGCCTCTGGAGCGTGATTTCAATGCATCAAAGAAATCATAAATAATTTCATTCAGCGGAAGCTCATATTTTAGCAGAGCCCGGCTTTGCTCCATATATTCCATACCAAGATAAACACCCCGGCGTTCCTGACACAGGGTCATAATTGAACCTACAAATTCCGTTGTTACCATAATCTCCGCAGAAACAACCGGCTCCTCCATATGTTCAATCTCCGATGGGTCAGGAAGATTTGTTGGATTTGTAATATCCAGTACCGTACCATCGGTCTTGTATACCTTATAGATAACACTTGGAGCTGTTGTTACCAGATCCAGATTATACTCTCTTTCCAGACGCTCCTGAATAATCTCCAGATGTAAAAGTCCCAGAAAGCCACAACGGAAGCCAAAGCCCAAAGCAATCGAAGTCTCTGCCTCAAACTGCAGGGAAGCATCATTTAGCTGAAGCTTCTCTAAGGCATCCCTAAGATCCCCATACTTGGCACCATCTGCCGGGTACACACCACAGTATACCATAGGATTTACCTTTTTATAGCCCGGAAGTGCCTCTGTACATGGATTTTGAACATTGGTTATCGTATCGCCTACACGGGTATCCTTTACATTCTTTAAGCTGGCTGTAATATAGCCTACCATACCGGCAGAAAGCTCATCACAAGGAATAAACTGCCCTGCACCAAAAATACCAACCTCAACAACCTCTGCCGTTGCCCCTGTTGCCATCATTTTCATCTGGGTGCCTTTTTTCATACAGCCATCAAAAATACGACAAAATACAATAACCCCCTTATAGGAATCATACACGGAATCAAAAATCAATGCCTTCAGTGGCTTTTCAGCATCTCCGGAAGGGGCTGGAATCTTTGTAATAATCTGTTCTAATACCTCTTCGATATTAATACCGTTTTTTGCAGAAATCAATGGTGCGTCCTCTGCATCTAATCCAATAACATCCTCAATCTCAGCTTTAACCCGGTCCGGCTCGGCACTTGGAAGGTCAATTTTATTGATAACCGGCATAATCTCCAGGTCATGATCCAGTGCCAGATAGCAATTAGCCAGGGTCTGTGCCTCAATTCCCTGTGCCGCATCTACAACCAGAATCGCTCCCTCGCAGGCTGCCAGGCTTCGTGACACCTCATAATTAAAGTCTACATGCCCTGGCGTATCAATCAGGTTGAAAATATATTCCTCTCCATCCTTCGCCTTATATACGATTCGCACAGTCTGTGCCTTAATCGTAATACCACGTTCCCTTTCCAGCTCCATGTTATCCAGTACCTGGGCCTGCATCTCACGGCTGGTCAAAAGACCGGTCTTTTCAATAATACGGTCTGCCAGTGTAGATTTACCATGATCTATATGTGCAATAATACAAAAATTACGAATTTTACTTTGGTTCATTTCCGCCATAGTTACACTCCTGTTTTCATTCTTTTCCAAATTCCATCAGCTTAGTATAACATAATACCGGACTAAGTTACAAGCTATTTTTCCTTGTGTTTCTGCATTTTTTACGCTGCAAGCCTTCTCTGCCAGAATACCTTTTTATATGAAATTCTTTATTTAAAGAATTTTCTAATATCCTGTATATCAGCAAAATAAATTCATCGCTTTCGCTCGCAAAAACCAGAATTTTAGGAAAATCGTTTCTAAAGATGTTATGATTCCTGTCTTTTCAACGGTAGAACAACCCATGGGGACTGTATATCAGGGTGAACACAAGCTTCGAAAACTTTTGTGCCGCTCTTACAGGCTTTTGAGTAAAACCTAACCGCAGTAATTGGATGTCTGAGGTATGTTCTATCCGGCTTTTATAGAACATACCGAGTTGCAATTACTGCGGTTTTATCGGGACTTTATGAAAAAGCCTGTCTAGAGCGGCTAAAAAGTTTTCGGCTTGTTTTCATCTGATATACAGCCTCCCATGGGTGGTTCTCCCGCGAAAGAGACAGGAAACATTTTTTAGAAACGATTTTTTAAAATTCTCGGTTTTTACTCAAACGAAGTCTCTGAATTCATTTTGCTGATACACAGGATATTTGCAAACTTATCAAATAAAAATTCTATATAAAAATAAATCTGAAAAAAAGACTTGTAGCGTAAAAATGCAGAAACTCAAGGCTTGCCTTGTAACACGGCATCCAGTACACGGGACAGCGGTTCCATGGCATTTTTAGCTTCCTCTACCGTATTATTCTGATTGCCCAGCTCTATTAAAAGGAAACGCTCGCAAAGATGCATATTATAGCGATACCCTTTCAGGTAGTTCGGTGTGGTAAGGGTTGGGTACAGCTCCATTGCTTTCAGCTTCATCTGCAGACTAAAAGCCAGGTTTCCCTGTAGGTTCTTGTTTTTTAAATAATCAATTTCTCCAGTTCTGCTTCGGCTTAAGCCGTTAAACATCATAAAGGTTGCTGTTGGCTTCCCATCTATCGTTGTTACCCGCTTTTCCTTTCCTCTCACTCCATCCCGGTGGAGATCTATTACTACTTGAATCGAGGGATATTTTTTCAGTTGCTCTTTCGCACCTGCCAGTGACTGATTATACGCCTTGTTCCTGTCAATTACACCCTCTATCCTATCATACTCCGTCGTATCATGAATTACGCCGTAACCAAGCTCTTCCAGCTCTTTGGCCAGCTCCTTACCAACACCTACAATACTGTCCTCCTGTCTATTCTCCCTGCTGTCAGAAAATCTTTCGCTTCCTCCATGGGTATGACAAATCAGAATCTGTGGCTTTTCTTCCTTTTCTATAGTCATATCCTTTTCCAATAGCCTGGATACCTGGAACACCTTTTTATCTACAGAGGTTGTTCCATCTACAATATAAAAATTTTTCAGAAGAAAATCCACATCCTGTGTCTTTTTCAGCTGAGCAATCAGTTTCTCATTTTTTTTCTTTATTTCGGCAAAGACTTCTTTACTATCCTCTTCATAATAGCTTTCACCGTAAATAAACGGTATTGGTGTTAAAAGATTCCCCTTTTCATATTCCAATACCAAGCCTATTTCCTCCGTTTCTTCCTCCTGCATTTCTATCCCCGTCTCTTCAGAAGATCCCAGACGGTAAAAATAGCATCCATTTTCCCAGACAGTAAATAGCCTAAGAATTCCTTCTATGGGTTTCTTTTCTTCATTTCCGCTATAATAATCAATAAACTCTGAACTCCTTTTTAATACAGATTCTCCCGTCTTTTCCAGCATAGAACCGTCGCTTTCCTTCACAATTATGTAGGAGGACAGGATAAAGATACCTGTCCAAATAAAAATATATACAAATCTCGTTATTTTTGAAAACCGCATAAAACTCCTCAGCACCATATGCTTTTCCTATTTTTCACTGCCATTAGTATATATATTAGAAAAACAACTGTTTAATGCCTCAGATATTGTATCTCCCAAAAGCCTTATTTCCTCATCAATCGTCTTCGGTGTTACAAAAAAACTCCCCATCCCTCGGTAATCCAGACTTCCAAGAAAGCTCCCTATTTCCTCTTCACTATAGCCCTCCTTTTTCAAGGCCGTCTCCATCCTATCCTCAACAATTGTCGCCGCATCCACCACAGTAGGTACTCCGAGAGCTATTACCGGGATTCCCAAATTTTTTTGATTCAATTCCTTTCGATTATTTCCAACTCCGGCCCCAGGGCTAATGCCTGTATCCGTCAGCTGAATTGTAGTATTCACTCTTTTAAGATTCCGGGCGGCCAAAGCATCCACCACAATTAAAAGATCCGGTTTTGTCTCATGAATAATTCCTTTTAAAATCTCACTGGTTTCCATCCCTGTCTGCCCCATAACCCCCGGTGCAATCGCACTGACACTCTCCATCTCATATTTTTTCTTCAGACTTTCGCCAAATTCCTGTATCAAATGTCTGGTTACAAATAGCTGTTCTACTACATAAGGGCCCAGTGCGTCCGGTGTCATCTCCCGGTTTCCAAGGCCTGCTATCAGGGTCTTTTTTCCAAAAATGCCGCCGGAAAGCTCCTCAAGGTGTTTCTTCACAGCCTTCACCATAGGCTCCTTTGCCTCTTCTCCTTTTTCCTTCAACAGCTCAGATTCTATGGTTATATAAGTTCCCCTGGGTTTTCCCATTGCTCGCTCCCCTTTTTCATCCTTAATTTCCACCCGGGTAATCTCTATTTTTTCTTCCTCCTGCTTTTCTTTTGTTAAAATAACTCCCCGGATTTCCTCCTTATCCTCCGGGAAGCTTTCCCGCATCTCCAATGCCAAATCTGTACGCCACATATTACTACTCCTTTTTTACTTAATATGTGTCATTTTTCCTCTTTTTATTTTACAAAAGAAATAATTTATACTATACTATTTAAAGTGTAATACTATAAATGCAACTTGCAGAAATGAGGTTTCTTATGGAATTAAATTTACTTGATTTTACAAACAGCTCACCTTCTCCTTTCCATGCAGTAGAAAACAGCTGTAACATTTTAAAAAAGGCAGGCTTTGAAGAGCTTGTTTTTTCGGAGGAATGGCATTTAAAAAAAGGCGGCTCTTATTATACCCGTCTCTACGGCACTACTTTGTTCGCTTTTAAAACAGGCACTGCCCTTGATGACAATCATACCTTCCGTTTGGCAGCTGCCCACACCGACTATCCATGTCTTCGGATTAAGCCAAACCCGGAAATGTGTGACAAGGACTATCTTAAGCTGAATGTGTCTGTTTACGGAGGCATGATTCGCCCTACCTGGATGGACCGCCCACTTTCTCTTGCTGGACGGGTTGCCTTAAAGAGCCAGGATATTTTTCACCCTGAAATGCGGCTGGTAGATTTTGACCGCCCACTCCTTACGATTCCAAACCTTGCTGTTCATATGAATCCGGATATCAATAAAGGGCTGGAATTAAATCCGCAGACCGAGCTTACTCCTATTTTAGGTATGCTGACAGAAAACCTGAATAAAGAGCATTTTTTCTTACATCTGCTTGCAGAGGAATTATCTGTTAAGCCTGAGGATATCCTCGATTTTGATTTTTATATTTATAACTGGGAAAAGGGCTGCCCTTTGGGTATAGAAAATGAATTTATTTCTGCTCCAAGACTGGATAATCTTACCTCTGTTATGGGCTGTCTTTCCGGTATTCTGAATAGTGAAAATACCAATACCATTAACGTAATTTCTCTCTATGACAATGAAGAAATCGGTAGCCATACTAAGCAGGGAGCCGATTCTATCATTACCAATGTTCTTCTGGAGAAAATTTATACCTCTCTTGGGTATGCTCCTGAACGAATATACGATACCCTTTTAAAGAGCTTTATGGTGTCCGCAGACGTAGCCCATGGCCTCCACCCGAACTACATCGGAAAATGTGACCCAACCAACCAGCCAAAGCTGGGACAGGGTGTTGTTCTGAAAATTAATCACAGCCAACGGTATGCTACAGATGTAGAAGCCCTTGGTATTATTAAGCAGCTATGCCAAGCTTATCAGGTACCATACCAGGAATTTGTCAACCGCTCTGATATGCCTTGCGGTGGCACACTTGGTTCTATTTCATCTTCCTGGCTTCCTGCCATGACCGTAGATATTGGTATTGCTCTGCTTGCCATGCATTCCTCCCGGGAATTGATGGGAGCTGCTGACCAGAAGGCTATCAATGATTTAATTGCTGCCCTTTTTAACGCCTGATTTTCCGTATAAGTTTCTCTTTTTCGCGTATACTAAGTCTTGTCAGAAAACTGCTATGAAGAAAGGAGAAACTGCTATGCGTTCAGACAGCAAAACCTATGAAGAGGTAGCAAAGAACTGTAGTGCTTTCACACCAAGTAATGATAATGAAAGCTTTTCCAATTCTGTATCCGACACACCGGAAAAGGTGTCCTGTGTAAACTGCCAACATTTTACACAGGATAAATACTGTGAACTGGATTTATATGACCAGATTGTGGTCAACAAAAAGCTGTTTTAAATTGACAAAAGGTGCCGGGATTTGTCCCAGCACCTTTTTATTTTCTTTCACGTTTTTTCTTTTTTGCTGTCGGCTCTGATGCCAGCAGTACAACAGTCCGTTCCGGCACAGTCAGCTGTTTTTTCTCCAACACAGCCTGCTCTGATGTATCCTTGAGAATTTCCCATTTACCACCGCTATTTGGCTTTGGAAGCTCATAGTCATGAGGCTCCCAGTGAAAGTTATAGGCCAGATAAAAATCCCAGTCCCTGTTTACCTTATCTAAAAGTGCATAGTCACCACAGAGCATGATGCCTACAACACGGCTATAGTTGGAATTATCCAGATACCAGGATTTTGTACCATGATAGGAAATATCCGGACAGCCACAGGAAATATAATCTCTTCCTGTAAGCTCTTCCGCCTTATGCAGCATCGGATGCTCCTTTCTAAGGGCAATCAACTCCTTTACAAATAAGAACAACTCCTGGTTTTTCTTTAACTGGTTCCAATTAAGCCAGGAAATCTCATTATCCTGACAGTAGGCATTATTATTGCCCTCCTGACTGTTGCCGAACTCATCTCCAGCTAAAAGCATCGGCGTTCCCTGGCTTAAATACAGTAAAAGCAATGCATTCCTCACCTGCCTTTGACGTAGATTTAAGACCGCCTTTTTCCTGGTTTTTCCTTCTACTCCGCAGTTCCAGCTGTAATTAAAATCTGTACCGTCTCTGCCATTTTCACCGTTTTCTTCATTATGCTTTACATCATAGGATACCAAATCCTGCAAAGTAAAGGTATTAAACTGGGTAATATAATTAACCGAAGCCTTTTTCTCAGGATTATGCCGCATATGATATAAAACAGCTCCTATCTGCCCCTCATCACTTTTTAAAAATCTTCTCATATGCCTAAGAAAGCTTTCATTCGCCTCTGCCAGTACTTTTTTCTTCGGAGCTGCTTCCTTTCCATACACAGCTTCCTCTGCCCAGTTATTTGCCAGAAGCTTCACACTTCCGATAATCGGGTCTGCTGCCAGCACCTGCATCGGTGCTACATTGTCATTGATCCGGAAGCCGTCTACATGGTACTCCAGAATCCAATAACGTAAAACCTCCTGAATCAGCACTGGACTCGTTCCTTCCGGAAAATACATCTCCATCAAAAACAGAATGTTCTCTTCGTGAAGCCTTCTTATCAGCTCCTTAAGCTCTTTCTCAGGATAAGCTGTATCACTGGCATAGGAAGCCTTTGGTACAAGCCAGGCTGCCCGCCTTGTATATCCCCAGTAGTTCAGTCGTCTCTTTTTTTCCTCTGTCTTCTCTTCCAGATTTTGTTTCCCATACCTTTCCAGATGTTCTCTGGTCACATCCTCCAGACCATTCTCCAGTATCTCATCAAAATCATAGACCGGAAGTACCAAAAGTCCATTCACTCCCAGCTCCTTCAAATATGGAATCTTCTCCATGATTCCCTGAAAGGTTCCCTTTCCCTTCACCCCAGAGGATGTATGCTTCGTAAAGCCTCTCACATGAAGCTGATATAAATACAAATTTTCATAAGAAATCTCTGGTGGCACATCCCTTTCCATACCGCCAGCAGCAAAATCAAGACGACCGCGTACACCCTCTTTTCCAACTTTTTTTAAAGAGCTACCCCAGCTTTCATGACCAGAAAGCTTTTTTGCGTAAGGGTCTAAAATTTCTATATCATCATATTGAAGCGTATAATCATACTCCTCCGCCCTCAGCCCCCTGATATAGATAGAGTACAGATTTCCTGTCTGATACTTTTTTTCTGCCGGAATATACTGCCTTTCTCCACTGCTTCTATGATAAAGACAGATACCTGCTTTTTTCCCTTCATAAGCAGCAAAAGTAAACTGCACTCCTCGTCGGTCTGCAACTACCCCAAAAGGAAAAAGTCCACCTTTTTTTAATGAAAATCTATTTTTCTCTACAGTACCCACCTGGTGTACCTCCTGTTTGTCTAATCTATCAAGCTTACTATTTTATGATACCATAGCCAGAAGGTATTTTCCAGTGAATTTTCCTTTTTCCCTTATATCTTCAATATATTTCACCTATTTTCTGTGTTTTTAGGAATTTGTCGTATTTTGTGCCTCAATTTTCTCAGCCAGGTCATTTAAATACACCCAACGTTCCATTTTTTCCTCCAGCTCAGCTTCCCTCACTTCCTTTTCCTTCGTCAGCTCATTAAGCCGTCCTGAATTCGTCGCATTGGAAAGCATATCTGCCTCCAGCCCTTCAATTATCTCCTCCAGTTTTGCAATATCATCATCTATTGTCTCATATTCTTTTTGCTCTTTATAGGAAAACTTAAGCTTTACCGGCTGGTTTTGTTTCCAGTCCCTTTTTCCTGTCCCTTTATCACTTTCTCTGCCCTGGCTGCTTCCCAAACCTTTCCCTGTATTGTTTGTCTGTCCAGCTGTCTTACGCCGTTTCTTTGCTTCCATATAATCGGTGTAGCCACCTTCATATTGTACCAGATGTCCTGCTCCATCAAAAGCAAAAATCCTGTCTGCCACATTATCCAGAAAATAACGGTCATGGGAAGCCATCACTATAATACCAGAGAAAGAATTCAGATAATCCTCTAAAATTGTCAGAGTAGGAATATCAATTTCATTGCTGACCTCATCCATAACAAGAAAATTAGGCCCCGCCTGTAAGATACTCAGAAGATATAATCTTCTTTTCTCTCCTCCGGACAGCTTTCCAATCGGGGAATACTGCATATCCGGTGTAAATAAAAACCGTTCCAGCATTTGAGAAGCTGTAATCCTTCCATCCTTTGTCGGAATGTATTCTGCAATGTTCCTTATATAGTCAATTACCCTCTGGTTATCATCCATATCCGGAACCTCCTGGGCAAAATAGCTCATCCTAATGGTCTCACCCACTTCAATTTCTCCGGAATCCGGCTTCAAAACTCCAGCTATCATCTTCAAAAATGTAGATTTTCCACAGCCATTCGGTCCAATAATTCCAATGCTCTGATTTTTTAAAAATATATAATCAAAATCCTCAATAATTTTCCTTTCTCCAAAGCTCTTGCTGATATGGTGAAGCTCTACAGTTTTCTTTCCCATCCGTGTTTCTACAGATTCCATTTCTACAGCAGCATCCATTACCGGAGTCCTTCCATTCTTTAAGGCCTCCAGCCGTTCTAATCTCGCCCGTTGCTTCGTGGTTCTGGCACGACAGCCTCTTTTGGCCCACTCCAGTTCCATCCGCAGTACACTCTGCCGCTTTCTTTCACTGGCTAGCTCCATCTCTTCTCTCTCTGCCTTAAGCTCTAGAAATTTGGAATAATTGGCTTCGTAAGAATACAGCTTTCCATGACTGATTTCCAAAATTTTGTTGCTTACCTTATCCAGAAAATAGCGGTCATGGGTCACCATAATCACAGTTCCCTTATACCGGTTCAGATAGTCCTCCAGCCAGTTTACCATGGATTCATCCAAATGGTTCGTTGGCTCATCCAGAATCAGCACATCCGAAGGCTCTAAAAGCACTCTCGCCAGGGCTGCCCTTTTTTTCTGTCCACCGGATAAATGCTCCATCTTTTCTGTGTGCTCTGTAATTCCCAATGTATTAAGCATACTTTTAGCTTCACTTTCCATTCCCCAATCTTCCTTTGACTTATCTGCCAGCACAAAGGAAAGTACAGTAGCCCCCTCTTCCATCTCCTGTCTCTGGGAAAGGTAAGCCATTTTCAGATTATTCTGCCGTATCACCTGGCCCTCATCCGGCTCCTCACAGCCTGCAATCATCCGAAGCAGCGTCGTCTTACCGGTTCCATTGATGCCAATAATCCCCAGCTTGTCTCCTGCATGGATTCCACAGGATATATCATCAAAAATCACCTTTTCGCCATAAATTTTACTAATATGTTCTATATTTAAAATATTCATCATCAAAATCCCCCTTTCGCCTTATCTATGATAAGGGATTTTTGATACTTCGTCAATAATAGACTACATGACCAGGTTTTTGTAGAAGAACTGTAAAAATCTTACTTTAAAAACTTTATATATCTGTTATAATAGAGACAGAAATAAAAAGTTTTAACAAAAAGGAGGCTATCGCTATGCTAAAAGCTGTTATTTTTGATATGGATGGTGTAATCATTGACAGCGAGCCAATTCATAATCAGGCTACCATACTTACACTTCAGGAGCTTGGTGTTACTCTTACCATGGACTATCTGAATCAGTTTATAGGCACTACAGCAACCTATATGTTCGACAAAATCCGCGAAGATTATCAGCTTTCTGTAAGTACAGAAGAGCTAATTAACAATGACCGCATAACAGTAAAAAAGCTTTTTGAAAAAGAGGGTATGACTCCACTTCCTGGTGTGATTGAGCTGATAAAGGAATTATCCCACCACGGAGTTAAAATGGCAGTTGCCTCCTCCTCCTCTTTAAAACGGATTGAGGAGGTAACCAAGGCCTTCGGTATACAGAAATATTTTGACAAGCTAGTTTCCGGCCAGGATATAGCACATCCCAAGCCATCCCCTGATATCTTTCAAAAAGCACTTTCCCTGCTTGGCGTAAATCAGAATGAAACCTTAGTTATTGAAGATTCCACTCTGGGAACCCAGGCTGCAAAAGCTGCCTCTATTCCATGTATTGGCTATATGAACCCTAATTCCGGAAATCAGGATTTATTTGCTGCCTTTTTGGTAACAGATGATTTCCATGTTCTAAACTATGCTTTTATGAATAACACTTTGAGCAGATATCTCGGAAAACCAATTACAATTAAGGAAACCCGACGGCTTATCATCCGGGAACTTTCTGTTGAAGATATTAAATCTCTCTACAAAATATATCAGAACCCTGAGGTATGTCTCTATATTGACGGTATGGATGAATACATTGACATTGAAGTTGAAAAACATAAGGCATATATTAAAAATGTCTATGCCTTCTATAACTACGGCCTCTGGGGTGTATTCAGTAAAAATGGCGGTGAGCTCATTGGACGGTGCGGCATTCAGAATCAGGTTATTGATGAGCAGCCTGAAATCGAGCTTGCTTATCTTCTTGACCGAAATCACTGGGGCTATGGATATGCTCTGGAATGCTGCCAGGCCGTTCTCAACTATGCTGCCACAGAGCTTCGCATAACCCGGGTCATTGCCGTCATCGATCGACTGAACACTCGCTCCATCCGGGTAGCCGAACGCCTTGGTATGACCTTTGAAAAGGAGGTTCGCTATCACGGCCGCCACTGCCTTTTATATGTAATCAATCCTGTAGAATCTCTGCATGAAAGAGCAAAAAATGCTGCTGTAAAAAATTATATGAAAAATCCGGATACCTCCGTATATTCAAAAAAATATCAATAACTATCTAAGACTACCACAGGTCAGAAAGCATCTCAAAGCTTTCTGACCTGTTCTGTTATACTGCCTATGGATTTGTAGTTCTATTTGTGCCGTTAGTGGTTGTTCCCTTTCCATTTGTTGTACCATTTGCATTAGTGTTATTGCCGTTGGTGCTATTGCCATTGGTGTTATTGCCGGTCAGACCATTCATTACATCATCTCCAGCTCGTTGAACATCATCGATTAAATCATTGCCTGTCTGCTCGACATCATTAACTAAACCGCCATTTCCATCTGTTGTACCATTGTTATTTGTAGTACCGTTATTATTTCCGGTATTATTTGTGCCTGGTGCAGTTGTATTAGTATTTCCGTTGTTTGTAGTACCATTGGTTGTACCGTTGGTTGTTCCATTATTATTGGTACCCATATTACCACAGCCAGTTAATACAAAAGCAGTAAGACATGCTGTTGCAAGTAACAAATAAAGCTTTTTTTTCATGGAATACTCCTCCTAAATTATATATTTACAAAGGTAGTATTTCCTTTTTATATTCAAATATTCAAAATCTATAAAATTGCCAATGTCCCCTCTACTTTAATCCTTCTGCTTTACCGGGTTGCTATACTCCTGCATAAATTCTCGGAATCTCAAAGGCAGCATTTGCTGCTGTAATTTTTCATTTTTTCTTTCTTGTATCCCTATGGCATCAATAAAATCCTTCCACAGGCACTGCAGATTCTTTTCTCTCTCAGAGAACTCCTGCGATCCCAGCTTTTCCAATAATTCTTCTTTTCCCAAAAGCTCCAGCATAACAAAGGGTGTACCCTTTTTATGTAAGGCTGCCTTTCTCCGCCCGGCTTCATAAATAATCCAATTTTCTTCAGGAAAACGGTCATTAAAGTGTTCTCCCAACAAAACGAGCAAATCATTTACCGGACGAATTTCTGAAAATAAGATGCCATTGGAGAGCTCTGAAAAACGCAAAAAGCCCTGATAATGCTGATACTCTCTCTTAGCATTGCGACTTCGCTCAAATATCGGATGTACATACGGATGAGAAAGCTGTTCCAGGCAACCGCTTCCTACAGAAAAAGCCAGTAGTAAGAAGCGGTAAATATCATCTGCTCTTCCTTCTTTTCCCGAAAGTACACTATAATATACAATCTCAAAGAACTCATGCCCAAGCTTTTTCTCTATAGAATCTACTACCTTAAATGCCTTCTGTCTATCCGTCTCTATCTTTCTATATTCGCAAAAAAGCTCTGGTCCTGTAATTTCTTTTTCAATCTCCACACGGACATTTCTATGCCCCAGTCTGCTGCTCCAAGCATCATAGATTCCGGTAAATATACCATCCATGGTATCCTCACACACAAAAATTGTCACATCAAAGCATCCTTCCTGTACTTACTTTAAAATCATCAAATAAATTCAACTGTCGGTAAGCTCCCCTACCACCGACTCCCTCCGGCAGTTTTTCCTTTATATCCAGCATATGGTTTAAAATATAGTCTTCCTCTATCTTTACCGGGAAAAGCATCTTTCCACTGCAGGTAATAAAATACAGAGCTCTTTTCAATACTACTCCCATTTTTTTAATATCATTAAAATCAAGAGATGCCGTTTTTCTCGCCATTACAATCCGCTGTGCAGAATTCACTCCAATCCCTGGCACTCTGAGAAGGGTATAATAATCTGCTTTGTTGATTTCCACGGGAAACCTCTCCAGATGTCCCAGAGCCCAGTTACACTTTGGGTCCAACAAAACGTTAAAATTAGGCTGTTTTTCATTTAAAAGCTCGGAAGCCTCAAAGCCATAGAACCTTAAAAGCCAGTCTGCCTGATATAAGCGATGCTCACGCAGCAACGGCGGTCCATCCTCCAATACCGGCAGACTACTGTCCATCGTTGTATTTACAAAGGCAGAATAAAATACTCTTTTTAAGCTAAATTTCTGATAAAGAGTCTCCGCTACCTTTAAAATCTGGTAATCACTCTCCGGTGTCGCTCCTATAATCATCTGACTGCTCTGTCCAGCTGGTACAAAAAGCTTTTTTCCCTGGCGTAGTGCAGGCAGTTTTTCCTCTCTCAAGGCTGGCGACTGTTTCCTAAAATCCTCCAGGCAGTAGCGGTTTTCCTGCACTCCCAGCTGTATCTGCCTCATCGGCTTCAAAATATGTCTTCGTTTTTTGTTAGGAGCCAGGTGTTCCAGACTCTCTGCCGTCGGCAGCTCAAGATTGACACTCATACGATCTGCCAAAAATCCTGCCCGCTGAATCAAAAGCGGGTCAGCTCCGGGAATTGCCTTTACATGAATATAACCATTAAAATGATACTCATTCCTCAGAAGGGAAAGCGTGTCACACAACTGTTCCATCGTGTAATCCGGGTTTTTTATAATACCTGAGCTTAAGAAAAGTCCCTCTATATAATTCCTTCGGTAAAAATCAATCGTAAGTTCTGCTACCTCTCTCGGAGTAAAAGAAGCACGTGCTACGTCATTACTTCTGCGATTGATACAATACTTGCAGTCAAAAATACACTCATTGGTAAAAAGAATCTTCAACAGAGAAATACAACGTCCATCCACCGCAAAAGCATGACAGATACCGGCGGCAGATGCGTTTCCTATCATCCCACCTTTTCCTTTCCGGTTCACACCGCTGGAAGTACAGGCAACATCATACTTTGCCGCATCTGAAAGAATCTGTAGCTTTTCTGACATATCCAACTCTGTTTTTGCAAAAATCATATCTTTCCCACCCATCGAACGAATTCACCAAACATTTGTTTGTTTTTATAATACCATACATATGTTTGTTTGTAAAGACTTGTTTTTCTAAAAATTTTGTTTATAATAAAGCTTAGATATTACGCAGGGGGAAAGTTTCCATGTCCAGACAAATCGACCGATTTTTTTTAATTGCTCTTTCTGCTGCTTTATATTATTTGGCAGACAGCAGTATTCATATTCTCATACCAGCAGCTGTTACTACAGTTCTTTGTGTACTGAACTCACTCATAAAGAATCCTGTTTTTCAATGCTTTACTTTTATTGGTTTTCTGACTCTTTGTATACCACTGCCGCTATTTTCGATTTTTCTTCCTGTATTTTTTTATGATATGCTGCAGACTGTTTTTCGATGGATGGTTTTATTATTTCCAGTGGTTATTTTTTTCATCTGGGAACAGCTTCCATTTTCCATTTTTCTCCTGAATTCCTTTTTTCTGCTTCTGTCCTTTCTTTTGGCAAAAAAACAGGAAACTATTGAAATGGTTGCTCAGGATTATGAAACCTTCCGAAAGACCTCTCAGGAGCTTACACAGGCGCAGGAAGAAAAAAGCCGTAGCCTTTTAGAAAACCAGGACTATGAAATCCGCACTGCCACTTTAAAAGAACGTAACCGTATTTCCAGAGAAATCCATGACCATGTCGGTCATGTACTTTCCCGCTCTCTGCTTCAGATAGGAGCCCTGATGACCCTGGAAAAAGACCCTGTTATCCTGGAAGGTCTTTCTGATTTGAAGGCCTCTATTTCTGAAGGTATGGACAGTATCCGTGCTACGATTCATGATATACATGATGAATCCATTGATTTAAAAACCAGTCTTGAGGAACTAATCTGTGATTTTTCCTTCTGTCCTGCAAAGCTTGCCTATGAGCTTTCCTTCCAGCCACAGATAAAGCTTCGATACTGCTTTATTGCCCTTGTAAAAGAAGGCCTCACCAATGCCATCAAGCATTCTAATGCAACAGAGGTTTCTGTTCTTTTAAAGGAGGAGCCTGGACAGTATCATTTAGAGATTTTTGATAACGGTACTCTTACATCGGAAAACAAATTAAAGCTTATAAAAGCCCAAGCCCGTAATGAGTACAGTGATGGACTTGGACTTCAGAGTATGTATGACCGTGTACGGAGCTTTCATGGCACCTTCCAGTTGAATCTGAACGACGGTTTTAAGCTAATAGCTATCATTCCAAAGGAGGTTATAGAACATGAGAATATTACTGATTGACGATGATAAGCTGGTCTGCAGCTCTCTAAAGACAATTCTTTCTGCTGATCCTGAGATTGAAGTGGTCGGCATGGGATATAATGGCGAAGATGCAGTTTCTCTCTATCAGAGTCTGCTTCCCGATATTCTTCTTATGGATATTCGCATGGAGGTTATGAGCGGACTCGAAGCTGGCGAAAAAATCCTATCTGTCTATCCTGACGCTCGCATTTTATATCTGACAACCTTTCTTGATGACGAATATATTATCAGAGCATTAAATATCGGAGCCAAAGGATATATGCTTAAGCAGGACTTTGACAGTATTCTTTCGGCTCTGAAAGCAGTTTATCTTGGACACAATATTTACGGTACAGAAATTGTAAATAAGCTCCCAGAACTGCTTTCTCAGACAGAAAAACAGTTCTGTTATGAGGATTATGATATTTCTGAAAAAGAATATGAAATTATCTGCGAAATTGCAGAAGGACTTTCCAATAAAGAAATTGCAGAAAAGCTCTGCCTGAGTGAGGGCACGATACGAAACTATATCAGTTTAATTTTAGAAAAGCTTTGTCTTAGAGATCGTACCCAGATTGCAATTTTTTATTATAAGCACCATTAATTTTCCACCTCTACCATGATGTAAAAGCCCCTGTCGTTTTCTTCGACTTCTTTTACAGTTCCTTTGGTAGAGAGGATTCTGTCTTTTGTCTTATAACATCCAGACATAGCTATTGTAGGCTCAATAATATAATACCAACTTCCCGGAGAGAAACGTTCGGTAATCCTTACCTCTTCTCCCGGCTTTACAAGTCCTGGCCGTTCCATTTTAAATCTTTCCACACGCATACCTTATCTCCTATAGAAAAAACAGAAGTGCTGCAAAATGCAACACTTCTGTGAAGAATTTATAAGCTTTCGATGGGACTCGAACCCACGACCCACGCATTACGAATGCGTTGCTCTACCAACTGAGCCACGAAAGCACTGCTCTACTATTATACTCAATTTCTTTTCTTTTTGCAAGTAATATTTATATTTTTCGAGCATTTTTTACTCCAAATAGCCTGCTTTCAAGCTTCTCATTTAAAAACTAATTATAATACCACCATCATTTGCATACAGAGTACTAACACCAGCAGTATCCACGATAATACTATCCTTAAAGCCTGCTCGCTTCATAATCTCATCCCTTACAAATGTAGCAAGTTCATAATTGTTACAGTGTGCCACACCAAGAATCTTTTTCTCTGGACGAATTGCCTTTTCTGCTGCTAATTCTGCCATTTTAACCAATGCTTTTTTCATACCACGGGTCTGATCTAATTGTATAATCGTTCCCTCTGGTGTTGCTCCCATTACCGGCTTAATATTCAGCACATTAGCTAACAAAGCCTTAATATTCGATAAACGCCCATTCTTGCGAAGATTCTCTAAATCCTCCAGTACAAACATGGTATCCTGCTCATCCCGGAACTTACATACTTCCTCCACTACTTTTTCAAATGGAAGACCCACTTCGGCAAGCTCCTTTATCTTCATGGCCAGCAGGGTCTGACCTACAGACGCTGATTTTGAATCAATAATAGCAATATTTTTCGTTTCCTGCTCAAGATACATCTGTCTTGCAACCTCAGCACTATTATAAGAACCACTCAATTGGGAAGATAACGTAACTACATAAATATCATCTGCCTTATCAAAAAGATCCATATACGCCTCCGGTGCCGGGCAAGCTGACTTTGGTGAGTCTGGATAAGCCTTCATCTTTTCTATAAATAAGCTCTGATTAAAGTTTTCATCATCTACAAAGGTGTCTGCTCCAATCTCAAGAGTAAGCGGCACCAGCTTATATTCTCCCGATTCTTTTTGCTCTTTCGTCAAATCTGTGCAGCTATCTCCTATAATCTGATATGACATAAAAAACATCCTCCTGTAAAAGCTTTTACTAGCTAACGTAGTATTGATTACTATATATAATAGCATATTACCTTTCTCCAGTCAATAAAAGATACCACTTTTATTAAGAAATCTTATTCTTTTGAAAAAAGCACTTGCAAAATATGGATTTTACGGTAAAATAAGACTTGATATGCATATAGACAATATAAATTGAAAGGATTTTATTATGATACAAGCAAGTAATATTACACTTCGTTTAGGAAAGAAAGCATTATTTGAAGATGTAAACATTAAGTTTACCGAGGGAAACTGCTATGGCCTTATTGGTGCCAACGGTGCCGGAAAATCCACTTTTCTCCGTATTCTTACTGGAGAACTTGAGCCGACAAAGGGAGATGTTATCATCACTCCTGGCCAGCGTCTTTCCTTCTTAAAGCAGGACCACTTTAAATATGATGAGTATCCTGTTTTAGATACTGTTATTATGGGAAATCAACGTCTTTATGACATTATGAAAGAAAAAGAAGCAATCTATGCGAAAGAAGATTTTACAGAAGAAGACGGCATTAAGGCAAGTGAGCTCGAAGGTGAATTCGCGACTATGAATGGCTGGGAAGCAGAATCTGACGCTGCTACTCTTTTAAATGGTCTTGGTATTGAAACAGATTTGCATTACGCTATAATGAAGGATCTTAACGGTTCTCAGAAGGTGAAGGTACTTCTGGCTCAGGCTCTTTTTGGCAACCCTGATATTCTTCTTCTTGATGAGCCTACCAACCACCTGGATTTAGATGCTATCCGCTGGCTGGAGGAATTCCTGATTAATTTTGATAATACAGTTATCGTTGTGTCTCATGACCGTTATTTCTTAAATAAGGTTTGTACACACATTGCAGATATTGACTATGCCAAGATTCAGCTCTATGCCGGCAACTATGATTTCTGGTATGAATCCAGTCAGCTTATGATTAAACAGATGAAAGAAGCAAACAAGAAAAAGGAAGAAAAAATTAAGGAATTACAGGAATTTATTCAACGGTTCAGTGCCAACGCTTCTAAATCCAAGCAGGCAACTTCCAGAAAACGTGCTTTGGAAAAAATCGAACTGGATGACATCAAACCATCCAGTCGTAAATATCCTTATATTGACTTCCGGCCAAACCGCGAAATTGGAAACGAGGTTCTTACCGTAACAAACCTCTCTAAAACAATCGATGGAGTAAAGGTCTTGGATAATATTTCCTTTATTGTAGGCCATGATGATAAAATCGCTTTTGTTGGAAACAATACACTAGCTACCACTACTCTTTTCAAAATCCTGGCTGGCGAAATGGAACCGGATGAAGGCTCCTACAAATGGGGGGTTACCACAACCCAGTCCTATTTTCCAAAGGATAACACAAAAGAGTTTTCCGGAAGTGAAACTATTGTAGACTGGCTGATGCCTTATTCTCCTGAAAAGGATGTTACTTATGTCCGCGGATTTATGGGACGTATGCTCTTTGCTGGAGATGACGGTATGAAAAAGGTCAATGTCTTATCCGGAGGTGAAAAGGTTCGTGTTATGCTCTCCAAAATGATGATTATGGGAGCCAACGTACTGATTATGGATGAACCTACCAACCACCTGGATATGGAATCCATTACTGCGTTGAATAACGGAATTATCAAATTCCCTGGCGTTGTTTTATTTACCTCTCAGGATCATCAGTTCATTCAGACCATTGCTAACCGTATTATGGAAATCACACCAAACGGTTTAATTGATAAGATTTCTACCTATGATGAATATCTTGATAGTGACGAAATGGCTAGAAAGAGACAGATTTTAAGTGTACAGAAAGAAGAAGACGAGGATTAATCCTCGTCTTCTTTTTCTTCTAGTGGAAATCTTTTAATACGAACCTTATCAATACGATTCTTATCCATTTCCTCAACTGTATACAAAATATTGCCCTCCTGAACAGATTCGCCCTTCTTTGGCAAATGCTCTAAAAGGTTTATAATATGGCCTGCAATCGAATCATAATCATCGGATTCCAAGGAAAGCCCAATCGCCTCATTGATTTCATCCAGCCTGGCCGTTCCCTCAGCCATGTACTCGTCCTCTCCAATGCTCTGAATCGGATCGACTTCATCATCATCATACTCGTCACGGATTTCTCCGACAATTTCCTCCAGAAGATCCTCCAGAGTGATCAAACCAGCCGTTGCACCATATTCGTCCAAAACGATGGCTACTGCTGCTGAAGCCTTTCTAAGCTCAATTAAAAGTTCTGAAGTTTTTTGGAATTCATAGGTAAAGTATGGCTCTCTCATATGCTCCCGGATATGGAAATTTTCCGGCTTGTCCTTGTAGAAAAACACATCCTTAAGATTTATGATTCCAATGACATTGTCTTTTGTTTCATCATATACAGGAAGTCTTGAAAACTTTTCCTTTTCAAAGGCTGCAACAAGTTCATCATAGGTGTCATCCACATTGACAAACTCCATATCAATGTGTGGAACCATAACATCCTTTGCTAGTGAATCACCAAAATCTACCACATTTGTAATCATTCTTCGTTCTTCACTTTCAATAACGCCTTCCTCATGACTGACATCTACAAGAGTGCGAAGCTCATTCTCGGTAATGGATGATACCTTATTTGTCGTATCAATTCGAAACAACATCAGAAGTCCTATAGAAAGCTTATTTACAATAAAGATAACCGGCGTAAGAATTTTTCCAAGATAATAAATAATGCCCCCTATCTTTAAAGAAATCTGCTCTGCATATAGGGTTGCCAGAGATTTTGGTGTAATTTCACCAAAAATCAAAATTAAAATTGTAATAACACCGTTGGCAATACCAATTCCAACACTGGCATTATTACTCATGCCCATCCTCTGGCACATATTGATGGCAAGGGTAGTTGCTTGGGAAGCCGCTAAAATATTAACAACATTATTTCCAATTAAGATAGCTCCCAGCATTTTTGTCGGATCCTCAATCAGCTTATAGGTGATTTTTGCACCTTTTACACCTTCCTCTGCCAGACTCCGCAGCCGAATTTTATTTACTGCAGTCAGTGCTGTTTCCGAAGAGGAAAAAAATGCAGATAACGCAATCAAAATTATTAAAAATATTATCTGCGTCACGTCACTAGGGTCCAATTACATCATCTCCAATCTTTGTGATATTTTACAATATCACATTAGCCATGTCAAGAATATGAACAATTTTTTAACTTTTTTTTAATTCTTTTTTATTTTTCTTGCAGTCTTGAAAAAAAAATAGTACAATAGTCCCCGTGGAGGTGAATCCAATGAGAAAGAAATCTCATATTTCTGTTGCCCGTTATCTGATGAACAGCAACGGAATGGAATACTTACAAAAGCATAAGAAATCCTTTTACCTTGGAAGCATTCTTCCTGACTGTACCCCTTCTTTCATCACAAGAAGGCACTCGATTGACGAAACTCTTGACATTTTAAGAAAAGAAATTGATAAAATAACTATTAACTATAACTTTGAAAAGGGATTAAGCAGTTACTATTGCCGCCACCTGGGCGTGATTACCCATTATGTAGCTGATTACTTTACCTTTCCACATAACAAAATTTTTTCTGGAACTTTAAAAGAGCATTGTATTTATGAGGAAGATTTAAAACATGCCATTCGAAACTATGTGAAAAGCGAAGAAGCTAAGCGTGTCCGCGAAAAAAATGATATCTTCCGTACCACAGACGAAATCATCGCTTTTATCAAAGTTTCCCACGAAAAATATCTAAACACGATTAAGGAAACACAATATGACTGTATCTATATTGTTGAACTTTGCCACAGAGTGGTAGATGCTCTTTTACAATTATTTGAACTAAATTTACCGTTTCCTTCTTATGGAGTAAATTAATGAGTTCCTCTGCTCTGGTAGTCGATAGCTGCAGACTGATTTAATTTAAGCTGTGCTACGTCTCCCAGAGCATAGGGGTCTGTAATTTCTCCATTTTTTTCATATAACCACTGATTTCGATATCCCTGTAGAGCCATACTTTCATTTCGATAACTTAAATATCTTTTTCCATTGCGAATCGTTTCAATATCAAAGTTAAGTATTAGAAATCCCTCTTTCAGCCAAAATTCTTCCTGTAAATTTAACTTATTTCTTTTTTCCACCTGATTGAGTGAGAAGTCTTTCCTCGTAATATACAGCTTTGATGGCAGATAGTATTCAAAGTACCATTTTTGTACTCCCTTAGTATCACAAAGTATCTGCATTTGACTGGACAACATAATATTAGAAAAGGTAAAGCTTTTATACTCTTTCTGTAAAAATTCTTTCAACTGCAGCTGCTTCTTTTCTGCTGTTTTTTGTAATTCTATTGTTGGAATACTAAGATAGGTATCTCCCAGCCTTATGTTCTTTACATTATTTCTGTCATCTTCACTTCCTATTTTTATCAACTGCTTGAGCTTTCCCTCTACTGTTTCTGTATAATAGACATCTACCTCCTGTCGCTGCTTCAAATCCTCAGAAATATAATAAAATCGCGGAATAATTCTTACATAAGCATCTGCATCTTCCATTTCTCCGACAGTAAGACAACTCATACGAAGAATATATCCAGGCTTAATTCCCTTGATATTTGAAAAATAAGGATGACTTCCTGTCTTGATTGGCAGGCTTTTTACCGGAAAAGAAAAGCCCGTCAAAGCCAATGATTTTTCTTTTCGGAATACTTTCTGCCACAGTGGATAATCAGAAATATCATACACTTTAAAGTCTCTTAACTGCCCGGAAACCTCTACATCAACCCAGTCCCTTGCAACATAGTTTTCTTCTGACAGATTAGCCCAGCGTTCTTCTCCATCACCTATTTCCCCATTTTTTGCCACGCAGCGAAATTCTATCCGGTACTTTCCTTCTGCCACCTGCATAGGAAGGTAAAACGTAGCATTTTCTCCTATCTCCACCCAGCTATTGCTACTTTTTGTTTCTCCCTGATAAATTACCTCAAATGGGAACTTTACCTGCCGCCTCTTTATGTACCGACTGTAATCCTGATAAAAATATCCAAGAATACTCCGGTGATGTCCTTCTGCCGATAAAGTGACCTGAAAGCTTTTTCCAAGAATCAGGGCTCCTCTTTCCTGATCCGGAAAAAGCATCTGGCATTCCCTATATTTATCCTCTACACTCCCATCACATACCACAGGGGTATGAACAAATACAGGATTGATTTCTTCAATAGGAAAGGTTCTTCTCCTTTCATTTTCTTTTTTTAAAGCAATTAGTGGCTTATATATCACTTTTCCAGAAGATGTATAAGTACCATTTGGCCGTTTTACCGGCAAATAAAGTCCCTGCTTTAAAAATACAAAATCCTTAGTCTGTTCTCCTGCCTCTAGAAATTCTTTTGGATTTTCTGTGCTCATCTCCTGCCAAACAGGCTCCATAAGCACCTCACCTTTTACTGAGAGAAAATCATTTCTCACCCGTATTTCAGGAATCTCAGACTCTGCATAGGCCTGAAAATTCTCACTAGGAACTTCTGGTGCAAAATCACTACCGGAAATATACCTTGTTGGTAGCTGTAAGATTCTATTATAGGATGGTTCCTGAATATGCTCCTTCTTAGAATACAACTCATAATCAACTGTCGGTGGTTCATAATTTACCGGCTCCATCACCACCTGTTCTCCAGGCAGAGCCCCATTATATACAAGCATCTGCTCCGGTATTCCCACATATAAATCTTCAATTTTCCAATAAGAATATCTTCGTTTTACATATACTTCACTGGAAACTGTGTGACTTCGACTCCTTGGGACAGAAATTTCCTTCAATTCTCCTTTATTGCCATCAGGAACCATTCTCTTTTCTGTCCAGGAAAGCTGATAAGTTCTATTTACCGTTACTGGATATATCTTTTCTCCCTGCACTCTTTTATATTCATAAGAACGTATATATTCCTTTGTCCAGCCAGTACAATAAAGAGACTCCTCTACAGGTACTCCTTCTGTGACATCAAAGGGCTCATTTCCCAGTTCTCCTGCTCCGATTACTGCAAAGGGTGCTGCCTCTCCTGTTCCCTCCTTTTTTATCTTTTCCTTCTCCTGCTTTTCTTCTGGCGGCTCTGGAGCCTTAAACACTACCTTTATATCAAAAAGCTCATCAAAGTCTTTTTTATTTCTCCAACCAGCTGCCCCCTTTATTCCAGACAAAGTTCTATAATATTTCTTATCTGTTTTCCCATATCGAATCACCTTAAAAATACCATTTAAATACAGAATATCCCCCTTCCCCTTCAGAATACCTGCTTCTGAAAGAACGGTCTCCGTATCCTTTTTCGGTATGGTAAAGCTGACACGATAGGTACCATCACCATTATCCTTTTTACTACGGTATTTCTCCTTTAACCAAAGCGTCCCATATTTACTATCCTTTACTGGATTCCCGCCTGTCCTGTCCCTTCGCAGAGTAAAACCTACCTCACTCCATCTTATACCAGAGGTTGCAATGGTATCTGTTGTTTCAAAAACAATATCTCCATCTTTTATATAAGCAATATTTGTTCCTGCAAAGGCCGTCTTGTTTATAAAAATAACAGCTGTTACTATTATAAAGAGTTCAATAAACCGCTTCATCCCAACCTCCTCTTATTTCTTCATAGGATCTACCAGATTATCTGTAAATACCGCAAAATCTCTTCCATCAGAGCAAAAATTTGCCGTAGCAAGACCAATATCTACAACGGCCTCTCTCCATACTCCTTTTTTCAGATTTTTAAAGTACACATGGCTTCCAAAGAAAAGCTCTCTCTGATCCTTAGGAATCTCCTTTGCAGAAATAATCTTAAATTTGATATGCGCTCTCATAAAATAACCGGTAAGGCTCTTATAAAGGGTAGAGCTGTCTATATCTACCGTACCCTTAATAATTACCTTATTTCTCTTTATTTTTTCTATGTATTCTTCAATTTCTTCTGTTTTCTGCAAATCCTGTTCCCAATCCCCATAAAGATAGTATGTATTTCGCAAATTGTTAAACCAAGTAAAATCCTTTGAAACCTTTCGATAGTCCACATTCAGACGGGTTTTTAGATTCTGCTCAATACATTTTTTCCAGTCTTCCCCGTATTTCTCCCTAATTTCAGAGAGTGGATATTCTTTATTCCAGCTTATGAATTTCGCTTTATCCATCTTCGAAGGGTTTACATAATCCTTTCCCTCCTTTAGCTTATCTGCATACCATTCATAATCAAAGGTACTCTCATAATAGCTGTTTGGATAGCTATCCAAAATATACGGAAATTTTTTATAATTGGAAGGCAGCCTTGTCATTCTGCAAAGCTGCCCATCCGGGCTCAGCTTCAGACGCTTTTCCGGCTTCTGAATTCTAACTTTTATTTCCTTCCATTCCTTTAGGGTAAGCTTTTGGCTTCCCTGAAAGCTTCTGCTTTTACTATAACTGCCATTACTGCTGCCTCCCATAATCCCCCAATGATAGGCTAAAAGCACTGCTTCCCGGTTTTCCTTTTTTATACGGTTCAAGTCTGATATCCGCTTTTCCTTTTCAATTACATCAAGGAGCTTTTCATTCTTTTTTTCTCCTTGTTTTTCCATCTCCTGACATACCCAGACCGCTGCTTCCTCTCTCGTTTTTCCCTCCAGTTCTACAGCCTCCACAGTTCGATTTCCATAAATTCCGCCTAAAAACACTAAAGCTATTAGCATTGCTATGGTTTTCTTCATCTATACTCATATCCCTTCTTTTTAATCTCAGCACCACCAATTGCCATTCTGTTATAATATCCAATCGTATGGTTTCCATACGGATATCCCTGAAACAGCACCAGCATACTAATCTGGTCAATTTCCCGATACCATTCCTCATCCTTTATTACCGGAAGAAAAAAACGATACTGTATCCCCAACCGTTTTACTGCCACATTGTGCTCCTTGACTATCTCCTCCAGATTTTCTAATAATACCTCCCGTGTAAGCCTTTTTTGTTCCTCAGAAAACCAGCTTTCTTCCTGAAAGAATGGAATGTCATACACCTTTCCAATATCGTGAAAATCTCCCTCCAGAGCATCCCCTGTTTCCATATTTTCCACACGAATATAATCAGTAAGAGTAAAATAAATCCTAAAATCTTTCCATTTCTTTTCAAACCATACCTCACGAGTGTTACCTTCATTTAAAAAATCATAAAAGAAGGTAACCTTACTTCTCTCTACAAAAGCAATTACCGGCACACAGGCCTTTAAAAGCTCTCTTCTGCCTGAATTCTCCATTGCATCAAAATTTACTGCCATGGCTGTAAAAAAGCTATCCACCACCTCCTCTTTATTCAGCCTTACCTGGCGTCCGTTATCTATCTCTACACTTTCCGTCATCGCATCCTCTATTGCACTATCCAGACAGTTATTGTAATTGATTCTTAAAAAACTGATTTCCTGCAAAGCAGCTGTACCATGATCACTTATTGTTGCAAAGCATAAAAAAAGCATTGCAAAGACGATTCCAAAGCTAGCGGGCCTCATTATGCACTCTCCCTCCATAAACAGCCTCTACACTTAAATCAGTTCTCCCATCCTGCAGCCCGAAAAACAAGGAAAAGCGTTCTGCCAGGGAAGAACTGACTCTATTAACCTGAACCCGAAAAAAATCTCCTGCCAAAAGTTCATAACTGCCCGTCTCTAAAAAAAGCTGCTCTTTGATATCCGCTGTATAAACTCCTTGAAAATACGTCTGATAGCCTTCCTTCGTTTCATTTAAAAGCTTTTTGTAGTGCACCAGTTCAATTTCATAGACCTGTCTGGTAATCCCAAGCTTTTTTTCATATTCCTCATACATCTGTCTGGTTAATTTTCCTGTTGTCCTTACAGAATCCACAAGATAAGCCGTTTCTGTCATCACATAGCTTCGGTTTAAAATATCTGCCTTTGCACCGGCATACTGAATCGGCACTAAAAATAAAAGCACGATTGTTACTATCATCTCTACCATCTTTTCAAATCCGTGCATCTACTGTCTGTCCTCTCCTTTTTCTGTCATTCTATCACCGTAACAGATATAATATGATTTTCCTCTAGATTCTGTTTTAACATCTCCTCTGTACCATGGAGACTGCTAAAGATATACAGCATGACAGCAACGGCCATACAAAATAAGGTTGCTCCAAATCCCTCATAAAAAAGCTCAAGGCCATTTTCCATCTATTACACCTCCTGCTCAAAGGAAATTCCAATAATTGTATTATTGTTGTCTCTCACAACACTTCCTCTAAACTGCCCGTTCGGATTAATATAGGTCTCACTAAGGCGATCCTGAGCAGCCTTTACAGATGCCCCTGTGCCATCAGAAAGTGCTGTACGTTCCCGGTTCAAGGTATGATTATAGTAACTGGTTCCTTTTTTCGTCTTTACCTCGATGCAAAGCAAATCATTTTTATATTTATTTATTACATTAATCACTTCACTTCCGGATACCTGCAGCCCATCATAAATGACTTTATCACTTTCGTTGAACTCTGCATTAAGCCTGGCAATCTGCCCTGCCCCATTGGCTGCCGTATCTCTTGCTTCTCTCGCAATATAAAACCCCAACCCAACAATCACGCAGGTAATAATTGTTCCTGCTGCCAAAAGCAGCCCCTTTAAACTGTTTTCCATTGTTCTCCTCCTCTTTTATTGTCCACTTACCTGTGACATATAGCCTGACAGCTGAAGTATACTCTCCAGTACAAAAGGTACAATTAAATATAATAAAAGCGTCAGTACCATAGGAAGGTATGCTACAACACGGGCAAGTGCTCCTTTTTCTGTAATTGCAATTTCATTATCCTGTTTTCTCTTCTCCAAAAAATAGTTTCTTTGTCCGGCTACCTCATCAAAAGCCTTTTCTACTCCTACTCTGTCACAGGCCTCAAGATTCTCTACCAGCCGTACAAATGGAAGATATGGTTCCCTTTCTTTTAATAGCAGTAAGGCTCCTTCATTATCACAGGAAAAATTATCTACACACTCTGCCAGAGAACCTCTAAAAAATCTGCTAAAATTTTCCATCCAGCAAAGAATTGTCTCTGCGTTCATTCGTTTCAAATGCATCAGCATAATAATGATGGAATGAAACTGCAAAACCTCATCTTCTTTTTCCCGTTTTCCAAGAAAAAGCTGAAGTGCTAAAAAAACCTCCGGAAGCTTTCCTGCTAAAAAGCCTGCAAAAAAACTGCATACACCGGCGAGAATAAAAGCAGGCAGCCAGAACAAATTTTTTAAAAGACCGATGTGAAGTGCCATAATAAATACAATACCTGCTCCACCAGCTGTATAAAGTAGCTTTTTCACAATAAACTCCGGCAATCTTAAGCCTGTTTCACATTTCTGCAAAATCTGGCTTGCTTCTGCTGATTTTTTCGGATGTGTAAAAATCCATGCTTTTATTCTCTGCTGCAGCCATGGAATTCCTCCTATTTTTTCCAGTAAATAATGATTTTTATAACAGCTTTCAAAGGCTTTTAACCTGCCAATCAGCTGACAGGAACCGAAGGTGCCCAAAAAAATCACAAAAGATACAATAATCCCATAGGTACCATGGTAATACGTTTCAAGCTCAGGAAGATTTTGAATTCCCCAGTTTTCAATAACCTTTAAAAAGAATACCGGCAAAAGGCTAATCCAGAATAGTCCACTGAACACATAGGCAGCCTTTTCCCTTTTTAACAGCTCTATTCGTATCTCCTCCCGCAGATAATTTAAATTTGTTAAAAACAAAGAACTCCCATCCCAAATACTGTCACCATATTCTATCGTAATCTGACACAAAGCCAGAAATGTCGTCAGAAACTTGTTGGGTGCCAATTCCCGATATCTTATATCTGCTTCCTTGTCCTCTTCCGTAAGGACATCATAAATCTGATGCATATGAAGAGCTATTTCATACGGTGCCTGTTCCAGAGAATCATATACTGCTTCTTCAATAAGGCCTCCTGTATGATAATGGTGTCTCACATCTCCCAGGTATTTTTCCAGCTGCTCCAAAAGCCGTTTTTCTTCTTTCAGAAGGCGCTGATTTACCCACTGCCGGTTTACAATAACCGCCGTCATAAATAAAATTCCATATAAATATACCGTAGCACCCCGAAAGCTCAGAAAAATACCTGCCAGAATAAGGCTCAAAAGTAGATTACCCTTTAAAACCCTCTTTACAGACTTTTCAACGGTAATCTCGTCTGCAGGCTTTATAATCTGATATATATGCTGAAGTTCACTAAGATACCCCCGCACCCAGGGAAGCCTCTGTAGAAGCTGATACCAATCCTTCATTCTCCCACTCTCCTATAAATCTCTGAAAATCCTTTCTCTCTGCCGGTTCCAGATGAAAACTAATATCTTCCACACTGTCTGTGCTAAAGCCCTCTCCTTTTACATATCTTCCTTCTCTAAAGCAAACCAGCTCCCGTACAGAAAAAGTATCTCCTTCCGGTACGATTTCATTGATATGTTCAATGTAGCGGTGCCCGTCCATCCCTTTTTTCATATGTACATCAAAACGAATCGCTTCTGTCACCTGGCGGCAGGCTGCTTTTTCATCATGGAAGCCTCCCTCCAGTAAAAGAGCATTTCGCATGGAAATTACCAGATTTTCTGTTGTCTTGGCATGATGTGTAAACAATGTAAATAAAGAGGCTACTTGTGCCATGGAAATCAGCCAGCAACAAATGGGATTGCTTGCTACCTCACCTAAAATGCTTACTGTACCATCGCTTTTTTTAGAAAAATCCAATCCCTCCTGTCCCGAAACATCTGCTGTCTCCCGAAAAGTCACGATGTTTCTGTCAGGATAAATACGTCTTAAGTGCAGTTCAAAGGACAACTCATGTACCCGCAGATTATAGGATGGTGGAATAAAGCCTATTAAGGACATTAAAAGAGTCGTCTTACCGGAGCCCTGCTCTCCGGTGATACCTGTAACCTGACAGCCTTTAATCAGCCACTTCATCACTGTAATCGGAAGCTCCTTATTCTGATCAGTAATCAGCTTATGGATGTCCTCCTGAAGCACGGTATCAAATTTACGCACAAAGAGTACCCAGGATTCACAAAAAGGTGGCCGTGCCACCGCCACACGGCTTCCATCCATCATTTCATTTACCGTGTAGCCTTTAGCAGCAGACAACTGCTCTGGGTTATTATAGCGGTAAATATTCCGGCAGACCCGTATCAGCTCCCGATAGCTGTGAAAACCCAAAAAGGACAGATGAATTGACTTTCCATGATAAAAAAGCCATATACTGTCATAAGAAGCCGGCAGTGCTCTCGGCTCTGCTGCTCCGCTTATCATACCATTCATATCATAGTCCTCTGGTATTCCTGACACTCCTGCACTCACTCCATCAATCCGCATATCTCTGATTCCATCAATAACTCCGTTTCCCTTATACCGTTCATAGAGCCGCTGTGCCAAGATGTTTAACCTGTCATTAAAATCCAGATTTAAATAGTGTCTGCTGATTAAGCAGACATTTGCAACTTCCAACTCTTACATCTGCTCCA
>NZ_LNAM01000207.1 GCF_001461035.1 Acetivibrio ethanolgignens | reverse complement strand
GGATTTAATCTGCGGCAGGATTGCGACAGGAGAGAATTATAATTTGACGCGTGACAAGATTGAACAGAAGAATGAGAAACCAATGTCGCAGAAGATGTTTAAAGCAATTTAATATAGAAGATAGAGGACGCTCTGGCTTATGGCTGGGGCGTTATTTTTTTGTGGCGCTTATTCTTTTTTTCGGTTATAATTTAATGGGATTTTTATTAAAAAGAAGAAAGCTGGGATGAAAAAATGGAAAGGCCTACAGTCTTTATATCATATAAAAGAGATAAAAGTGATGTTGTCAATGAGTTAGAAAAGCAAATTAATGGAAGAGCATATATTAAAAGAGATACAAGAGAAATTGGCGCGTGGGAAAGTATAACTGAGTTTATGAATAGCATTAGAAAACAGGATTTTGCAATTCTTGTAATCTCTGAAAATTATTTAAAATCTGTTGCGTGTATGTATGAGGTGTTGCAATTATTAAAAGATGACAATTGGTTGGAAAAAACTATGATAATGTTAGCGGATGACATTAATATATTTGGAACCAAAGAGCAGATAACGTATATAAAATACTGGAATGATGAATATACCAATATTACGGAACTGATAAAAACATTACCTCCAGAAACCGTGAGTAGTCAGGCTGAAGATTTGAAGAAAATATCAAGAATAAAAGATGAAATAGGTTCATTTTTACATATTATTTCTGATAGGAATATTCCAGCAGAGGATGTTTATGAACAAATAAATATACGTTTGGAAAAATATAATGGAATAAAAAATGAAGAAGATAACACAATGGAAACTGTTAGGTTAGGAAGTGATGCAATTGCATTGTTGATTACTGTATGTAATGCTTCAGGTATATTGCAAGTTTCAACTTCGTTAGAATCGTATTCGATTTCCATAGATAATACATCTTTTGTTGATTGTAGTTCATTGGATAATAGAGCAATTGCAAAATGGAGTGATGCACTTACTAAATTAGAGTATTATGGTTTGATTACCACAGATAATAATTTTCTATATCGTGTAACACAAAGTGGATATAAAGCTTCTGAAGATTTAGAGAAGCAGATAGGTACGGAAAAGGTTAAGTGCAACAATTGTAACTATCATGGTGCTTCAGATAAAAAGGAGGAATGTCCGATATGTAAGTGTGCAATCGGTGGGAGAGAAAATTTAGTTCTTGATGCAATTAAGAAGAATCCTGCTGTGAATAGAAAACAACTTTCGGAATTGTTAGGATGCACAGAGAGAACAGTTGTAAGGGTGTTAAATACCTTGCAAGAGAAAGGTATCATAGAAAGAGTTGGTAGTTCAAGAAGTGGCACTTGGAGAATAAAATAAAAATCCTTAGTAGTAAGCCAACCCCATTTTACTACCAATTTTACTACTAACAGGTAGTAATAACATGCTCAATTCTGCTCTGATTTGCCACATTCCGTAATTTTAGAGCAAATCACAAAATACCCGATAACCCTTGCAAAACAGGGCATTTCCGGGCAAAAAGGAGTAAATCAAAACTATGATTAAAATATTATTCATCTGCCACGGCAATCCAGTTTTACTATAATGCAGGGCTTTGCAAAGTGGGGCAACACAGGGCAAAATGTGGCGGGAAACCGCATAAATACTACGGTTTAGACTACTAAGGCACATGGGCAGAATCGGGATAAAGGCAAATGTGTGGGGAGAAATCCTTAGTAGTAATGGACTACTTAGGGATGAATATAGATGTTAAAGCCACAATCGTTGGTAGAAAGACTACCTGGTTTGTGGCTTTTGTTGCTTATAAGCCGTTGTAATATAAGCTGAAAGTAGTAAAATAAAGTAACTCGACTGGGGAAAGGATGTTAATTGATATCTAGAAACCCAAGTATCTATAAATTATTCAATGAGGACTGTAATGAATTAATGAAGCGGATGCCCCCTCAATCTGTGGATTTAATATTGACAGACCCGCCTTACAACATTTCGCAGTATTCTACTGGAAACATTCCACGAGAAGGAAAAAGTACATTAAATAACGATATTGCTGACTGGGATAAAAAAATCATTAATCCAGTTGAGTATGTAGATGCGTTTAAACGTATTATAAAGCCAAGAGGCAATATTATTATTTTTTCAGGTTACAATCAGATTGGTGATTGGCATAGAGCTTTTGATTCGGAGTTTGATACTTTTCAGATGTTTGTATGGCATAAGACTAATCCAGTACCTAAAGTTTATAGGAATGGATTTTGTAATAGTTGTGAATTTGTCATATTCTTATGGAACAAAAGACACGTGTGGAATTTTACCACACAAGAAGAGATGCATAATTTCTTTGAATGTCCGATTTGTTCATATCCAGAGCGACTGAAGGCCCCCTTTCATCCCGCTCAAAAACCCTTAAATCTTATTGATCACTTTATTAAAATAGCGTCTAATCCTGGAAACGTAGTTTTTGACCCTTTTATGGGAGTTGGAACTACAGGGGTTTCTGCTATTAGAAATGGTAGAAAATTTGTAGGAAGCGAACTGAATTATAAATATATTACAGCTGCAGACGATAGAATAGCTCCTTATTTGTAAATGTTGCTTAAAACCCGTTGCCTTAAAAACACAGAATGATATAGAATTATTTTGTCGTTTGGAAGGAGGTTGTGTCGATGATAGCCAAGCAACTTGGAGAAAAAATCAAAGAATTACGCAAAGAGATAGGACTGAGCCAAGAAAAATTTGCGCTAAAAATCGATATGGACAGAACTTACTTTGCGACAGTTGAATCAGGGAAAAGGAATATCTCTTTGCAAAATATTGAGAAGATTGCAAATGGATTAGGTGTAACTATTTCAGAATTATTTGAGGGTATAGGAGGAGACTGCGATGACTAATACAGAAATGCAGATTAAGAATATTGTTTATGAGGAATTTTTAAAGTTAATTGAAACTATCGAAAGCGATTTCAAAACAAATTTTGTTAAGAAGAGATACAATTTTTTGCTTAGTCAGCTTGATGAAACAATTACAGCCAATATGGTATTTGTAAGTAGTTTTGAATCAAAGAGTGGATTTGCTATTGAGACATGTGCAAAAAGAATTGCTAGATTGAGATTTGGAGAAGAAAATGTGCCTACAATTGTTAATCCAAGAAATGTAAAACATAATATCAACCCTAACACAATTAGCGGACAGATAATTGTTACAGATATTGATACAGATAATGGAGACCTAAGAGGAAATATATCTACATTTAGAGCAACAAATGTGGCATCTGGTAAGGGAAGTTCGAGAGCAGAAAGTGGGGTTACTCAAAGTAGCATTATGTCGTTACTTCCAATGGTTCAGAGATATAAAACTGCAGGATATCACACAAAACCTGTTGATTTGGCTTTCTTTGATGGAAAGGACTGGGTTGTACTTGAACTTAAAGCCGGTGGAGATTTAGATAGTTCAAATGCGCCTGCAAATGTTGAAAAGCTTCTTACAATTTATGCTGGACTAAATGTTCCTAATTCAAAGGCATATTTTGCTACATTATATAATAAAAATGGAGAAGGAAATACATGGACGGGGGCAGTTAAGAAACATATGGCTTTCCCTGAGATGTTCCTTATTGGGAAGAAATTCTGGAATACAATTCTTCCAGACGGAATTACATATGAGCGTTTCACAGAGTTATACAAAATGGCATTAGAGGAACTTGACCTTAATTCAAGAATAAAAGAGATGATAAGAAGGACTGTGAAATAAATGTTTGAAGATGACTTAAAGGTTTTTATCGAAAATCAATTGAGTAATATGGCTAGAAATGTATCTAAAAACTCAGATAAGAATATAGAAAAACGTGGTAATAATCCATTTGTTTTGTTTGAGGGTGTTGAAGAAAAATATATGGCAGTTGGACGAAGCCTTGATTCACAATTAGGTACAAGATTACAGAAAATAGCATTTTACATAGCAAGATATAGATTTGGATTTGAGAAAGTACCAAATGTTATTATGTTTTCCGATAATGAGGATAAGCTTACCATGACTTTGGTTTCATATCCTATTGAGTGGGGAATGACTCAAAAAGTATGTTGGGGAAATGATTTGATGACCACAATGAGCAAGACTTTGCAGAAAAAATATGAGAATTCAACAGATGATTTTTTTGTATCAGAAACAAGTTTCACTGGTATAAATGTTGATGAAATGAAAAGAATTTTTTTATCTGCATTTGAGGAAGCGAATAGAAATGAAATAGAAGGTAAGTCAATACCGTATGATTTATTATTTATTGATACAAATGGTGGGTTCCATGTGTATGAGATTAAAGCAGGTGGAAATCTTGATACAAAGAATAAAATAGGAAACGGAAATGAAGTATTAAGACTTGAACAGTTGTTTTCTTTCATAAGTAACTGCAACTCAAAGTTTGCAACTTGTTATAATAATCGAGGTGAAGGCAATGCACCGGAAGGTTCTATTTTTTCTATATTAGATGACCAACATAAGGTCATTGGAAAAGAATTCTGGGAGGAGATTCTACCAGAAGATTTGACGTATGAGAGGTTTATTCAACTGTATGCAACGTCATTTCGTGATGCTAGAGTTAGAGAAATAATTGCAACAGGACAGTAATTATATTTTATTCAATGGAGATTGCTTAGAATATATTAAATTAATAAAAAGTAACTCTGTTGATTTAATTTTAACAGACCCACCATATAATATAGCCCAATATTCAACGGGAAATATTCCATTGCCGGGAAGGAGTGCTGTTAATAATGATTTGGGAGAATGGGATTTAAAAGAAATAAACCCATTTGATTTTGTAGATGAATTTAAACGTATATTAAAACCAGATGGTAATATTTTTATTTTTACAAGTTACAACTTAATGGGAAAATGGCATGCAGCATTTGATTCAGAATTTGACACATTTCAGTATTTCATATGGCACAAGACTAATCCTATGCCAAAGATATTTAAGAATGGATTTTTGAATAGTTGTGAAATGATTGTATGCTTATGGAATAAAAAGCACAAATGGAATTTTTTAACGCAAAATGAAATGCATAATTATTTTGAATGTCCTATATGCATGGGAAAGGAACGATTAAAAGAGCCTAAACATCCATCTCAAAAACCATTAAAGTTACTAAGACATCTTGTGAAAATAGCTAGTAACGAGGGGGATGTGATTTTTGATCCGTTTATGGGGGTAGGTTCGACAGGTGTTGTTGCCAAAGAATTGAATAGGTCATTTGTTGGATGTGAGATTGATGTTGCTTTTTTTGAAGCAGCAAAAGGAAGAATTGATAAAACAAAAAATATGCTGATTGAGGAGGATAATAGGAATGCCTAATTATGGTAAAATTGGAGAAAGAGATTTGGATTTTATTGTATTATACATATTGGATAAGCATCCCAATATTGATACAAGTCAATTAAAGAATTATATTTGGCATTATACAGAGCCGGGAGGAGTTAATTTAGCTCCGTTAGTAGATAGAAATGATACGGCTATTGACCAGATAGTAAGAAATATTATCAGTCACAGAAACGATTCAACAAATAATATTATTTTTCGTGGATTAGTTTCTTATAATTCTGGTATTTTGAATATCACTGCTACAGGACAGGCTACACTCGATGCATTTATTAAGCAGAAAGCATTGTAAAAATAATTTGAGCTCATCAGTTATATGCTGACGAGCTCATTGTATTATTAATAATTGGTTATCACTAGGTGCTCAACATCTCGGTCATTTCTGTTCATAAAGCTGACCATATACTTCTTATCAAAGCTTGTTATATTGAAATCGTCTTTATATAAGTCATAAATAAAATCCGTATTCTTTATTATTAGTAATATTTTAGCTCGTGTACGCTTGAGACATTCGCATAGGCGTTTCTGTTCTTCACGTCCAAATTCGTTTTGAGCGTAAGTAGAAAAGTCGGTATCATAAGGTGGGTCTAAGAAGATATAATCATCTTCTGTCAAATTTAGTTCATTAATAAAAACTTCAAAATCTTCACAATATATTTCTGCACTCTGGAGTTTTGCTGTCATTTCTTCAGAAAGTAGATAGTCAACTTTCTTTTGAAAATCTTTTCTGTTATATGAAATACCCCCATATGGAACATTAAATTCTCCTTTTCCGTTGTATCTAAACATGGAAGAGTAACAGTATTCTCTAATGAAGAAAAATACAGCAGCCTGTCTACCTTTACTTAGAATAGATAAATGATTTTGTAAATATCTAATGTACATATAGTAGGCGGATTTCATTGCTGCTTCAATATTATCAAGTCTATCACTATCAGGAATAACACCATTTTCTTTTTCAAGTTTTGCTGAACGTGAAATTTTGCTTGAAAGGTTTTTTTTGAGTTCCTTGATGAAAACTTTATCATAGCCTTCAGCTAATGTAGAGAAGAAATCGTGGTGTTTTTTAATAAAATTATCCACAGTAATCTTGGAAAGATAAAGATCTAAAACTTCTTCTTGGTGATTGTCTACAAATGTTCCTAATGAAGTGAACTCATCAATTTCTAATTGTAAATACTTTATTAGATCTTCATCTTTTTCTCTTGCGCATTTGTATAAGTTTATTAGTTCGGTGGATTTATCGTTGATGCAACATTTTTCTGTGCTAGTATCAAAGAATACGGCACCGCCACCAACAAATGGCTCAACAAAGCGTCCAGAATAGGTTGGACTATATTTTCTGATGACTGGAAGTTCTTTTTCTTTTCCTCCAGGCCATTTAAGTATTGTTTTCATGTTAATCATCCCTTCTTAAAAGAATACGAGAATAGGATACCATAATTGTTGCTTAAAAACAACAATATTTTAAAAGAGATTATGAAATTTTTACGTGAAGAGATTGGCATGGCGTGGAGTAATCTCTTCAGATGTTGCATTTGGAGACCGATACCCCCACAAACGCGCACTTTCACGAAATTGAAAATGAGATATTCCATTAGCAAAGAGAGTGTAAAAAAGTGTGTAATTCAGAGTTTGCTGATCTTATGGATTAATAAAAATATTATATAAAGTAGGGAGTGACCGAAAGGTTGCTCCTTATTTTCGGATAAGCATATTTTCAGTTTCATTTCTTATCGTTAAATTCCATAAGTTTTCTCTTTTAAGGATTAGAAGGACAGATTCTTCAATATTATCTAGGTCACTTGGTCATGTTTTTCCCGAAGGATAGAGAAAAGAAAATTATTTTTCAAAAACTGTAGTTCAAAATCCACCTAACTGTAATTGGGAGGATTAGAGGGGAGAAGAAATTTTTCTTCGGATAGGAAAAGGCAGAAATTCCTTACTAATAAAAGTGCGAGGGAAAACGAGTCATTTTAGAAATTTCTGTCCAGAGTAATGCGAAAAATAAAAAAATATCCCGCCCATTTCAGAAAAAAGTGTCCATAGGAATGTGAAAGGATAAAAAACTTTCGTTCAAAATCAGATTTCCTGTCCAAAGGAATATGAAAGGGGTTGTAACTTTTCCCGTCTATGAGAACAACACAAAGGAGGCATACAACATGGATTTATCAAAAATTCCAAACAGGCTGCGTGGCAAACCATATTTCTGCTTGATGAAACTTGAGCAGAAACCGGGCAAGGATAAGAAGGATAAGGTGCCATACAGAACGAATGGAGCAAGAGCAGACCCTACTAACCCTAATCATTTCACAAGCCTTGAGAATGTAATGAAGGTTTTTGATAAGGGTGGGTATGACGGAATCGGCATAGGCTTATTCGATGACAATATTGCAATCGACATTGATGATTGCGTGGAAAACGGAAAGCTGAGTGCAATGGCTGCCGAGATTGTTGATTCACTTGGTTCATATGCAGAGTTCAGTATTTCCGGCACGGGAGTCCATATCTGGGCAAGGGCACCTGGTCTTGTTTATGACAAGGAACGCTACTACATCAACAATCGCGCATACGGACTTGAGATTTATCCGGCGGGCGTAACCACGAAGTTCATAGTGACTACAGGTAATGCAATCAATGATTGTGACGTCAACGAATGTACAGATGCACTTAAGGTTATTCTTGAAAAGTACATGATAAGACCGTCAGCTGAAAAGCCAAAAGTCGAGGCTCCGGGGAGTTACCTTTCCGATGAGTCAGTAATCGAGAAAATGCTTGCTTCAAAAAATGCAGAAAAGACAAAAGCTTTGTGGAAAGGTGAGATACCGGAAGGTAAATCGCACAGTGAGGCTGACGCAGCACTTTGTATGATACTCGCATTCTGGTGTGGTGGTGATGAGGAACAGATGGACAGGCTTTTTAGGCAATCTGCTCTTATTCGTGACAAGTGGGATGAGCTTCATGGTGCTGATACTTATGGAAATCTGACCATACGAAATGCCATAGCAAGAGCCACAGAGTTTTACAAACCTGTTGATGTAGGAGATGCCCGTGAGGACTTCAACGAACTTGCGATTCGTCTTACGGAGTTCATGCCGGAATCAAACCGACTTTACAAGGAAGGTGACCTTGGAAACGGAAGGCTTTTCGCTGATGTGTTTAAGGACATTGCAAGATATGTGCCGGAACGCAAGAAGTGGTTTATCTACGATGGCACCCGCTGGGTTGCAGATATTGGTTCGCTTAAGGCTATGGAACTTGCTAAAGATTTGGCTGATGCATTGCTCATCCATTCCGTGACTATCAAGGACGAAGATATGCGAAACAACTTCATTAAAAATGTTGTGAGAAAGTGGCAGCAGAGAGGTTATCGTTCGGTCTACCTTAGTGATGCTCAAAGCGTGTACCCGGTGCCAATTGAGAAGTTTGATGGAGATATTTATCTCTTCAATTGTAAGAACGGAACACTTAATTTGCGGAACGGAACTTTCAGAGAACACAGAGCAGATGACTTCGTTACCAAAATCTCGCCCGTGGAATATGTGCCGTCAGCAAGGTCGGAACGTTTTGAAGAGTTCATCGATGAAATTACCTGCCGGGATAAGGATAGGGCAAGATTCCTTCAGAAAACATTGGGCTACGGCTTGAGTGGTGATACAAGGTTTGAGTGCATGTTCTTCTATTTCGGAGAAACCATGAGAAATGGTAAGGGAACTCTTATGGAGACTGTTCTTATCACACTTGGAGATTACGGAGCAACAGTAAGACCAGAAACCATAGCGACCAAGTATAACCCTAACAGCCAGAACCCCTCAGAAGATATCGCAAGACTTGCAGGCATACGATTTGCCAACATATCCGAGCCGGGCAGAGGTCTTCTGCTTAACGCAGCACAGGTCAAAACGATGACGGGTAGTGATACCTTGAATGCTCGTTTTCTGCATGAGAACAGTTTTGATTTCAGACCACAGTTCAAGCTATATGTGAATACCAACTATCTGCCTGTAATTACGGATATGACAGTGTTTACAAGTGACAGAGTTCTGATAGTGCCGTTTGAAAGACACTTTGAACCTTGGGAACAGGATAAAGGATTAAAGGCAGAATTCAGAAAGCCGGAAGTACAGAGTGCAGTTCTCAACTGGTTACTAGACGGATATGCACTTTTGCAGAAGGAAGGTCTGCAACCACCTAAATCAGTTCTTGAGGCAACGGCAGCCTACTATCACGAAAGTGATAAGGTTACGCAGTTTGCCGATGACAGGCTTATCGAAGATGGTACCGCAGAGGTCAGAACATCACAGGTTTACGATGAATACCGAAGGTGGTGTGATGAGAATGGCTGTTACTCCGAGAACAGCAGAAACTTCAATCAGGAGTTACGCAAATTCGGAAAAGTAGTCAGAAAGCGTCCGAAAGCTGGTGGAGAGAAAACCACAATGCTTATAGGATACAGGCTTAAGGTAGATTTCTTAAGCTAGGGGCAATATGTGGCTATTCAGAATGGTAAATCCTATAAGAAAAAACATTATAGAAAACACCATATGGACTAGCCACAAAATGCCCCGATTGTGAAAATGCAAGAAGGGAGGAATGCCTTATGGTCAAGATTTGGGGAAGTGCCGAAGAGTTACATTTACTACCCGGCGATTGTGACACAGAGAAGTACAAGTGCATTCGTGTGTATATGAAACCGGATAACAGCCTTGTCGGAGTGTTTATGAGCAAGTCGGCAGAACCACCTCATTACTATGTGATTGATGGTTCACAGGAGATGTACTACAAAACCCGTACCGAGGCAATCGGCTACTGTATCAGTAAAGGATACGCAGAGGAAACAGAGAATTAGGAGGATATGCAAATGTTTACACAGGATTATTTTGAGAAACACTTCAAACTTCACAACAAGATTGTGCTTTACACACCGGACGATATCAAGTTGGAGTTTACCAAAGAGCCACACTTCCATATGAGTGGCGGACACACATCACTGGACCTTATGGATGTGGAAGACCTTACCTCATTCTGTAATGCAAGAGGTTTGAAGACAAAACCAAGCAATAACATCACAGTTTAGCACGATAGGGTGACCCCAGGGGCGGATATAATCTCTGTGACCTTTATGGCAGGGCAACGGTGCCGCCCCTTCGTGCGAATAACTTACAAAAGTTTTAGGGGTATTAACCCCGGAAAGGAAAAAATATGGGAAAAAGAGGACCCATGCCGGGTACTGGTGGCAGACCGAGAAAAGCATTATCGGAAAAGTTAGCTGATGGTAATCCGGGATATAAATCAATAAAGGTTATACCTGCACCTTCTACATATGAAGGTATAGATATTCCAAAGCCAAATGATTACATCAAAGCAAAACAAAAAAACGGCAAGCCATTATATGCCGAGGAAATCTATAACAATACCTGGGGATGGCTTATTGAATGCAAGTGTGACCACTTATTCGTACCTGCAATCGTGGAGGAATATGCGATGAGTTTTGCACGTTGGATTCAGTGTGAAGAGGCAATTTCAGAGTATGGTTTTTTGGCAAAGCACCCTACAACAGGACAGGCTATCACATCTCCGTATGTCAGTATGAGCCAGAGCTACATGAAACAGGCAACGCAGCAGTGGTCTTTGATTTATGAGATTGTAAAGGCTAATTGCACAGTAAATTTTGAAGGAGCAACACCATATGAGGATGCAATGGAATTGTTGCTCAAGAGTAGAGAAAGGAGATTTTAACTATGGTTACAGAATCAATTTCAAGCACCAATTCATCACAGGAGGGAATAGTAATGGGTATTGATGAAATCACAAACAGTGGCAAGGATTATGATACAGAATTTTGGAACAAGGCAATGAGGGGTAAGCCGGCAGACTTTGAGAAACTTAAGGATGGCAGAACGGCAACAGATATGTTTACTCTTCCTTACGATAGTAATCGTAAATATATGGCTGAACTTGAAAAGGAGAGTATCTTCCGTCAGTTTGCAACAAGTATCAATGTATCTTCATCCAACAATACCGTGCTTGCGTATGCGTCAGACGATGTGGCCGCATGTGTGCCGGAAGGAGAATCTATCAATGTATCGGATCTGGCAGATGATTTTACAAGAATTAAGACAGAGGCTCATAAGGTGGTGTCACTTGTAAAAATAGCGAATGCATTTGTTACAGATAATGCGTTCGATATCAAGAAACACCTTCCAAAGCGATTTGCAAAGGTCTTTGGCAGAGCAGAAGAAAATATCTTCATTAATGGAACGGGAGAAGGTCAGCCTGTGGGTATTTTGAATGACACATTGGGTGCTGAGACAGGAGTTACCACAACTGACGTTACTTTCGATGATGTCATTAATCTTTATATGTCAGTAAAGGCAAAACATCGTAAGCATGGAGTATGGCTTATGAATGACGAGACAGCACTTGCTCTCCGTAAGCTTAAAGATAAGGACGGCAATTATTTATGGCAGGAGAATATGGATACCATTCTCGGTAAGCGAGGGCGTAAAAAATCTTGTGTCTTTGGATCTTGAATCTTTCTGATAAAAATTAGATA
>NZ_LNAM01000206.1 GCF_001461035.1 Acetivibrio ethanolgignens | reverse complement strand
GGAGCAGATGTAAGAGTTGGAAGTTGCAAATGTCTGCTTAATCAGCAGACACTAAATAAAATAGAAGATAATTTTTCTTACGAATATAAAAGTGGAGATAACTACATGGTTATATTTAATAATAATGTAGAAGAAAATCCAACAAATCAAAATAAAGAAGACAGTTGGATTTGGATAAACTATATCACAGACGGTTCTCAAATTACTCAAATCCAGATATATGATGTAAAATACGGACGTGAGATGAGATAAATCAAATCAATTTAACCACATCCTTTCTATATTTTCTATGTACAATAAATAAGTACACAAATAGGAGTATACCGCCAAATATACTCCTATTTCTAAACTTATTTATTACTTATCTATGTAAAAGACCGAATTTGCATATATGTGTTAATCATTAAGAACAACCTGAAAACATCTATATTTATCATCTGCATATTTCTGATTGAACTCTAAAATACCTTTTGTATCATCAATGCCAAAATTTCTCTCGTCAACAATAGTGGAAGAGTAGCAGTTTGATATAAGTATTGCCAAGCATTTAACATATTGTTTCATCTAAGCCACCTCCAAATAACCATATTTGCGAAGTAACTTAGTTATGTAAGAAATACCATCTGGATAAACTCTTGTCTGCAAATGGGCAGTTCCATCAGGTGCAATAGCAGGAATAGAAGTAAACTTACCTTTATGTACTGGTTTCTCATATGGAACATTGTCGCCATTCTCATTCTTAAACAAGATTCCGATTTCTCTCATACGGGCGAAGAGTTTATATTCACCAATTCCAATAAAGTGAGCAATCTCATTTACACTAAATGTTCCTTTACAATCCATAAGAAGTTTCCAATCTTTTTCTGTTTCTTCTAAGGATTCGATACGTTGCTGTTGCCTTGCTATGATTTCGTCTTTATGCTTAATTGTTTCATTAGCAACCTGAACAGCCCTTGCTAAAAATACTTCATTTGGTTCTTCTTCACTGATTGGAATATAACCGCCAGTCTGTCTTATCTGTGGTAATACTTCACGAGTCACCCATAATCTAAACGGTTTTGCGATTTCTTTCCTGCTACGAAGCACGAGAGTATAAAAACCTGATTCACTAACAAAATTTGTTTCTCCTTCTAAGCCGCCTAAGTTTAACTTAGTCACCTCATCAGATTCAAGATTCTTTAATGACATTGTTGTATTTGTAACACCTAAGATATCACATATGTCTTTTGCAGCAAACCAAGGTTCATTATTAATAGTTGCAGTTCTGATTGTGCCAAATTCTTCATTGACAAACTTTTGAATTTCATTCATCTAATATACCTCCAATAATTTGTTGTAATTCTATCGCAAATAAGGTATAATAGATTTACCCTACTGGCGACAGTAGTGAGTTGAACAGAACCTCTGTGTGACCGTCCAAAGTAACCAGTGGTTCTGTTTTTTACTCCTTTTTCTCCAAGTCTTTCTTTATAAGTTGGATAATGTAATCCTTTAAAGTCATATTTTCTTCAATGACTTTTATTTTTACCCTTTTATAAAGTTCTTCATCGACTTTGAAGTTAATTGTCTTCTCGGCTATTGTTCTCACCTCCAAGACAATATTACAACATTACAACATATATTGTCAAGCATTATTTTAAAATTAAATGTAAGAGTAGTAATGCAATATAAAAAGCACCTGCGTTTAGCAGATGCTTTAAACTGCATTGTAAAAATGCTACGATAGAATAGATTCACCTTTCGGTTATATTCTATAATCACATTTTACAAGAACACAGAAAATGAGCACTAGTACCAAAGATACTAATGCTCATTGTTCTCCGTGAGTCTCACACCTAAATTCTATTAACTAACCCAGTGGCAGAATAACTTATAGGCAGGACTCTGTGGGGTATAACATTGTTCCGTGAAACTTCCTGTTTCGTTAAACAATATTATAGTATAGTATATACCCAATGTCAACAGTTTATTCAAGATTTTTTATTTTGCTCGTCAGCTTCAAAATCTAAAATTCTTTTTGACAATTTTTCATTTTTATGTTTTAGATTATTGATTTGTTTTGCCATATTATCATTCGCATTTTGAAGTTTAATATTTTTCTTGCGAATTTCTTCTGTTTCATTATATATCTGTGGAAACAACATATAAAATAGTTGGTCTTTTATTTGTTCTAAAATGTCTGCATTAATTATCTCATGTAATTCTAATATTCTTCCACCAGATATAAATTTTGTATCATTCATTAATAATACACCATCTTTTTCAAATCCTTCAGAAGTGCAACATTGTCTATTTTCCTTAGTCATATTCGGATTATGTATCGGATGATAGCATTTATCTCTCCATGTTTTCCCGGTTGTCATAGGAATTACTAAATATTTATCATCTTTCTTTCCTACGCATAGACCAGGATGTATATATCCTATTTCACCTTTATATGTTTTGCCATAGTCAATAGTACATACTTGTCCAAATAAAACCTTTTTAGGAGCATCCTCATTAGGTGTATATTTTTTGAAATGATTTCTTTTCATCCAATTAGCTTCTGCAATTAAAATAGAAGAAGAATCATATGCGTTTAATTGACGAATAACACGGTTAGCATTATCAATAAGCTGTAAAAATCCATTTAAGATTTTATGACGTTCTATTGCTGGCATAGTTTTGTTAGTAAGATTATTCTTTGTATAATAACTAACCTTATCAATATAATCGAATTCAAAATCCGATATATCTAATTTCCTATCCATTATATTCTCCAATCGAATAATAGTATTTTTACCATTTTATACCATTATACGACAAGAGTATATAAAAATCTATCAAAACATATGTTCATACGATGTGGGGATTTCTCCCCACTAGAAGAATATCAATACTAAAAAAATAGCTAGATAACTTTCTTTTTACTTCTTGAAGATTCTGACTTATAAGCCTGAAACTTCTCGATAGCAGTATCAGCGAATAAATACTGTCCTTTCTTACCAATCCTGTAATCTTCATTTTCAATCTCATTCATATTTAAGATACCAGATCCTAGTGGTGTTGGATATGTACCTGAAACATATTTATTCGCCTTCATTTTAGCAATGTTTGTTTTGGGTGTTTCTGCAATTGTTTCTGCCATTTTATATGTTGGTAGAAAAAGAAAGAATAACTAAACCATAATAAATCACCTCTTTCTAAAAAATATTTTTGTATGTAATAATTTTATACACACAAAGACTTTACACCGATTTGATGTAAAGTCTTTTTATTTATATAGAATATGTAGTTTTTAAGTTGGAGAGGAATAGTTATTTTGTTTCCTCTGTATGCTTAGTTTCATTTTGTTCCTTTGAAGTTTTGTCATCCTTCTTAGGACTTGGTTTATCCATCATGGATTCATATGGCTTACCATTTTTAGGTATCCAAAAATTTTTATAAAAAGTTTCATTAAGAACAATATGGAAATCAACATTTCTGGCTAAATCATTAGCATTATCTTTTGCTTCGCCATCAGGTGTGACTATTCCAACAATCTTACCCATTCTTCTAATTTCTCTAACAACTTTCTTATAATCTCTGTCTCCACTAAATAGAAGAGCGACATCATAAGAATTATGAAACGCCTTAGTAAGAAGACCTGTTGCAATATTTATATCAGTACATTTTTCTTTATTATCTTTTCCTACTTCACCACGAATAACATCTATTCTTGGTTGATGTTCTAAAAAATCTAACATCTTTCCAAAATTAAGACCACCATATATGTAAGTTTTACCATATACTTGCGTTGTTTTATCAATGAAATACTCTTGTATCTTAGTATAATCAATAAAACATTTTTGATTTAGATAGTCGTTTGAACTACTAATAAAGTTATAAAAATCGATAAATAATGACACTCGTTCCATGTTTACAAAATCTCCTTAGTAAAATGGGAGAGGAATTAACCTCTCCCAGCATTGTTTAATGCAGTTCGTTAATAGTAGTAGTTATACTACATAAAAATGTTAATGTGGTTCAGTTGACCACAAGTTAGTTAGTGTAGAAGTTTTCTACATACTCTATTATACACACTTTTAGAGATTTGTAAACCCAGAACTTTTGTTCAGTTGTATCTTCAGTTTTATTCTATCATATGCAAGTTAATTTGTATAGGTGAAAAATTTTCCAAATTAACTGTTGACTTTTGGGTTTCAATAGTCTATACTCTACTTATGGGTTTCAAAAGTGAGGTGAAGAATATTGCCCAACAAGAAGAAAATGGGTAGACCTACTGATTCTCCAAAAACAACTCAATTCAGTGTCCGCTTTGACGAAGAAACCATAGAAATTCTTGACGAGTATTGTAATCAAGAAAATGTAAGCAGACCAGAGGGTGTTAGGAGAGCAGTAAGAAAACTCAAGAAACAAAAATAGAACGTTGCCGCCGACCAAGACAAACAACGTTCTATACATAACCCAGCTACGAATAGCGAGGTAAATATAGTATACCTCAAAATTTGCAGCCATTCAATAAAGAAATGAGGTAAAAATATGAATGAACTCCAAACTTTTATGAGTCAAAAATTTGGTTCTGTTCGCATTATGAATGTTGAGAACAAGACATACTTTGTAGCAAATGATATTGCTAAAGCATTAGGATATAAAAATCCTAGTGATGCCACCAATAAACACTGTAAAAGAGCAATTATGACATGGGGTAGCGATTCGCTAGGTCGTCAACAGGAATTCAAAGTTATCCCGGAAGGAGATGTATATCGACTTATCACTCGTTCTAAATTACCATCAGCAGAAGAGTTTGAAACATGGGTGTTTGAAATAGTCCTTCCACAAATCCGCAAGACAGGCGGTTACATTCCAGTCACTTCACAAGATGATGATTTAACTATAATGGCAAGAGCACATCAGATACTTGAAAGAACAATTGCTCAGAAAGACCAAATTATATCAGAGTTACAACCCAAAGCAGATACATATGATATGATTATGGACACTGACGGAACATTTTCAATGAATCAAGTTGCTAAACAGGTTGGAATGGGAGAGTATCACTTGTTTGCATATCTTCGTGGTAAGAAAGTCTTGTTTTACGAAGGAACGGACAATGTACCTTATGAGCGTTTCCGTAAGAACGGATGCTTTAAGGTTGTTGATACAATCTCACCTGATGGTAAATCACATTCTACAACTCGTGTAACGCAAAAGGGATTAGATTACATATGCAAAATAATCCGTAAAGACAACGAGGAGGTAGCCTGATGACTAAAGATATTCCTGATAACACTGTAAGAGTAGTAGTACTCGATATTTCTGGAATTTATGTTCAAATACATAATCAGGGCTATTTTGATAATTCGTCTGTTGATGAAATCAAGCAGCAATACTCCGATACAGAACGTTGGCGAGTTCTTGTGTTGGATTAAGTAATAAATACATATATACAATTTAATATAGATTATAAAGGGCAGACCACCAATAATAAGTCTGCCCTTTTTGAAGAAGCATAATTATATGCTAATTAAGGATTGATAACTTCATCTTTCTTTTTACGACCACGATGATTCTCTTTAGAATATTCAATAAACATACGTTCCTATAGAAAACTGTCAAATAATGGTATATAATGTAACTATCTAAATGGAAGGAGGTACATAATATGCCAAGAACAGGAGAAAAGCCAGGTAAAGGCGAATACACTTGTGATAATTGTGGACAGGTGGTAGTATTAGATGATGATTCTGATACAATGCCACCTTGCCCTAAATGTGGAGGAAGTGATTTCCACTAATCAGCTAATGTATACCGTTTTATATTAAATGGCTTACCAAACCACTGAGTCCAGATTGCGAGTTCTTTTGATCCATTCTGGACTCTGTATTTTGAATGATAAGTAAGTGGTAGTAACTGTTTTGCTAAATAAATAATTTTGTTCATAAAAAAATCATATCCTTTCATTTAACATAAATATATTATTACACATGATAAAAGAGTCTTGTCAAAAAAACAAGACTCTTTTACGTTTACTCAATTCATCAAAGAAACAGGAGTAACAATCCGGTTAATTATTACATCATTATTATCGTCTGATTCTATTGTAGTTTCTTTGTCTTCAACACTCATGAGATGTGGTTGCCCCATACCTTTCAAAACTTCAACAACTCCCATTATTGGAAATTTACGTCTTTGAACTAATTCTTTACAAACTAGACGATCTAAACTAGACGGTAAATTCATTTCTGATGGCATTTCACCATGAGCAAGAATAAATTGTTTTACAATATTCCATCCTTCGAGAAATATTTCCATAAATGACTTATCATATGGTACTGGGCAAATAATGAGATTTTTTGTTTCATGCTTTATAATTTTATCATTTTTACCTTGTCTGCATGGAACTATGCCAAGTCTTAATCCTCTTGCAGATTCTAATTGTGACGCATTTATCTTTACAGTTGTTCCAACCCAATTATCCATTAATGTATTTCCAACAAATAAATCTGCTTTCCATAAACCATTTATACTACTTGGAAGTTTTGCTCTATCCTGTTGTTTTTTAAAAGCAGAAACAACACCATCGATATGTTTCTTTAATTTAATCGGTTTACCTCTATCACCAGTTAATAACTGTGAGTTATCAGTTAAATGCTCTTTTACGCTTTCAATAAAATGAAGTTGCCCTGATTTTTCAGCACCAAATAAAATTGACGAAGGTGTATCTCCTTTTATTTTACAATATTTTGATAATGCAGAATCTATACGGTTTAATACGTCTGGATTTTTATTTACAATTGCTTCATGAACAGCATACTCAAAGCAGATTCCGCAATCTCCATCCCCAGGCTCATATAATCGGGTAAATAATTCTAATGACATCTTTTCATATCCACCAACTTGTGAAACAATATCTTGTTTTAATGAAAGAGCTAATCCAGTTAAAATTGGGTGAATAACAGAAAATAATGCTTCGTATTCGGAATTTACTTCATTTGTTTGTGTACATTCAATGTTTTTAACCATCGTTATCATACCTCCATATCAACTCCTTTCATTATATAGTATAATTTGGTAAAAATCCACATAATTTGAAGTTGATAATTAAAATTTTTACATATATTTGCAATTGTTTTAAATATCGTACTATTTTTATATAGCAAAGCATTGTGGAGATGCTATTCAAAAAGCAGGTAAATATTTAAGTGATAAAAAACTTATACAAACAGATGAATATGCAAGCGATAAATGGACTGCAACAGTTCAGTATGCAGGTGTTGATTGGTTAGAAGATTGTCATAATATTAACCCTTGTGATTAAATCAATAAGTAATAGGGTTTAAATCCTCAATTTCTTCTAAAATTTTGTTAAATAAAGTCCTTGTTTTTGAAAGCGATACTTTTTGGTCTTTTAAGATGTTGAGTATCGCTTTCTTTGCGAAGTCGAAATCTTCTCCAATATTTGAATCCCATTGAATGGTTCTTGATATAGAATTTTCTACCATAATAAAATCTCCTTTTTAATATCATACTATTGTTAGTTTCTTACGCAATGTGAAGTTGCGTTGTGTGTTTACATTGAGATTTATAAGCACACAAATAAGAGTAGGTTATTCCCACCCACCCTTATCTCTATGTTTATAAATCTATGTAAAATTTGTATGTACTATTCATTACTCGTCCAATACCATAACTCGCCAATGTTCAGTATCAGAATATTGTTTCTTAATCACGTCAATTAAAGATTTATCGAAATATCCTTGATTATGTATCTGTGCGTATATACCAGAAATATCAAGAATCACAACACGTACAAGATCTTCACTCATATCTACATTCATATTGTTACCTCCGTATTATAATATCCATCTTTACGGAGTATCTTCCTGATGTATCCCAGACCTTTCTTTGTAGCATATGTAACCGCACGTATATTCCCATCGTGACAAGGTGTTTCCTTTACAACAAACTTTCCTTCCTTGCGAAAACGCTCATAAGGAACATTCACCTTATCTTTGTCATAGAAGAATATTTTCTTACCTCTTAGATAAGCAAATAAAGTATATTCGCCAATGCCAAGTTCTTTTGCAACTGTATTAATCTGCATAAGTCCTTCAGTATTCATAAGGTCATCATAGAACTGTTGTAATTCCTTATTCTTCTCAATAAGTTCGTTTACAATCTGTCCTTGTAAATCAGATGAGAGAGAAGAGAAGTAGTAGTTTACCATTTCCTGTTCACGACCTTCTGGTATAGCTGCACCGGTAAGACGAATTGATTTGAGATACTTCTTAATTTCCTTTCTAAATGGTTTTGCTTCTTTCTTACGAGAACGCATAAGTACTTCATACATTGCATCCTCTGTAATAAATAAAGTTTTTTGATTGCCACCAAGGGTATATTTTAAAAATATAGCCTTTTCAGATTCGTCAATGTCTGCTTGTTTAAGCATTTGACTTACATTTTGAACACCTAACCAACCAGCAACTTCACTTGCTTCAAATAGTGGTTCTTCAATACTACGATAAAGCCTTACATCTTTTCCAAGAATTACGGTTTCTTGGATAACCGTTAACACTTCACTCTGCATAAAATTTACCTCCAAAATTTGTTTGAAAAAATTTTAGAAGTATAGTAGAATAGAAGAGTAAGAGAATCTTACTATGTATGAACCTCTGTGCATCCGACCAAAGATAGCAGGGGTTCTTATTATTTTCTCTTCAAATTAGATTGAATCAACTCTATTGCATTTCTGTTAAATAAGTAACTTCCTTTTGATGTCTCCCTAAAATCAGTTTCAGGTAAATTTAAAGACTTTGCCAATCTAACAAGATATGCAGGAGTTATATCTAATTGTCGAGATACTTCAGCAGTAATAAATACATCTCTTACATCCGACATCTATATACCTCCTTTTGTTTACAGTATTGATTATAATACTATAAAGGTTAGATGTCAATACTTTATTCTAAATTATTTTATAGAAGAGTAATCTACATAATAAAAGACACCTTAGTTGGTGTCTTTGTTAGTTTCTGTTTCTAATTCTTTTATTAAATAATTTTTAATATCAGTAATATGTTGTCTAAAATGATTAGGTTTTCTGTTTTCAAGTTCTAATATACGACCTAGTTTATATTCCAATTCAGCCAACAAAATTTTATTCTTCACGATATGTATCTTTTTAGATTTATTTTTATATTCTCTTTCAATATATTTTTCTGTGAAAGGAACAGCATCGCTTATAAAGAAGATAGATTTCTCATTTGTTTTACCAACATGATAAAAGCAAGAGCGAATATCCTTTTTATCATAATTCATATATCTTTCGATTCTTTTCTTTTTTTCTTCATCTCGATGCTCATAATTACCGACCGGAATCGCCCAATATAAATCATTACATTCTACAGATTTCATAAGACATATTATTGGTCTTTCCTTAGAGTCATTCCAAACGCCACCATTATCTCTTATTATTTGGTAAAATTCATTCTTACCAAAGTACATTCCATGTTCTTCCATTTTCTCTCCTTTGTACAAGAAAAGCCCTATATAAAAATATAGGGCTTACAATGTTTTTTGTCCTACATTGCGAAAGGGAATTGTGTCATAATACAATGTTGCTTGTTGCACATTGCGAAACATTTTTGAAACAAAATACAATGTTTTTTGTCCTACATTGCGAAAGGTAGAAATCAAACTTGATTTCTTACTTATATTATACACAATTATGAGAAAATGAACAGTAGAAAAATAGCCTAACTTTATAATATAATTTCAACATAATTAACAAAAACATATGTTTGGCTTTCTTTATTTGTTTAACAATTCTTTTACTTCTTCAAAACTCAATCCTTTTTCAGTGATAAGTTTATCTAACTCAGAAAGTCTTGTCTGTTTAATCTGTTCTTCTAAATCTTTCTTTGCCTTTTTCATCTCTTTAAGAGAATTTTCCATATTCTCAATTTCTGCTGTTATCTTTTCAAGTTGCTCGCCTAGTGACAATGATTTACGTCCTCGTGCCATAGCGTACCTCCTAAAATTATATTTTATTATTTATAATAGAAGAGTAGCACAAGAAAGTTATGATGTAAAGATTTTTCATGCTACACGAATTGACATAGAATTCATGATTTATATGGAAAATCGAATAGATGTTCCAACTACAGTTATTTTACAAAATATGGTATAATCATACCAAGCAAACTGCGACTTGAGTTACCACATCTCAGTCCGTTGTCACGGCAAGTGCTTGGTAGAAATACCATGTGGTAGTGCCTATTGTAGTAATTTGGCACGAATTTGGAAATAAATATTCTGGTCGTTCTGACCAATACAATTTCCCATCTTATGAAATTCTACAAGAAGGGAGGGTAGAGTTGGAAGTATTAAAAATACTTGTAGGTGGTGGACTAATCTATGGATTGTGTCATATTGCTACTGTATTAGGTAAATGCTACATCGCCCATGTTAGTAAAAATCTAAACAATAGCAAAGTTGAATCACTTTCCAAAATGATGTCCAAAGACATAAATATTAATTTGCATCATTAATTCTATTCTTTGTATATGCCAATATTTATTTTCCTTTCATTCATTGAGGACTATCTTTGTGGTAGCCCTCTTCTTTATTATTCTCCGTTTCTTTCCACTTACGGCTAGGAGAAATCCTTACTATTATAAAGAATAGCAAACTTTGTATATTGTTGTACTCACACATATACAGGGTGCTAGTAGCTGACTCTATCTTCACGAATTGCTCCGTGGTGCTATCTGGTCGATGAGGTTAGTCTATTAGACTGTCACCTGCTGATTATGCTTTAGCCCACCATTATTGGCGTATTCCGCACGTTCCAGAACCTTACAACAAGGTTACATACCGAATATATATGACCTTTTAAATTCATATATATAGTATGCCATATCTGCACTTTATTAACTTATTTTTAAGTTCCTATCATTTGCTTTGTATTTCTACAATCATGGACAGATAGGTTGATAACCCTTTTATGTATAAACATAATCGTTTTTTCTTCTCACGAAGAGGCTACCAATCGGCATATCCAATTTTCTGTAAAGAAAAATGAATCAACAATATTTCTTTAACCGATACCATTTGCTCCAAGCAATCCACCACCAATAGCAGCGGCTGTACCTAGTGGTGTTAATGCATTTATAAGACCATCAATTGCTTTTACACCAGTCGTTCCGAGGTCTACAAAGAACTTTACTAAATCGGAATCAATCAAAGTTTTTGATAGTTTCTGAGTAGCAGATTCAAGATTTTCTAATTTACCCTGAATACTATTTATATATTTTTCGTTTTCCTCGTCTGCACTTCCAAGACTATTCTTCGCAGATTCAACAGCATCTTCAACACCCTTCCAGTTCTGCATAAGTGCGAGAAATACCTGTTTTTGTCTAATTCCGGCTGCTTCAATAGCAAGTGCTTCACGAGTATTTTTATCAAGTGTGTCCCATACTCCAGCAAGGTCATCAAGAATATCATATACATTTCTTAATTGTCCCGATGTTTGGTCTACAATATTAACAGCGCCTTTAGTAGCATTGCTAAACTTTTCTTGTAGTTTTGCAACAGTAGATACTTCTTCTTCGCCATCTAACTGAATTGCTTGTAAACGAGAGAAAATAGTAATTTGACCAGTAGCTACTTTCTCCATATTGCCAAGGATTTCATAACCACCAGTTAATGTACCAAGCATCTGCTCAAAAGACAATCCTGCTTGATCTGCAACAGCAGATAATCTTGTTGCACCATCAATCAAATTATCAAAGTTTACAGCTTCAGTATTTGACACTTGGTTAACCGCATCATTTATTTTCTTAGCGAATTCAGGTGTTTCATTCTGAAAACCTTTCATAATATTCACAAGGCTACTAGCATTTTGGCTTGCATCTTTTAGATTTTCAGAGATATTTGCTGTTTTTAGTGCTTCTTCAGCATATTTCATACTATCAGCAATATCATAACCGGCTCGCTTGAATTCAGTCACTGCATCTAATACATCTGTGCCAGTTTTTGGTAAGTGCTTCAAAACACAGCGTTACTGACAAACAACTGTCATTCTGCTATGATATC
>NZ_LNAM01000205.1 GCF_001461035.1 Acetivibrio ethanolgignens | reverse complement strand
TTACATAAATCATCCAAAAATCTTCTCAAATTGTTCTTGACATATTACCAGAATGCTTTATTTAGGATTTAACTTTAATTTACCCTATTAGTTTAACTGTTTTGGATCCTCAGAGAGCAGTTTTATAGAGGAAGCGTACTCGGAAGGATTCATGCCGGTAATTTTTTTGAACTGCCGGGAAAAGTAATGGATAGAGGTATATCCAAGCTGATCGGCAATCTGAGTAAAGTTAAGATTTTGGTTACGAATCATCTGTCGGGCGGCATTTATTTTCATCCGTGAGAAAAAGTCAATAACACCGCAGTTGTTTTTCTCACGAAACAGCTTTTGCAGCTGGGAACGACCAATCAGGTTGGCATGGCAAATTTGATCTATTGTCAAATGGGTAGAAAGGTTGTCCTCCAGATAGGCAAGAATGCGTCCATAGATTTCTGTGTCATTTTTTGATTTGATGGTCTGGACAACAGGAATCTGTCGGTAGGAGGCTGTATACCTGCGGTAAAGCTGGATTAAAAGCTGTTCTAGGTACAGGGAAATCAGCTGTTCGGAACCGGGATGATAGATCGGAAGCCGAATCAGCTCCTCCAGATAAGGGTCATCCAGCTTGGAGGAAAAAGCATTTTTAGCTTCCATAATAATAGAAGCTAGTAAATTTCTCTCCACTTCGCCAATTGTTAGAATTTTTTCTTCAAAAAAACTCATAGCGGGTGAGTCACACTGGAAGGATACAACGACCAGATTTGGTGCAACTGTGCCGTTGGCTCTCAGACCATGAAACTCATTGGGCTTGTGAAAAATAATCTCGCCACGCTTCAGAGTGTAGTGATGGCTGTCGGCGGTGACCTCTACCTCTCCCCGATCGACGCAGAGAAATTCCCAGAAGTTATGGGTCTCTCCGGCAAAGAAAAAGTCGCTCATATATTCAAAATAGTGGACAGAGAACAGCTTCTCTATCACAAAATCCTGGGAAAGGGAAAGTCCTTTATAATTCATGGGAATACCTCCTTTTTCTTCTTTAGTATACATGATTTGTGTAAAAATGCAAATAGAAAGATATAATTGTGTAAATTTGCGGGCTGATATGAAAAATGAATCGATATGTGCAAAGTGTTAGTAGAACAAAGTTGAACAATCAGTTTTGTAATAAAAATTACCAAAAGAAGAAAAAAGAAAAGAAAAAAATATACAAAAAAAAGAGAAAATAGATTGTAAAATAGTTAAAAATAGAAATGAGAAGAAATGATAGTACAAATAGTCTGACGAAATATGCAAATACATTTGTGCAAATTCGTGGTAAGTTGATAGTACAAAGTGCAGAGGAGAAATAAAAAATTTCTTCAAAACAGGAACGTCAATTTATTTTTTATTAGGAGGAGATAACGTGAAAAAGAAATTACTTAGTTTGTTATTGGGAACCGCTATGGTAGCAGCTACATTGACAGGCTGTGGAGGCAAGGATGCTGCAGAGAATAATACAGAAGGCGGTGGAAAGACCATCGTTTACTGGAGCATGTGGGAGGCTTCCGAGCCACAGGCACAGGCTATCCAGGAGGCTGTAGCTGCCTATGAGGCAGCTTCGGGTAACACAGTAGACTTACAATTTAAGGGACGTACCGGTATCCGTGAAGGCTTACAGCCAGCTCTGGATGCAGGAACAACCATCGACTTATTTGATGAGGATATCGACCGTGTAAACAAAACATGGGGAGATTACTTACTGGATCTTGAAGATTTAGCTAAAGCTAACAACTACGAGGATACAGCAATTGCCGGTCTTATGGGTGCCTGCCGCGAAGCAGCTGGCGGAACCTTAAAGTCTATTCCTTATCAGCCAAACGTATTTGCATTCTTCTATAATGAAGCTATCTTTGCTGCGGCTGGTGTAGAGAAGGTACCTGCTACCTGGGCAGAGCTTCTGGATGCATGTCAGAAGATTAAAGATGCTGGCTACACACCAATTACCTGTGATGATGCTTACATTACCTGTATGTTCGGATATCATTTGGGAAGATTAATCGGTGAAGATGGTGTTACCAGAGTTGTTACGGAAGGCCAATGGGCAGAGGAGCCTGCAGTTCTTGAGATGGCAAAGGCTTATGAGGAGCTTGCTTCTAAGGGATATTTCTCCGAGACAATCGCTTCTAACGTATGGCCAGCAGCTCAGAACACCGAGCTAGCTTTAGGCTCAGCTACTATGTACTTAAATGGTTCCTGGTTACCAAACGAGGTTAAGGATATGGCCGGCGAAGACTTTAAGTGGGGGTGCTTTAGCTATCCGGCAGTAGATGGCGGTGCAACAGGGGTAGAAGCTTCTAACTATGGTGCACAGGTTCTGGCTATCAACAAGAATACACAGGTTGCCGAGGAAGCATTTGAAATTATCAAATACATTACCAAGGGTGAGTTTGATAAGAAGTTATCTGAGTACTCTATCGGTATTCCGGCTGATACAACTAACACAGAATGGCCTGCATTATTATCCAATGTTAAGCCTGTTATGGATAGCCTGACAACTCGTTGGTCATGGGCAGTTAATTCTGAGGCTAACGTAGATATTACTCCAGTTCTGAAAGAGAACTTCCTGAAATTATGCGGTGGACAGCTGACAGCACAGGATTTCGTAGACGCTATGGAGAAGGCAAGTAACTAATAGTTAAGTAAATTAATAACCTACAGCTTAAGGGTGGCACGGGTATCGTCGTCACCCTTGCTTTTCAGAAGGGGGTAGGAGAATGAAAAAGAATAAGACAATGATGTTCTGCTTCCTGGCACCGGCAGTTACGCTGTTCCTCGTTATCTTCCTGTATCCGATTATCAGAACGATTATGATGAGCTTCTTTAAAATTGACGGAGTTACGGACAGTATAAGCCGGTGGCATTTTACAGGATTGGACAATTATATTAAGCTTCTACAGACTACATTGTTTCGGACTTCTATGTGGAATTTGTTCCGTATCTGGTTTGCAGGCGGTATCATTGTTATGGGACTGGCTCTTTTGTTTGCAGTTATTTTAACCAGTGGCATCCGTTTCAAGAGAACCTTCCGTGCAATTATCTATTTGCCAAACGTAGTAAGTGCAGTAGCTTTAGCTACGATGTGGCTACAGTCTGTATACAGCCCACAGTTCGGTCATCTGACCAACTTCTTTAAGGCAATTGGCTGGGAGGCTGCTGTAAAAATTCAGTGGCTGGATGCAGAGCATAAGTTTTGGGCTCTTTTGTTTGCTTACTGCTTTGGTATGGTTGGTTATCATATGCTGATTTTTGCCAGCGGCATTGAGAGAATCAGTACCGATTATTTTGAAGCAGCTACCTTGGATGGTGCTAATAAAGTCAAACAATTCAGACATATTACGCTTCCGCTATTAAAAGGAATCATTAAGACTAATATTACCATGTGGTCTGTCAGCAGTGTTGGTTTCTTTGTATGGTCCCAGCTGTTCTCTTCCGTAACGGCAGACAACCAGACGATTGTACCCATGGTTTATATGTATGCACAGATGTTTGGAGCAGGAAATACAGTAACAGAGCGTAATGCTGGACTTGCTGCTGCTATTGGTGTTATTCTGAGTGTTTGTGTAGTTATTATTTTCACTATCTGCAACAGGGTACTCAATGACGATGAGATAGAATTCTAGAAAGGGGGATTTAGCGATGGCAAAAAATAAAGAAAAAGTTATAAAAGACAAGATTAATTGGAAAAAAGAGCTGAAGCTTGCTCCTGGTTATTTGATTCTCGGTATTTGGGTACTGATTACAGTTATACTTTTAGGCTGGGTTGTTATGGCGAGCTTATCTACAACCAAGGATATTTTCGCTGGTAATGTAAATAAATTTGTATTCCCGACAGGCTTACATTTTGAGAACTTTGCAAAGGCATGGCTGGGACAGGGTGTTGCTACCTTCTTTACGAATTCTTTGGTATACTCAGTTGTTTCCTGTACCTTGCTGATTTTAGTATGTGCACCGGCAGCTTATGTGCTGGCACGTTTCCCATTCAAGGGAAGCAAGGTGATTCAGACCAGCTTCGTATCTGCCATGGGAGTTCCGGTTATTATGATTGTGCTTCCGCTGTTCGTGCTGATTTCTAAAATGGGTATTTTGAATCATATTCTGGCGAACCGGATTGCATTGATTATATTGTATGTAGGTATCAATGTACCATATACGACAATTTTTCTTTTGACCTTCTTCAGTAATATTTCCAGAGCCTTTGAGGAAGCTGCTGCGATTGATGGCTGCTCTCCGATGAAAACCTTCTGGCAGATTATGCTGCCGATGGCACAGCCGGGTATTATTACCGTGACAATTTTCAACTTTATTAATATCTGGAACGAGTACTTCCTGTCTCTGATTCTGGCAAACAGTGATAAGGTAAAACCGGTAGCTGTAGGTCTTTACGGTATGATTAATTCAATGAAGTACACCGGTAACTGGGCTGGAATGTTTGCGGCCGTTGTTATTGTATTCCTGCCGACCTTCCTTCTTTACATCTTCCTGTCAGAGAAGATTATCGCAGGTGTAACTGGTGGTGGAGTTAAGGGCTAAGGAAAGGAGAATGGAAGTATGAAAAGACCGGTTTTGGTAATTATGGCAGCAGGCATGGGCAGCCGCTACGGCGGTTTAAAGCAGATTGACCCGATTGATAAGGATGGGCATATCATCATTGATTTTTCTATCTATGATGCTATCCAGGCAGGCTTTGAAGAGCTGGTATTTATTATTAAGAAAGAAAATGAGGCTGATTTCCGTGAGGTTATAGGCGACCGCATGGAAAAAAAGGTAAAGGTTACTTATGTATACCAGGATTTACATAATCTCCCGGATGGCTATGAGATGCCGGAGGGCAGAGTAAAGCCGTATGGTACAGGACATGCGATTATGAGCTGTATTGGAGCAGTGGATGGGCCATTTGCAGTTATCAATGCAGATGACTATTATGGAGCTAAAGCTTTTCAACTGATTTATGATTATCTCTTATCTCATCCGGATGATGAGAAATACCGTTACACCATGGTTGGATATATTCTGGAAAATACATTGACAGATAATGGCCATGTAGCCCGTGGTGTCTGCATGACAGATGAGAAGGGATATCTGGTTGGAATTAATGAAAGAACCCATATTGAAAAGAGAAATGGTGGTGCAGAATATACAGAGGATGATGGGGCAACGTGGGTGGAAATTCCGGAGCATAGCACGGTTTCTATGAATATGTGGGGCTTTAATGAAAGCATTTTAAGGGAATTAAAGGAGCGTTTCCCAGCCTTTTTGGATGCTAATATGCAAACAAATCCTTTGAAATGTGAATATTTCCTGCCTACAGTGGTTGGCGAGCTGCTTTCTGAGGAAAAGGCAACAGTAGAGGTGCTTAAATCAGAAGACCGCTGGTATGGTGTCACCTACAAGGAAGACAAAGAAACGGTAATGCAGGCCATTCAAAAATTAAAGGATGCAGGGCTGTATCCGCAGAAGCTGTGGGAGGAATAAAATGACAAGAGAAGAATTATGCAAGGGTAGGCCAGAAGCACTAAAAAGCTTCCGGTTTGAAGGTGAACCAAGGGATGCGGTAAGCTATGGAAGTGGTCATATTAATGATACTTTTTTAGTAGTCTGTGTATTGGAAGATGGAAGGGAGAAAAAATATATCCTCCAGCGGATGAATCGTGAGATTTTTACAAGGCCGGAGGAGCTGATGGAAAATATTATTAATGTAACCTCCTTTTTGCGGAAAAAGATAATAGAGCGAGGCGGTAATCCGGAGCGTGAGACCCTGAATGTTATTTTAACCAGAGATGGAAAGCCGTATTTTGTAGACAGCCTTGGAGAATACTGGCGTGCTTATATATTTATTGAGGATGCAGTAAGCTATGACGCAGTAGAGCGTCCGGAGGATTTTTATGAAAGTGCGGTAGCCTTTGGCAATTTCCAGTCACTGCTTTCAGATTATCCGGCGGAGAGACTCCATGAAACTATCGAAGGATTTCATAACACAAAAGCAAGATTTTCTACCTTTAAAAAAGCAGTGGAAGATGATATAATGGGTAGGGCAGCTTCTGTTCAGAGAGAAATTGCTTTCGTTTTGGAGAGAGAAGATGTAGCGTGTGTGCTGGGCGATATGCTGGCAGCAGGCGAGCTTCCTCTTCGTGTAACTCATAATGATACCAAGCTGAATAATATCATGATGGATAAGCAGACGGGTAAGGGTATCTGTGTGATTGACCTGGATACGGTTATGCCGGGCCTTGCAGTTCATGATTTCGGCGATTCTATCCGGTTCGGAGCCAGCACAGCTGCGGAGGATGAAGTAGATTTAAGTAAGGTTTCCTGTGATATGGAGCTGTTTGAGCTGTATTCCCGAGGCTTTATCAAGGGTTGTAAGGGCAGCTTAACTCCAAAGGAGAGGGAAATGATGCCGATGGGAGCAAAGGTCATGACCTTTGAATGCGGCATGCGTTTTCTGACGGATTATCTGCAGGGAGATACTTATTTTAAGATTCATAGAGAAGGGCATAATCTTGACCGTTGCCGCACCCAGTTTAAGCTGGTAAAGGACATGGAAGAAAAATGGGAGACCATGCAGGACATAGTTAGGAGGATTTAATATGGCAATATTGGTTACCGGCGGTGCCGGCTATATCGGAAGTCACACCTGTGTAGAGCTTTTGAACGAAGGCTATGAGGTAGTGGTAGTAGATAATTTGTGTAACTCCAGTGAAAAATCTCTGGAAAGAGTAGAACAGATTACAGGGAAAAAGGTGACCTTTTATAAGGTAGACCTGTTAGATAAAGCGGCTCTTAGTAAGGTATTTGACAAGGAAAGTATTGATTCTGTCATTCATTTTGCCGGATTGAAGGCAGTAGGCGAGTCGGTAAGCAAACCATTAGAATATTATCACAATAATATTACCGGAACCTTAGTTTTATGTGATGTAATGCGGGAGCACGGCTGCAAGAATATTGTATTCAGTTCTTCTGCAACCGTTTATGGAGACCCTGCTTTTATTCCGATTACGGAAGAATGCCCGAAGGGACAGTGTACGAACCCTTATGGACAGACCAAGAGTATGTTAGAGCAGATTCTTTCTGACTTAAACGTAGCAGATTCTGAGTGGAATGTGATTCTGCTTCGCTACTTCAATCCAATTGGAGCTCATAAAAGCGGCCTTATTGGTGAGGATCCGAAGGGGATTCCAAACAATCTGGTGCCATATATTGCTCAGGTAGCTGTTGGAAAACTGGAGCATCTGAATGTTTTTGGAAATGACTATGATACAGAGGACGGCACCGGTGTCCGTGACTATATCCATGTAGTTGACCTGGCTATCGGTCATGTCCGTGCCATAGAAAAGCTCAAGGATAAGGAAGGTGTATCCGTCTACAACCTGGGTACTGGCAATGGCTACTCCGTTCTGGATGTAGTAAAGGCTTATGAAAAGGCCTGTGGCAAGGAAATCAAGTACGAAATTATGCCTCGGCGCCCTGGCGATATCGCTACCTGCTATGCAGATGCAGCTAAGGCAGCAAAAGAGCTTCACTGGAAGGCAGAACGTGGCATCGAGGAGATGTGTGAGGACTCATGGAGATGGCAGTCCATGAATCCGGATGGATATCGCAGCTAAAGAAAGAAAATTATATAAATAGAAAAGATGCTGTAAAAGCAGGAAAATTGCTTCTACAGCATCTTTTTTAATACGCATTCTTATTTACAAAGCCTTTAAAGAAGGTCAGGAACAGAATCTTGAAATCCAGTCCCAGAGTCCAGTTCTCAATGTAGTACAGGTCGTGCTCAATACGGAGCTTAATCGAGGTATCACCGCGGTAGCCGTTGACCTGAGCCCAGCCGGTGAGTCCTGGGCGAACCTGGTGCTTAATCATGTAGCGGGGAATCTCTTCCTTAAACTTGTCCACAAAGTAAGGACGCTCCGGACGGGGACCAATAAGACTCATATCACCCTTTAGGACATTAAAAAGCTGTGGAAGCTCGTCAATGCTTGTCTTACGGATAAAACGGCCGATGGGGGTTACCCGGGGGTCATTAAGAACCGTCCAGGCTACCTTTTCCTTCTTTGGATCCTGCTGGGCCATGGAGCGGAACTTGTACATAGCAAATTCACGGTTATGAAGTCCAACTCTCGTCTGCTTGAAAATCAGCGGTCCCGGAGAGGTCGCCTTAATAATAATGGATATAATCAGCATCGGGATGGAAAATAAAACCAAGGCAACGATGGCACCAAAGATATCAATGGTACGCTTGATAAACTTATTGACCGGATTGTTTAATGGGACATGGCGGATGTTGATGACCGGCAGTCCGAACAGATCCTCGGTGTATGGGCGAGAGGAGATAATGTCACTGTAGTCCGGGATAAACTTGGTGTGGACGCCAGATTTCTCACAGACAGCTACGATATGCTCCAGCTTTGCATACTCACCGATGCTTAAGGCAATCGCTACCTCATCATAGTCATTGGATGCTAAAAAGTCAGGCAATGTGTCCAGATTGCCAACAATCGGGATGCCGCGGTATTCTGAGCCAATCATCCGATTATCATCAAGAATACCGTGTATCTGATAGCCCCATTCCGGGTTGTATAAAAGCCGCTTCACATATCGCTCGGCAGCACGGCTGTAGCCGACAATCAGAATATGCTTTAAATTATAGCCCTTTTTGCGAAAATGCCGTAATCCCCAGGTCAGAAGATAGCGGAATATCATGTCAGCTAAGGTATTTACTACAAAGAAGAAGCCTAATAGTAAACGTGATAAATCCTGGAAGGCTTCCTTAAATACAACCATCAGGAAGGTGAAATACACGATACCTAAAATATTGGCCTTGATAATATTCCATCCCGAGGTACTGCGGCTGCTGGAACGCTTCGGACCATACATACCACAGTAGTAATAGATAATAAGATAGCCTGGAATAATGTAGACCAGCACCCGTATCGCCTGATGGAGCGGCAGATAATATTTGCCTATCAGACTTAAAAAATCAAACTGATATACCAACGGACTCATAAACCGCAAATAGTAGGAAAAGCAAAAGGAAATGGCAATCAGCACTGCGTCAATTATAACATGAAAAATATTTAAAATACGTTGATTATCTTTTATCATTGTTTATCCCTCTTTTTGCACAGCTTTGTACACACAGTTATTTATTATAATACATGATTTGATAAACGTCTACAATAGTTTTATTCTGAATATTTTCTAAAGAGAAGATTTATGTTATAGTAAAGACAAAGAGATGAGGAGGTGAGGATGGAATGACGAGAGGAATCGGTGTTGCATTAGAGCAGGAAAGAGTGCAGGCAGGGCTCAGTCTAAAGGCTCTGTGCCAGGGCATTTGCAGTCATGGTGAGCTAAACCGGTTGAAAAATGGAGGGAGAGAGCCGGACAAGTTTCTGTTAGACCGACTGTGGGCGAGATTGGGGAAAGGTATGGAAAAGCTGGAGGTTATGCTAAGTGATACAGATTATGCCATGTACGAGCTGCGGAATCTAATGAGGCAGTCCATGGAAGAGGAGCATTTTGAGGAGCTGGAGTGGTATCTCGACTTCTATGAAAGCCTGGAGGAAGGGAAAAAACCGCTTCAACAGCAGTATCTTTGTGAGATTAGGGCAATTAGGGCATTTTTAGAGGGAAAAGAAGATATCGCTGCAAAGGAGCTTGAAAAAGCAATTTTTTGCACGATGTCAGATTTCAGGAAAGAGAATATCTTTTGCTATGCCTTAAGTGTAGAGGAGCTTCGATTACTATTTTTGTATTTAAAGACCACCAAGGAGGTAGAGACATCTGTGAAAGTAGTTTTCTACCGCCAGATTTTAGCATTTCTGACGAAGGAATATATTGAGAAGGAGGAAAAGGCAAGACTGTATCCCCAGGTGGTACTGGAGCTGTCAAGGCTTACTGGTGAAAAGGCCAGAATTGAAAAAGACGTAAGATATGCCCTGGAGCTTTTGAGGGAGGAGGGACGATTTTTCCATTTGATAGAAACGCTTTCTCTGTTGCTGGAGCTTCTAAAGGAAAAGAAAGAAGAATCAAAGGAAAAAGAGTTTTTAGAAAAGACACTTTATTACCTGAAAAGACTTTGTGAGGAATATGGAATAGCGGAAACACAGCCTTTCTGGGTAGATTTTTCAGAGCGGGAGCTCTATCTGGATTATGAGCTTTTGCAAAAAAGCCGGAAAGCGAGGGGCATATCTCAGGAGGAGTTAAGTCAGGAAATATGTAGTCAGGAGGCTCTGTCACGAATCGAAACCAGCAAAAGCAAGGCAAGAGCGAAAACCTTCCGGCAGCTGGCAGAGAGGTTAGGAAAGCGTGGGGAACGATGTGGAGCCTGCATTGATGCAGAGGATTATGAAATCCTTAAGCTGGAGCGGATGGAAGGAAGGTGTATCAGCTACTGCAGATATCAAGAGGCAGAAGAGATATTTGAAAGAATACAGGAATATGGACTGAAGGATACCAGGGAAAACAGACAGTATCTGCTTTTGGAAAGGGCTATATTCAAAAGAACGAAAAAAGAAATTAGTTATTCTGACAGTCTTGCCTTATTGCAGGAAGCACATGTTTTAAATAATATGGCGATTGCTTATTACCGTATTGGCGAGAAAGAAAAGGCAATTAGTTAGGATGAGTATAGTATCATAAATAGTAATTTTATACCGCAAGGTGTTTACAAAAAAACTTTTGAGTCTTATACTAACACTATCTCTAGTGCTTAGCCTATCTGTTCCAACTTTTGCAGCAGAAAAAGATAGTACAGTGTATTTTGAAAATACACTTGGTTCTTATACGACTATTGAAGAAGTGGAAACTCCATATGGTACAGCATACTATGTAAAAAAACATGGCAATATACAAACACGAAGTATTTGGGATGTCGTAGATATTTTAATGGCAGGTGCAAGTTGGGCTAATTTGTTTGCAAATCCATCTTGGGGGAATTTTGGATGGGCTGTTCTTGATACTGCTGCTTTGTTGCCAGTACTTCCAGCATCCGCATATTTTAGAAAAGGCGGTAAAACATTCTTAAAAATTGATGAAGTTGCAAAATTTGCAAAAACATCTAAAGGCAAAAAAGCGGTTTCAGCAGCGATGAAAACTTATAAATATTCAGATGGTATTTCATCAAAAGCAATTAAAGAAATAAGTAAAAAATTTAAAGGAACAGAAGGTAAAAAAGTTTTGAAATTATTCAAAGATGCTGCGGACAAGGGATTAGTAGGTGCTACGAGCCAATCAGGAATAAAAAAATATCTTCTAGTTCAAAAATCGGAAAACAATACACGCACGAAATTAAAATAATTAGTAAACAATATGGTGATTATAGAATCTTCGGATATAAAACAAAATCAGGTGAATGGATATTTGACTTATTTAGGGAGGGATTACATTAATGAATGTACCGATAAATTCTAAGGAGTTTACTGATTTTATTTCCGACAATAATCTATTTCAGTTAACTCAAGAGAAACTTACAACATGTTTGAAAAATTGGTGGACTCACGACAAAGCAGCTTTTTTGGAAGATATGAACGCTGATTTAGAAACAGTTCTTAAAAAATATAATTTTGAAAATGATGGTGTTTCTTTTAGCAAGAGCTATTCATATGACCCTCCAATGGACTATATTTCTGTTTGGATACATATATTTGATGAAGAAAATAATTATATATGTGAATATACAGCATTTTATGACTTGGAGTTACAAATTTTTGATGATAAAATAAAGTAACTCAAACTTCGCACATAAATTTTAGCTATGCACTTTAAAAATTCAATACCTGGCAGTTATTCAGTTGTCAATGTTCAGACGTTAGGCGGCTTGAAGCTGTGTTTTCAGAAAATCAGGCAGTGCATTCAAAAATGCATCCACCAGTTTATCGATTTTCCCATCTGATAACTCGGTGTTTTTGTTAAGCATGGTTCTGAACATTTGGAGCAGCATTTGGAAAGCCTATATCCATGTGATATCAGACATTTCATCAGAAAAGTATAAAAACAGTTCCCCAAGGGAACGGTCATCGTTGGATTCACGGCTTTCCAACGACAACATCATGTACCGGGCAAAAACAACTGCTGTATGTGCAGCCATTGCATCATAGGACAGGGTGTTACACTCTTTGCCAAGGTTAAGATAGCTCTTGCATACTTTGAAGAACACCTCAATATCCCATATGCTGATATTAGACTTTCTGAAATATCGAGTTGATAACACTTTATAAAAATATCGGCATTTCTTACTATAGAGATGTAACCAGTCATCACTATACTTGAGTTTTCGTAAATTGTAATCAAAAAACGAGTATATCTACCCAAAGCACCAATCTTCCGTTTTTTGAAGGACTAAGAATGGAAGTTCTGTGAATAGAGGCACTTTAATAAGCCCCGCCGGAACCGGACT
>NZ_LNAM01000204.1:2661-12690 GCF_001461035.1 Acetivibrio ethanolgignens | reverse complement strand
TTTTTCTCAACCTTCTTTCTTGGAATTCCCTATATTTGAATTATACAGGAAGCTCCTTTCTTTTTTATAGATAATTACAAAATATCAGAATTCTCATAAGTATGTTTTACCATTATTTATTTTAAGCTTCTGATATCTTTTTTAATTTATTCGTTGTACTGCCATAAAATCAAGCCATCAATTTCACACAACAATTTATTATATAATTCGATATTACATATCAATAATGAAAATAATCTTTTATTTTGATTGCAGTATACATGATTTTACCAAAATTGTCAATTGTATTATCTTTAAATTCATTTATTTTCATTCAACAAAATTCAACTTTTCAAATTGATATATTATTTATCTTTAATAAAATAGAGTGGAAAATACAAATCCTTTTCCACTCTATCAAATCCTTTATTTCTTTATAATGTTTGTGACAAAATAGGCTACTATGCTATAGCAATTGCCTCAATCTCTACAAGTCCACCCTTTGGAAGCTTTGCTACCTGTACACAGGAGCGAGCTGGAGCCTCACCTGTAAAATATTTTGCATAAATACTGTTTACAACAGCAAAGTCATTCATATCAGCCAGAAATACTGTGGTCTTTACTACGTTAGCATAAGATAAGCCTGCAGCCTCTAGCACAGCTCCCAGATTTTTTAATGACTGCTCTGTCTGAGCCTCAATTCCCTCTGGAAACTCACCGCTTACCGGATCCAGCCCCAACTGGCCAGAGGTATATAGAGTCTCTCCAGCCTTTACTGCATGTACATATGGTCCTACAGCTGCTGGTGCATTGGTTGCATTCACTACTGATTTTGTCATTTTATTTCCTCCTTATTTTTTATTAATTTATATTCTGAGACTTTCGTCCCGGAGTATCTTAAAAATATCCACAGGCCTTTCTGCTTACAGATAGCTATATTTCTCCCACACTCTTAGAATGAGAGCCTTAATTCCTTCCTCTAAGCCATCTGTGCTCTCTAAATCATGCTCCTCTACGGTTGCTCCCAGACGAACCAAAGCTCTTCCATCAGCCAAGGTCAGAAATCCATTATTTTCACTATTTTCAAAGTCTTCCCTTGTGTGGAATAAGGTAAATTTATCCTTATATGGTGCAGAAGCATATGGACAGAAGCTCTTACAGTTGCCACATTCATTGCACATACGGTCAACATGAATAATCTGCACACTTCCATTTTCCATAACAATCGCTACATTTGCACGGTTTGGACATACATCAACGCAGCACTCACACACAGTGTTGCAGGAAAGGCATCTTTCACCATCTTTTTCATCGGAAGCTGCATGGCCAAGGGCTGCTTTCTTCGCTGCTGCCTTGACATAATCTGCTTTTCCAGCCTCCATTGCCTTTGCAAATGCCTCAGTAGATGCAAGCTCCTTACCTGCCAGCTTCTTTAGGATATCATCTGCTGCCATCCGGGCATCACGGATACCCTCTACTACCGTAGCTGGTCCATTTAAGCCATCACCAACAACATAAACTCCTGCCTCGCTGGATTCTAAGGAAAGCGGATTAACTACAGCACGACCCTTTTCTCCGGTCTTGATTCCATTTGCAACAAACAGCTTGTCATCTACCTGCTCACCAACAGCTCCAATAATTGTATCTGCTAAGACCTCTGTAGTCTCTCCAGTAGCTACCGGCTTCTGGCGACCACTTTCATCTGCTTCACCAAGCTTCATAACATCACAAATAAGCACGCCATTTTCTGCCTTCTTTGGTGCTAAAAGCTCCAGGAACTCTACACCATCCTCAATCGCTAACTCCAGCTCCTCTGCATCCGCAGGCATATTTCTCTTATTTCTTCTATATACTAAGGATACCTTTTCTACGCCAGGCACACGCTTTGCCATCCGGGCTGCATCCATTGCTGTATTACCGCCACCGATAATTACTACATTTTTACCAGGCTTTACAGCTTCCAGGTTTTCCTTGCAGTCAGCTAAGAAGGTCAGTGCATTAACAGTCTCAGCACCTTCTACCTTTACCTCACCCTTCTTTTCTGCTCCGATAGCCAGTATAACAACGTCATAGCCTTCTTCCTTTAATTCCTTAATATCCTTTACTCTTGTATTTGTCCTGATTTCTACACCAAGCTTTTCTAAAAGCTCAACGTCTTTATCAATAGCACTTCCGGCAATACGGAACTCAGGAATAACATTTCTTACTACACCACCAAGCTTTTCGAGCTTTTCAAAAATAGTAACCTTTACACCGCCTCTTGCCAGGAAATAAGCTACTGCCATACCAGCAGGTCCACCGCCGACAACGGCTGCCTTTTTTCCGGTATTTGCTGCACAATCTATAAGCTCCTCTGCCTTAATGCCCTTTTCAGCTGCTACAAGCTTAGCTCCTCTGATATGTACCGGCTCCTCATAGAAGTTACGGGTACATTTGCTCATACAGCGGTGGCTGCAGATAGTACCTGTGATAAATGGAAGCGGATTCTTATCCAGAATAACAGTCAAGGCTTCCTCGTACCTGCCCTGCTCTACTAATTCCATATAAGCCGGAATATCCTGATGAATTGGACATCCCTCACTGCAAGGTGCCGTAAAGCAATCTAATAAAGGAACCTGCTTATTTAACTTTCTTACAGGAAGTGGCTTAACTGCCTTTCTGTGGTGGTTATCCTCCATAGCCTCCTTTAATAATGCATCCAGTCCCTTAACATCTACACCTGTAAATTCCTTATAATCCTCTTTATAAAGCTTCTCTGCAATCTGAGTAAATCTCTGGTATCCACCTGGCTTTAATACAGTAGTTGCCATTGTGATTGGCCAGATACCCAAAGCAAAAATCTTATCAATATTGAAGAAATCTGCTCCACCAGAATAAGAAATACGAAGCTTACCGTCAAAGGCATCACTAAGCTTTTTTGCCACCGCTAAAGTCAGGGCATATAAAGACTTACCTGACATATACATTTCTTCAGAAGGAAGCTCATTTCTTGTTACATCTACCGGGAAGGTGTTGGTAAGCTTCACACCAAACTTAAGTCCCTTTTCATCTGCCAGCTTCTGAAGTCTTTGAAGCATTGGAACAGCATCTTCAAACTGTAAGTCATCCTTAAAGTGGAAATCCCCAAAGGCTACATAATCATAGCCCATATCATCCATAAGCTTTCTTGCTGTTTCAAAGCCAAGTAAAGTAGGATTACATTTAATAAAAGTATTTAAGCCCTTTTCTTCAATCAGGTAGGAAGCAATCCGCTCAATTTCCTGAGGAGGACAGCCATGAAGGGTAGAAAGGGTTCCTGAGGTACAGACAACAGGAGAAATGCTCTCTACATAAGCCTTATCAATATTTTTAAATTTATCCAGATGATTCAGGGCATACTCCTTACATTCCTTCCAGATTGACGTATTTTCAGCATTCTTCAATCCCTCAATAAAGGTATTTACCTTTTCTGATTTAATCCCTTCTAAGTCATAGCCTACGCTCATATTGAAAATAAAGCCGTTTTCATCGCCCAGCCCCCATTCCTTAGAAAGAAGCTTCAGGGCAAACCATGCCTTTACATATTCATCAAAGGCCTGTGGTACATACAATTCTGTAGACCACTCACAGTTATAGCATTCATCATCAGCCAGAATACATGGCTTGTTTACCGGCAGATCCTCGCCATCCAGAATCTGTACTGTCTTCAGTTCAAAAAAGCGGCTTCCGGTATAATAGGACGCAATAATATTCTGTGCCAGCTGGGTATGTGGTCCTGCTGCCGGTCCAAAGGGTGTCTCCATCTGCTCGGTAAATAAGGACAGCTTCTTATCTCCTGCCTTAAAAGGTGTTCGGATACCAAATACCTTGCCTTCCTGTTTCTTTTCTGTTAAAACCCAGTTCATCAATTCCCCAAATGGGATTGGTGTCATTCTGTCACCCATGTTAAAATACCCCCTTATCCGTTAATGCTCTTCCAGAGCTTTTTACTTTCTTCACGGCATTCTGCCATTTCTTTCTCTTCATCAATATGTAAAAGTTCGCGATCCTTCATCAGTACCTTTCCGTTAATCATCGTAGTTACCACCATCTTACCGGTAACTCCGAAAAGAATGTGTCCGTTAGCATTGGTATGATCCATCGGTGTCAACGGATCATAGTCTACAACGATAATATCTGCTGCTGCACCTTCCTTCAGCACACCAACAGGTGTATCGAAGTAACGATTAGCAATTCTTGCATTACCGGTAAACAGCATGCCAGGGACCTCTGTCCAGGCAGCATTCGGATTGCACAGATGATGCTTATGAAGCACATTAGCTACCTTCATGGACTCTGTCATGTCATGGGTATAGCCATCAGTTCCAAGACCGGTCAGGATGCCTCTATTATAAATTTCCATGGTTGGAGGGCATCCACAGGCATTTCCCATGTTTGACTCCGGATTATGTACTACCATAGTGTCTGTTTCTTTCAAAAGCTCCATCTCCTGGCTGTTAACATAAATGCAATGTGCAGTAATGGTCTTTGGTCCCAGAACACCAAAATCATATAAACGGTTCACAATCCGCTTTCCATGCTTATTAAGACAGTCATGCAGGTCTTCAATGCCTTCTGCTACATGAATATGGCAGCCAACACCCTCTGGTGTATTCTCCCTGCAAAGCTCCAATGTCTTATCTGACAAAGTGAACTGTGCATGCATACCCATCATAGCCTTTACCATATCCGTCGTATCTTTGGCTGCATACTTAATAAACTCTGCATTTTCCTTTACGGATGCCTTCATCTTTTCTTCGCCGTCACGGTCAGATACTTCATAGCAAAGACAGGTTCTGACACCCAGCCGCTTTGCTTCTTCTTCTATAGTAAAGAGACTGTTTTCGATGGAACCAAAGCTGGCGTGATGGTCAAATACGGTAGTCACACCATTCTTAATGCTGTCAATATAAGTAGCTGCTGCACTCTTTCTCGTCTGCTCCAGGGTCAGATGGCGATCCAGCGTCCACCACATGCCATCCAGAATATCTAAAAACCCCTTTGGATTATATCCCTTTACAGAAAGCCCTCTTGCCATAGCACTGTAAATATGCTCATGGGCATTGATAAAGCCCGGCATGATAAGTCCGCCCTTGGCATCTACAAACTCTGCTTCTGGGTATTCCTTTTTTAATTCCTCTGTTGTTCCTGTTTTCTTAATTGTGGTTCCCTCTACAAGAACAGCACCATTTTCATACCATGGATTACTGTCATCTCTTGTAAGAAGCCGTCCATTACCGATTAAAATCATCATAATTTCTTCTCCTTTTCTTTAATTATTTTTAGTCCCCTTAATTTTTCATGTATCTATAGTCTATCACTACTATTATAAAAAATCAACAGGAATTACAAAAAAATTTGCTTTACCTAAAAATTTTTGTATTTTTCTATTGACTTGTAATTTTTTTGTGATATGATTAAATCATAAACAAACAATTTCTAGCGCGAGAAGGAGTTTATTATGGTAGTATCAGATACATTTTTAAAGCAGCTGGCTCAGGGGCTGGCTGGTCAATTTGGCTCAGATTGCGAAATCGTGATTCACGATTTGTCTGCTGAAAATCTGGAGCATTCCGTTGTACATATTGAAAACGGTCATGTCAGCCATCGTAAGGCAGGCGATGGTCCATCCAGAGTTGTTCTTGAGGCCATGAAAAAAGACCCGGACACCCTGCAGGACCACATCGGTTATCTTACCAAGACCTCCGATGGAAGAATTTTAAAGTCCAGTACGATTTATTTCCGCAACTCTGAAGGAGCTCTTCGTTATCTTCTGGCTATCAACTTTGATATTACGAATCTTTTAATTTTAGAGAATTCATTAAAGTCGATAACCAGCTGTGAACAGACGGAAGAGACCTCCGAGCCTGCAAAAATTGTGCAAAATGTAAATGATTTATTAGACGATTTAATTGAGCAGTCCGTCGCCTTAGTCGGCAGACCGGTCGCACTTATGACCAAAGAGGATAAAATCGCCGCTATCAAGTTTTTAAATGATGCCGGAGCCTTCCTTATCACAAAGTCCGGCGACAAAATATCCAAATATTTTGGTATATCTAAATATACCTTATATAGCTACATTGACATTAACAAATAATTAAGGAGGTTACTATGAGGGCAATTAAATGGGCAAAAAACACAATGCCAAAAACAGACGATGCTTCTCTTCCGATTATGGCGGTTGATGAAGTAAAAAAAGCAAGAGCTTTTCATGAGAGTTTTCCACAGTATACTAAGACACCTCTTGCAAAGCTCACTCACATGGCAGAGTATCTGGGGTTGAAGGAGGTTTATGTAAAGGATGAATCCTACCGCTTTGGCTTAAATGCTTTCAAAGTGCTTGGAGGTTCCTTCGCAATGGCGAAGTACATAGCAAAGCAGACCGGAAAGGATGTTTCCGAGCTTCCTTACAATGTACTTACCTCCGATAAATTAAGAGAAGAATTCGGTCAGGCAACCTTCTTCACTGCTACCGATGGCAACCATGGTCGTGGAGTTGCATGGGCGGCAAACAAGCTGGGACAGAAATCTGTTGTATTCATGCCAAAGGGTTCTACACAGACAAGACTTAAAAATATCCAGGCTGAAAATGCTGTTGCTACAATTGAAGAAGTAAATTATGACGAATGTGTTCGTATGGCTGCGGCTGCGGCTGCTAAAACACCAAACGGTGTTGTCGTACAGGATACCGCTTGGAAAGGTTACGAAGAAATTCCTGCATGGATTATGCAGGGCTACGGAACTATGGCTATGGAAGCTTCTGAACAGCTTTCCGAAGCCGGCTGCGAGCGTCCGACCCATGTATTTGTTCAGGCTGGAGTAGGTTCTTTAGCAGGTGCAGTACAGGGCTTCTTTGCAAATAAATTCCCTGAAAATCCACCGATTGTTGTTGTAGTCGAAGCAGATGAAGCTGCTTGTCTATATAAGGGAGCAGTAGTCGGTGACGGTTCTGAGCAGATTGTGGATGGTGATATGCCTACTATTATGGCTGGTCTTGCCTGCGGCGAGCCAAATACAATTTCCTGGGATATTTTAAAGAACCATGTAGATACCTTTATTGCTACCCCGGACTGGGCTGCTGCAATGGGTATGCGGATGTTGAGTGCTCCTATGAAGGGGGATCCACAGGTAATTTCCGGTGAGTCCGGAGCTGCTCCTTTCGGTACTCTGGCTGCTATTATGACAATGCCGGAGTATAAAGAGTTAAAGGAGGCCTTAAAGCTGGATGAAAATTCCAAGGTACTCCTCTTCTCTACCGAGGGAGATACAGATCCTGACCGCTATAAGGAAATCGTGTGGGATGGAAAACAGTATAAATAGTTATGATAAACGTGTAAATAATTTTTTGGAGGGATTACTATGGATTACAACAAAATCAAAGAGGCAGCTCAGGGCTATGAAAAAGATATGACCGCATTCTTACGGGCTATCGTTAAAAATCCTGGCGAGAGCTGTGACGAAAAGGCACACATTGATACTATTGCTGCTGAAATGAAAAAAGTAGGCTTCGATGAAGTCATAATTGACCCACAGGGTAATGTAATCGGTTATATGGGTACCGGTGACAGAATCATCGCTTTCGATGCTCATATCGACACTGTAGGTATCGGCAACATTGATAACTGGACCTTCGACCCATATGAAGGCTATGAAACAGAAACAGAAATTGGTGGACGTGGTGTTTCTGACCAGTGCGGTGGTATTGTATCTTCTGTATATGGTGCTAAGATTATGAAGGACATGAACCTGATTCCTGCAGACTGCAAGATTATGGTAGTTGGTACTGTTCAGGAAGAGGATTGTGATGGTCTTTGCTGGCAGTACATTATCAACGAGGATAAGGTTCGCCCTGAATTCGTTGTATCTACTGAGCCTACCGATGGCGGTATCTACCGCGGACAGCGTGGACGTATGGAAATCCGCGTAGATGTTAAGGGTGTTTCCTGCCACGGTTCTGCTCCTGAGCGTGGTGACAATGCAATTTATAAAATGGCTGATATTTTACAGGACATCCGTGCATTAAACGAAAACGATGCAGAGGATGGTACTGAAATCAAGGGACTTGTAAAAATGCTTGACAAGAAATACAACAAGGATTGGGAAGAGGCCCGTTTCCTTGGACGTGGTACTGTTACTACATCCCAGATTTTCTATACCTCCCCAAGCCGTTGTGCAGTAGCAGACTCCTGCTCTGTATCCTTAGACCGCCGTATGACCTTCGGTGAGACCTGGGAAAGCTGTCTGGAAGAAATCCGCCAGCTGCCTAGTGTTAAGAAATATGGTGATGACGTAAAGGTATCCATGTATAACTATGACCGTCCTTCTTACACCGGATGTGTCTACGAAATTGAGTGCTACTTCCCTACTTGGGCGATTCCGAAGGATCATAAGGTAACCAAGGCTTTAGAAGCAGCTTATACAAACCTTTACGGCGATAAGAGAATCGGTGCTGCTGAAACTCTGGAAATGCGTCAGGCTCGTCCTTTAACAGACAAGTGGACCTTCTCTACTAACGGCGTATCCATCATGGGACGTAACAACATTCCATGTATCGGCTTTGGTCCTGGTGCTGAAGCTCAGGCTCACGCTCCAAACGAAAAGACCTGGAAGCAGGATTTAGTAACCTGTGCCGCTGTTTATGCAGCTCTTCCAACTCTTTATTGTGAATAAAAATTCCATAACCCCGAGTGGAATGAACATAGAAACTAAATACTTAAAATAATAATTAATAGGAGATTTTGAAATGAAAACATTACAGGATTATATTGATAAGCTCAATAAACTGAATTTTAAAGAAATGTACAACAATGATTTCTTCCTTACCTGGGAGAAGACAGATGATGAGTTAGAGGCTGTTTTCACTATTGCTGATGCCCTTCGCTTCATGAGAGAGAACAACATCTCTACCAAGGTATTTGAGAGCGGTCTTGGAATTTCTTTATTCCGTGATAACTCTACCCGTACCCGTTTCTCCTTCGCTTCTGCCTGCAACTTATTAGGTCTTGAGGTTCAGGACTTAGATGAAGGAAAGTCCCAGGTAGCTCATGGTGAAACTGTTCGTGAAACAGCTAACATGATTTCTTTCATGGCTGATGTTATCGGTATCCGTGATGATATGTACATCGGAAAAGGAAATGCTTATATGCACGAGGTTTCTGAGGCTGTTCAGCAGGGAAATAAGGACGGCATCTTAGAGCAGCGTCCTACCTTAGTTAACTTACAGTGCGATATCGACCACCCTACACAGGCTATGGCAGATATGCTTCACATTATCCACGAGTTCGGCGGTGTTGAGAACTTAAAGGGTAAGAAGATTGCTATGACATGGGCTTACTCTCCTTCTTATGGAAAGCCATTATCCGTACCACAGGGTATCGTTGGTTTAATGACCAGAATGGGTATGGATGTTGTTTTAGCTCATCCAGAAGGCTACGAAATTATGTCTGATGTAGAAGAGGTTGCTAAGAAGAACGCTGAGAAATCCGGCGGTTCCTTCACAAAGACTAACAGCATGGCAGAAGCTTTCAAGGATGCTGATATCGTATATCCTAAGAGCTGGGCTCCTTTCGCTGCTATGGAAAAACGTACCGAGCTATACGGAAATGGTGACATGGAAGGCGTTAAGAAGCTAGAGCAGGAATTATTAGCTCAGAACGCTGAGCACAAGGATTGGGCTTGTACAGAAGAAATGATGAAGCTCACAAAGGACGGCAAGGCTCTCTATATGCACTGCCTGCCAGCAGACATTACCGGTGTAAGCTGTGACGAAGGTGAAGTTGATGCAACTGTATTCGACCGTTACAGAAATCCGTTATATAAAGAAGCTAGCTATAAACCATATATTATAGCTGCCATGATTTTCTTAAGCAAGTTCGAAAATCCACAGGCTACCTTAAAGGCCCTGGAGGAGAGAGCTGCAAAGAGAAAAATGGATTAAACTCACTCGCGAACAGAAAACGCAGTCCGAAAGGGCTGCGTTTTCCTTTTTTTAATCATTAAAACCCTTTTAAATTGTTTAGTGTAAAATAAAAA
>NZ_LNAM01000204.1:0-2651 GCF_001461035.1 Acetivibrio ethanolgignens | reverse complement strand
ATGCGATCTCAGGTCACCCTGATTTCATCTTTGAATAAGGGTGGTACTGAATAGTTACAATTTTTCTTAGAAATACCGTAGGTCTATTAAGGTTACCCTTTTTTTCTGTAATTATACGACTTCCTGACTATAGTATTCCTGTAATACTTTAATGTCAATCATTGCTTATTATCCAGTCCTTCCCCTCTAATTTGTATTCTAGCTTTTTTCATATTTTAATGAGTTGCCCGACAAATCGGGTAACTTATAGTAATCTTTTTTAATTTGCACCTTGAAAATGTTTTTTGCAAGCACTTTTTGGACAAAGTTGCAAAATATTTTTGGTTCTTCCGCATATTTGCGTACAACCCTAATTTTTACACAGGATTGTACAGCAACTTGGCAGCTAATAATTTTTGGCTGCATCGACCATACATGGTGCGCTTTACCATCTTTACTTTGCTATTTGTTCCTTCTACAAAAGCATTACTTAAGTCACTGGCGACTGCATTTTCAACAGCTGAAATATCCTATTCCAATCCGTTTGCAAAAGATGCAAGTTCTTTTATTGAAGAGTTCTTGTAACGTTCAATAAATAGATATAGTAACGGCATTCTTTTCGTTTGAAATATTTCACGAAATTCACGAATGCATTTTTCTATTTCTTGCAAAACGCTATATTTATTCCATAAAAATTCGTAGTGTTCCGAAGTTAGTTCTCCATGTAACCACAAATACTGAAAAATTCCTTTTCTGGTAATATAATCGGTCTTTTTTGCTTTGGCTGTTCCATGTGATGAAGAAACATATTTGTTCACTTCTATTTTGTGTTGAATTACTATGGTATGTATATACTGACGAACGTTGCCCTCTCCACAATCGCATCCCAAATCCATTACCAGACGGGCCGTTTCAGACTGTGTTTTTCCTTCGGTTAGGCATTTGATAATAAAATCTTTATGCTGATCGAGATTGCTTCGCTTGTTTGAGCGGCAAAGAATCATTGGATCTCCACTTAGATATTTTCTTGTTGTCTGCCTATTGATTTGAAATCTTCTTGTTATTTCTCGAATACTTATTCCAGCTTGATACATTTCCTGAATCTGCTGAATAAGTTTTAAACGCTTTTGTTCAGCTTCCGTAAAGTTATCCACAATGGGTTCGATTTTTTACAAGGTAAATCTTCCGACTGTTCAGAAAGACTCTCTTTTATATTTTCTTCAGAAGTAATAGCTGTAGTTGAGGCTATTTCACGACTCAATATTTTGTTAACAGCAATAAGGTTCTGATAAAGATGGAACCTGTCTGCAATCTGCATACAATCCGGTAGTATTTCTTCTACAGCCTTTGCATATGCACTTGCCCTGTCTCTTGTAACGGTCTTAACCTGCTTATTCTTTTTTAACCACTCTTTTAAAGTAGTTCCATCTCGTCCATCTAAAATAGCTACAGGTTTATGTGTTTCTTCATCTACTACAATCGTTCCATATGTGTGCCTTTTTTAATAGACAAAATCGTCAACTCCAATGGCAGAACCGCATTCTGGTTCTGGCTGTTTTTCATACCTCTTAATCAGAGTGCGAATCACTGTATCACCACTTGTTTTAATATTCATCGATTTTAGAATTCTGGCACAGCTTTCACAACTGGTTTCTAGTGCCAGAGTTGTCATCAGGTCAACCAGGCGTTCTGTCATATAACTGTAACTATTCAAAAAGTTCTCAAAGGTTTCCATGAATGATGTTATAGAGCATTCAGGATTGACACAATTAAATTCATAAAGATTAATGTCAAGCATTACTCTTTTTCCGTAAATTGGTAAGTCCTGAACCCTACGGTGATGTGTTGCGTGTAGGCTGGAAGACTCCATCATGCATTTAGGGCAATTACATTTTTTGTCTGAGAGCGCATTGTAATGTGAATCTCGTTGTCTTCGTTAAGAATAGATTTAATCAATAAATTCTGAGGATAAAACTGAGCTAATGATAAACTATTTGTGGTATCTGTCATGATGTTACTCCTTATTGAACAAGCTACAAATAGTATATCATTTTTTAAATGAAAATGCCAGTGTTATACGCACCCTTGAGGAAGAAGCAATTTTATTTTACAATAAACAGGGTGAACTGATTCTCCATAGTGATCAAGGATCACAGTTCACTTCAAAAGCATTTGTTGAATTCTGTGAATCAGTTCATGTAACACAGAGCATGAGCAAGGCAGGATATCCATACGACAATGCCCCGATGGAACGTTATTTCAACACTCTGAAAAACGAGTGTACAAACCTTCATGAATTTAAGACAGAGGAGGCGCTCTATCAGAAAGCAGAAGAATTTGCGTATGTTGAATACAATTATGTGCACCCACATAGTTTCAATGGTTATGCTACCCCACATGAAGCAAGGGTAGCTGCATAATTGAATAACGATATTTTTTAGCCAAAAGTGTTACAAAAAAGCTTGACCACAACAGTTTATTGCAAAAGTAAAATACAGAAAGTTGCAGCCCCCAAGGTCTGTTTGCAACAACCTACATTTTACCTCTGCAAAAAACATTTTTTGCTCAATGTGTATAAATTATGCAATTATTGAACTTGATATGCAATTTGTTTGTAAGCGATGAATAACCTACCGTTCCTATGCATCACCTTTTTATGAGATAATCCTAAT
>NZ_LNAM01000203.1 GCF_001461035.1 Acetivibrio ethanolgignens | reverse complement strand
TAGGATTTAATCTGCGGCAGGATTGCGACAGGAGAGAATTATAATTTGACGCGTGACATCAAACCCTAGTTATCATGATAATTTACAGGCTACAAAAGAACTTATGGAACTGCTTGATTATATAAAAGAACATCCTATTACAAGGTTGATGGCAGAAAAATCACTTGAAACATGGGAAGATTATGTGCGAATGTATGATGATAATTTTTACACATATTCGACATGGGATGAACTTGTTGAGAGTGAGGAAGAACAGACAGATGGATTAACGGAAATTGAGTGTAGAATGGAAATAAATAACACTATCTTTAAGCTGCCTTGTGGGTGGTATGTATAGTATGTATAGAACAAATAAAGTGACGATTCTATTTGGAAATTTAGGAGGTTGATTTTATGAAAAGATATTTAATCAGTATGAAAGATAAAGGATTTGAATTTCAAACAGAACACTATATCAGCACAAAGGAATTTTGGGAAGAATTATCACACGATGATTATTTCAGATTAGGGGAAGGAATATATATCCCAATAAACGAAGTGGATATTACTTCTATAGGTTATATCGGAGAAATTTAATTAATGGAAACGGAGGTTAGTATATATGAAAGCAAGTAAAGTAGAAGCAACAAATAAGATTGCCATTAAAGGAGACAGAAGCGAACCTATTATTGCAGCTATTCAAGATATTCGGATAAAACATCCTGAATTGTATAAGGAACTGAATAAAGTAATTGATTATGAGTTATGGGATGGCTATTCATTGATGATACATGAGGAAATTGAATAATGATTCTATGAGAGGAATGGAGGAAAATAAATATGATGAAAGAGGTTACAATTTTAACATTTGATGAAACAGAACATTTAAGAAATAGATTAGATAGTATTATTGATGGTCTTAAAGTTGGCACAGAAGAAAAAGATAGTGCAACGTATAGTTGCGAATGGGCTATTGGGCAGGTTAAAGAAATAAGAGAAATGTTTGATTAAATGCAGATGAATTTTAAGACTATTTACAAAAAAGAAAGGTTGTTGATTATATGGAATTAAGAAACATAAAAACAAATAAATGCCCTATATGTGGATGTACTGATGTTGTAAGTGAATCTGTGGAAATAGATACATTCAACAGAGTTAAAGTTCATTGTAATGGAACACGCTGGGAGCATAGAAAATTTCTTTGTGGAAAGGAAATTTGTTACGAACCTAACTTTTGTAATGAATCTACACATGGAGACTGCATTAACGACACGACTTATCAGGCTCTCTTAAAGAAACAAAAAGAAGACAAAGAGAAATTACTTTCTTTTTGTGAAGAAAATGGAATTAGTAAAGATATGTTAAGGATTATATAATATAGCAATTGAACTCGTATTTTATTTATAAAATTGGAGGAAAATATTATGTCAGAGAAAAGAACAATGGAATTGAAGAAGGCAATTATTGATTGGTTGTTTGAAAATAAGAACGCATGGCAACGTACAAATGCTTGTAGAGAATATTTCAGACCATATATCTATAATTCAGATGGAAATTATTTGATAGGTGGAGAAGAAGTAAGTGAGTTTATTACAAGTGCAGACAAATTGATTTACGGATAGGAGGAATTAAAAATAGGTACAAGAGGATTAAAAGTAACAACAAGTGACAGAATAGGCGAAATAAGAAAAAATACTTTCGGAACAGATATGCAGATTGTAGCATATAGAACTTCTGATGATATGGATGTTAAGTTTTTGGATAAAGATGGATATGTTTTTCATCATACCACTTACAGCAATTTCAAAACTGGTCAGATTAAAAATCCGTATGATAGATGTATTTTTGGAATTGGTTATCTTGGAGAGGGTGATGCTCAACAGAAAACACAAGTGGGTTATTGTTGGAGAGGAATGCTTGAAAGATGTTATTGTGACAGAATGAAGAAAATACATCCTGCTTATTATGGAATTTCAACAGTTTGTGAAGAGTGGTTAAATTTTCAAGTCTTTGCGAAATGGTATAACGAGAATGTATATCAAATTGGAGCAGAACGTATGCACTTGGATAAAGATATATTGTTTGAAGGAAATAAGGTTTATTCTCCTGAAACCTGTATCATTGTTCCACAGAGTATTAATGAATTGTTCCATACAAGCGGAAGAAAAGTTAAAGATAGTGATTTACCACATACGATTAAACGAGCTGCGAATGGAAGATATTCTGTTACATACAAAGGCAAATCTCTTGGTGTTCGTGATACAGTAGAAGAATGCACAGAACTGTATTTAGAAGCAAAGAGAAATCATATTAGAGAAAAGGTGGAAGAAATGAATGGAGAAATGCCAGAAAGGGTACAAAAAATCTTATTGGCATGGTAAATAACCACTATGAAATTCACATTTCATACCGGCTATCAATAAAAAGATAGTCGCTGCCCGATAATAATTATCGGTAGATACTTAGGTGCTGACATGAAGCATCAGCCAGACAGTTATACTTTTTACTGGTAGATTGGAAAGAAAAGTAGTATAATAAAAGAAAACGAAAGTGAGGATATTACTATGGGATTATTAATTTTTTTTGGAATAGTATGGGTAATTATTGATATTATCAAAGAAGCATGTGAACCGACAATTCCGGCAGAGAATTGGAAACATGCTTTTGACAGAGACGAATATGGAGTTTCTAACTGTATGAAAGACGATAATTTTGTTAAGAACCTGAGAAACGGAAAATACAAATAAGGAGCGTGACATTGCGATTGGATTAAAGAAATAATGGATAAAGCAGAAGAACTACATAGAGAATATTATAGTGATAACGTAAGTTAAAATGATTGTTTTATGTGCATTGTTATAACGATGTATTGACAATTATAAAAACGGAGAATATAATAATGTCAAAGGAAGGAGTGATATTATGGCAAATACAAACGTAACAATGAGAATTGATGAAAATTTAAAAGCTCAATTACAGGAACTAATGAGCGATTTGGGATTAGATATGACAACATTTTTTACAATGGCTGCAAAGCAAGCGGTAAGAGAACAGGGGATTCCGTTTTATGTATCGAGGGAAATTCCAAATGAAGAAACGATTGCCGCTTTTAATGAAGTTGAAGAAATGAAAAAAAATCCGTCCATCGGAAAGTCATATACAGATGTTGATAAAATGATGGAGGATTTATTGTCATGAAATATACGATTAAACCAACCAACAAGTTTCAAAAAGACTTAAAACGTGTGCAAAAAAGAGGGTATGATTTAAGTTTATTGACAGAAATAATTAAAAAATTAGCAAATGGAGAAACACTTCCTGAAAAGAATAAAGATCATTTTTTGACTGGAAATTATACGGGTAAAAGAGAGTGTCATATTACACCTGATTGGTTACTAATATATGAAATTGACGGAGAAAATTTGTTTTTATATTTAACAAGAACTGGAACTCATAGTGATTTGTTTTAGATAAAAGGGCATTAGTGAAAACATTGATGCCCTTTATATCATAGTTGTGAAAGGATAGTAATTATTATGGAAAGAAAAAAGATTGGAACATTTGACAACTTGAAACACGGAGATAAAATTATTAGCCCTATTGATAATGAAATAACAGAATTTTATGTTTCTAAAGATGGAGATAAATATCTTGCCGGCAAAACTTCATTATTTGACCTTTATCAGTTCAATGCAGACGATTTCTATTTCTATGACGGAGATAAAGAAAACGGAGAAGTAGATAAAGAGTATTTTAAGTAATTAAATAATAGTTTTATATGATAACGGAAGGAGATTGATGTTATGAAGAAATTACAGATTGTTTTAGAAGTGGAAATTGACGAAGATGCAATTAAGGAAATTCAGATTGAAGAAGATGATAATATGACTACTGAAGATTATATTGATGGGATTATTGTTCAGGAGAATGATAACACTGATAGTGGAGCAATTATGATTCTTAATGAAGATGAAGAGTATTATGATATGAATATTGGTAGTTGTAGAACCATGAAAAATCCTAAGATTGTGAGTATAAATACATTGTAATAAGTATCATGATTGGAGATGATTTTATGGAAAAATATTCAATCACTGGACATTCAAAACTCATCGATGAAGGAGAAAACCTTTGGGGTTTTGTTGTAGAAGATAGTGATAAGAATGAAACTTTATTATCGGATGACTACTTTAGTTCAAGTATTGTGATTGCTTTAGACGAAATTGCCACATTTTTAGGAAAATCTGATATCAAAGAAGGACAGAGAGTGAGAATTACAATAGAAACAGAGTAGCTTTTGAAATATATTGATTATGTTCCAGATATTATAGAATCACCGGATTATGTTGGTATAAATCCTAATGAAGATGGAACGGAATCAGTAGAGCTAATCAAAAGATACAGAGATAATATACTTGTTGGAATCAAACTTGATGAAGAAAATGGATATTTATATGTATCTACTATGCATGATATACAAGAAGGAAAGATAAATAGACGTTTGCATAGCGGAAGAATTAAAGAATTTTCTGTTGACACAAAAGAAAATAAGTAGTATATTGTAAGTGAAAAGAGAATATGATAATGTAAGCGTAGTTATTTTGAGGTCGGAAATGGTTCCCGACGCACTCCGTAAAAAGAGTACCTGAGATGATGGATACACCGCCCATCCTAAATAATTACGCTTTTATTATATTTTGCAGCATTGTATAGAGATATACAGTGCTTTTTATTTTGGAATATTTATAAAAAATGATTATTTATGGTTGACAAACATACAAACAAGGTGTAAAATCATAAATGTAAAGGAGGTAGAAATAAATGAGAAAAGCCTTTACAAGTTCAATCGAAGAAAATATTCAAAAAGACTTCAAAGACAAATGTAATCAAGCAGGAATACCACAAAATGTAATACTTGAAGCATTTATGAAAGCATTTGCAAATAATGAAATTGAAATGAAATTAGTTCAAAATGTTCTATCGGTTGAAGTAAAGTAAAAAAAGAGTGTAGCTCACAGTCTGGACAACTCAGCTACACTCCACACGAGAATCACTCAAAGAATGATTTCTATTCTATTATATATTACATATCAGTTCTTTTCAAGTGGATTCTCACTAAGTTTTCTCAAAAAGATTGCACCTTGAAAACTAAATAAGGGATTGGCTATCTGTAAAAGCTGTCGTGATGAAGTTGAAATACTTTGGATAATGTGCGAGCAGAATGGAGAATAAACCATTAGAACATTATCAACAAATATTTTAAGAAAGGAAAGAACGATATGAACGAAACACAATTTATTGATGACAGAACATTGAGAGACAAGAATGTGGACAGATTTGAAATTTTGGAAAAGGTTAAGAAGGTTTTGCTTATTCCAAATACAGATTTTATGACAGTTAATCAGTTGGCTGAATATTATTCGACTTATTATAAAGATAAGAATAAAAAGGATAATATTGTAACGCCTGATGGGATTAGAAAACTATATTCATTGCATAGTGATGAATTGGATAGTGATGGAGTTTGTATTAAGAGTTATAAAGATTTTCTAATCGGAAATGAGTTCACATTAGAAAATTTAAAAGGAAAAGTAATACTTACGCATTCAACAGGAATGTCTTTTGAAATTCCAAATAGAGGTATTAGAGTATTTCCTCGTAGAGCAATTCTAAGAGTTGGGATGCTGCTTAGAGATTCGGTTATTGCAAAAGAAGTCAGAACACAGTTACTTAATATAGAAGAAAAATCTTCTGATGAAGTCAAGGTTCAAGACATCAACGAAGAACAGAGTCTTATGCTTGCTGTTGGAATGGCTGTTGCTAGTGGAGATGCAAATGCAGTTGCAGTTGCTACAACAAACCTGATTGCATTTAAGAATCGCCACATTGAGAAGTTGAAAAATGACAATAAAGCATTAGCAGAAGGTATTCTGGAATGGAAAGACAGAAATAAACTCAATGCAGGAATAAGAAAACTTGCTGCCGTTACCGGAATCCATTTCAGTAAGATGTGGAATGAGTTGTATAAGAACCTTCAGTATAAGTATGGCATCTGTTTGAAACAAAGAGGTGGAACACCATATGTTCAGTGGATTAAAGAATCTGAATGGGATGATGTAATGAAAACATTCTGTGCTATGTGCGAAGCATATGAGCAGTCACCAACGGAAATGTTTCAACAGACTACACCAAGAAACGCTTTGGCGAGCGTATAACAAAAATTACATATAACATTTTGCGACCACTAGCTTTTATCGGTTAGTGGTCGATTTATATAATCATTGATTAAGGAGGAAGTGAATTATTGGGGCAATTAAAAGATTTATCTGGTAAAAAATTTGGGAGATTGGAAGTGCTAAAATTTGTTAAATATAAGCCAACTACAAGTGGTAATAGAGCTATTTGGAAATGTAAATGTGAATGTGGTGCAATTAAAAATGTTTTGGGTGGCGATTTAACATCTGGTAGAACAAAATCTTGTGGTTGTTTAAGAGAAGAAAATTTAAGACAATATAGCAACAAAAAGCACAAAAGAAGCAATTTGAAAAATGCATATGATTTGTCTGGTGATTATGGTATTGGCTACACAAAACAAGGAAAAGAGTTTTATTTTGATTTGGATGATTATGATAAAGTTAAAGACTATTATTGGAGATTTAGTAAAGACGGATATTTATATGCGGTGAGAGATAAAAATAAGATTATTTTACATAGGTATATATTAAATATAACAGATAGTTCCATCGAAGTAGACCATATTTATCATAAGAAATACGATAACAGAAAGTCTGAATTACGAGTGGTTAATAGAAGCCAAAATAGTATGAATAAGGGATTAAGAAACGATAATCAATCTGGAGTTACAGGAGTTTGTTGGAATAAAAATAACAATAAATGGAAGGCTTATATTTGTGTCAATGATAAAAGAATAAATTTAGGTCACTTTGATAATTTTGAAGAAGCTGTACAAGTAAGAAGAAATGCAGAAAGCAAATATTTTGGAGAATATAAATATAAAGAATAATCTTCAACACGAAAAAGAGAAGTAGTTATTATCAAAAGATTGGAGGATGATAATATGCCATACATAATATGCAACAATGATAATTATTTAGTTCAGACAACAAGCGGATTCTCAATAGTCCACGATATGAAGGATGCTAGTAAATGGCAGAAAATTGATAAAGCAAATAATGTTTGCAAGAATGTTAATCAGAATAAAAAATTACATAAGTATCATATGGAAGTAAAATATGTTTCACAAGAGAATAAAGTGGTTAGTCCACCTGCTAAACCGATTGAGTTAGATTATGACATTCTGGATAGAATTAAAGAGATTTCAGAGTTTACAAAGCAGATAGAGGAACGAAGATTATATCTTATGGAAATGATACATACAATAGAACTTGAGATTGTAGATATAGAACACGCCGCCGAGTTTTATAATCTGAATGCATCACAAGGATATAAGTTATATAAATTACTTCATGATTCAAGAAATAAACGGAGAGAATACAAGGATGAATTGGAAAAGATTAATCTATCTCTTGGAACATCAATTAGAAGCACCAATATGGAAAATTTGGAAAGAAGTATTGCTGGGTTAGAACATAGACAGTATACACCGAGAATAAATAAAGAATTGTTTGGAGTGTAATTTACAATACGATATAATCAAAAAGGTATTCTGAAATTCTACTATAGATATCGGATAGCGGTGTTTCTAACGCCATGTATAGTCATTTGAATATACAGAATGTCTTATAAGAGGCAATAGAATTAGATTTTTATATGTAAAATTAAATAGCAAACAAACATAAAGCATTTGGAGAATATAAATTCAGATGCTTTTTTAGTGCAACGAAATGGAGGGATTTTATGCGTGAAATTGCAGTCAATTATTTGTTATTAGATGAAGATGAAGAAAGGTTAAATCTAATTACAGAAGAGTATAAGAAACAGGGATTAAATTTGTCAGAAGATAAAATGTTTGAGGAAATTATGTGTTGTGGAAGTAAATATGATGTTGACAGTAAGTTAAAATTCCATGAATGGAAACTTGGATTAAGAAAAGATTATCCTTAGAAAGGATGTGTCCAGTATGTGTTATAAAGACGAAGTGCAAAGAAAAAATACAGAAAAGTTACAGAGAAAATTTGATGAAGATAATACACCTGGATTTATTCAGAAGTATTTTATCAACATTGAGAGCAAAGCAGGTGCTATCAACTATTACATTGCCATTAAGGATTTATTAGTATGGTTAATGGAAAATAAGACTATCAATAGAAATAACATTGCGGAAATCACACCTGATGACTTTTATAATGTAGAATCTGAAGATGTGACTATGTATTTGAAACAGAAGGAACAGTCGGGAATGTCACCTACAACACTTGAAACAAGAAAAAACATATTTAGTAGTTTTTGGAAATATCTTGCTAGAACAAAGGTGTGTCCTGTAAAGGAAAATATTATTGCAGATGTTTCTTACAAAGGAATTTCTTCTAGTAACAATCTTATTAAAAAGCTTCCAACGGAAACACAGTTAAAGAATATGGAAGAAAAGATTATGAAAAAGAATGATGAGTTTGTGAGGATTAGAAATCTAATTATTCTAAGAGTATTAAAGGGAACTGGATTAAGAGAGTCGGAACTTGCAGGTTTAAATATCAATGACTTATATCTCGATGAAGAAATGCCTTATATCAAGATTATTGGCAAAGGAACTTATCGTGAAATAGAAGCAAGAATGGTTTATCTTACAGGTGATGCTGCGAGTGCAATCAAAGAATGGTTAGAGTATAGAAATGGATTGGAGAATATTGTAGATGAGAGTGCTGTTTTCGTTAATAAGAAAGGAAACAGATTGAGTGAGTATAATATTCAGTCTATTTTTAAAAATTATGGAGATGGAATGTCGTGTCATATGATTAGACATTGGTATGCTACTGTAATGGCTAATACTGGAAATCTTGCTTTTGCTCAGCAACAACTTGGGCACTCATCTCTCAACACTACTGTAAACAACTATGCGAATGGAGTTTATGGCATGAAGGATGTGTTGGCGAATATGTAAGTGATATGATAAAATGGAAAGGAATGATATTATGTCAATAACAGAAATATTAACAGAGATTCATAAGCAAAGAGTGGAATTAGAAGTATGTCAGGAATTGCAACGATGGTTATTAGATGACAGAGCAAGTTGGATTGACAGAGCAATGGATGCCGAATCGACTGTAAGAGCCATTGGGAAAATTGCAAAAGAGAATAAGAACAAGAGTAGTGCGATAGACGGAATCGTTAATATATGTGATTCTGCCATTGAAGATTGAAATAGCAAAGGCTCGCAATCCCATTAGCTTTAGCTGATGGGTGAGAGCCATATGGAGAATATATAAATAGAAAGTGAGGTGATAAGTAAATGTTAAAAGGATACAAATATAGAATTTATCCAAATAAACAGCAGGAAGAACAAATTCAGAAAACTTTTGGTTGTTGCAGATTTGTTTATAATCAAACTCTTGCTTATAGAAAAGAAAAATATGAAAAAGATAAAGAGTCATTAAATAGAATTGATTGTAATAATTGGAAGAATCAGTTTCTTAAACAAGAATATCAATGGTTAAAAGAAGTAGATAAGTTTGCTTTGGATAATGCAATTATAAATATGGATACAGCATATCAGAAATTTTTCAAAGAACATACTGGCTATCCAAATTTCAAAAGTAAACATAATCATTATAAATCTTACACTACTAATTTTACTAACAACAAGTTAGAGAATGGACTTGTCCTAATTGCGGAACAATTCATGATAGGGATGTTAATGCTGCAATCAATATTCTAAATGAAGGATTGAGGATATTAAGAGAATCAGCATAGTGATATTTAGTACGGCAGGAACTGTCGGAATTTACGCTTGTGGAGTTAGTAGGTTGCGAGGTCAATGAAGCAGGAAGCCAATTGGCTTTAGACAATGGGTAGTTCACGACATTGAGTTTAGCAAAAGAGTATTCTTGACTGTAGACGGAGAAGAATATGATATAAGAACATGGAATTTTCGTCCTGCAAAAAATGATAAGAATGGTCATACTTGCGCCGAGATGGTGGAATATACATTATTCAAGATGGTCGCTGACGAACATGGATCTCATGGAGAAGAAGTAGGTGAAGGGCGTTTAAGAATCGAGTGGAAGAATAACTAAAGAAAATCTGGTTTCAATCTGCAAATGAATTAACTATTTCAACAGCATGTAAAGCGATACTAATTATTCAGTATCGCTTTTGTCTTTGTTGTTTGATTCATTAATTTTAGAAGCATAAGCAAGTAATCGCTGCATTTTCGGGTCATCCGAAACCAGTATATCAATAGGTGAACAATTTAACTCTTTGCATATCGCTTCAAGTATTTCAAATTTAATAGAAGTGGAAGTACCTTTATAGATATTGTCTATTGTGGGATACGTTACACCAATACGCTTTGCGAGTTCATATCGTGTCATTCCTGATTCTTTTAATTTTTGTTTGATGTCTATTTGCATAATATACCAACCTTTCTTTATATAAAGCATAACACATATATAAAGAAAAGAAAATATAAAAAATATTTGTAATAATACTTGACAATATATATAGTATAGTATATAATGTGAAATATCAAAGGTATTGTACATATAAAGGAAGGAGGATACATATGGAACTGCATAGATACGACATAATTGAAGCAGAACTTGATTATGGGTCTGGTTCAATCCAAAAAAAACGAAGACCTTATATAATTGTTAGCAATGAAAAAGGTACAACTAATGCGACCATTGTAACCGTAATGCCTTTGACATCGGCTAAAAAGAAAAGGCTTCCAGTGCATGAATGTTTGGAAGCTCGTTCTGAAACAGGATTGGCAAAGTATTCTATGATTTTAGGAGAACAGCCACAAACAATTTGTAAAGAAGAAATTATTAGAAAATTAGGAAATGTAACTGACAGAACACAAAGAAATAATGTTAATAAAGTTTGTTTCAATACATTTTTCTTTGGAGAAAATATAAATTGGGAAGAGGTGTTGGCTTAAATGAATAGAATAATTACCTGTTCAGTAAAAGAGGCTACGAAACTAATGGGACATCTAAATGAAGATGATATTGTTACTTTAACTATTATAGATAAAAAGAGTCATATTATTCATAGTCAGCCAAAAAGAATTAAAAAGAAAAATGGAGAAGAATTAATTCACCAGGCAGACAGTATAGAATATCAAGATAATGAAATATTTGGGAGGATATCATTATATGGTGTTGTAAAAGAAAAAAATGTAATTCATAATTTACTTTTTCATCAATTAGAATAAAACAAACAAATGTTCGTAAATAGTATTGACAAAAACAACCAAATGTTCTATACTTATTCTTGTCAGTAAGAAAATTAAATAGTAAAAGACCTATTATCATACAAACGGTGTTGGCGCACCTCTGATTAATAGGTCTTCTACATAAAGTAATAAATAGTCTCCACACAAAAAAGAAGTGTTTGAGACGTACAGCAGAATTGCCATACAATAATTATTTTACATATTCGGCTTATTTTAGTCAAGTTTTTTTTCAGCATTTCTGCTATAAATTCCAACTTATTTTATAAACTGAATACAGATTTTATAGGGCTATCGCCAAATGGTAAGGCACAGCACTTCGACCGCTGCATTCGCTGGTTCGAATCCAGCTAGTTCTGTCATGTAATAAATGTATAGTGTAGAAATATACTGTACGCTCTATTTTTTATACCCATTTTTTGCGAAAGGAAGGTAAAATATGATGATTTGTAGAGATTGTAACGTTCCAATGCATCCAGTTATGTCGTTTTCAAAGGACAAACATGAAAAGTTTTGTAGATGCCCAAAATGTTATTCAGAAACGAAACATCAGAATATAAAAAGCAGTGATCTGAGTTTTGGAGAAGAACTAAACAAAGCAATACATAAACGAAAATAATATATAAGGTAGGTGCATTTAAGTGAATCAAGTCGATGCAACAATAGAATGGCTTTTTGCAAATGAAGCTAAAGAGATGAAGAAAATTTGCAACAAAGAAATGGCAAAATTCGGAGGTATATACGAAATGGATTATGACGATTTCTACTCGCAAGTTGGATGGAATATTTCAAAAGCTAAGAAAAGATATGATTCTTCAAAGGGAAAGTCATTCAAAGATTATATATATGGAGTGATAAGATTATCTGTTTGCAAAGAAATGTCTCGTAGAAATAGGGGTAAACGACAGATGACTGTCGAAAAAGAAGTAGTTGATGAAAATGGAAACATTACAACAGAAAAAGAATATATTCCTAATATTTCACTTGATGCACCTATTAGCGAAGAAGATAATTCAACTATTGGTGATTACCTATCTGCAAAATGTAACATTGAAGATGATATTATTGGTGATAGTAATGATATTGTTGAAAATTGTTTAAATTGTTTACCTATTACTCAAAGGAAGATTATTGAATTAAAAATGGAAGGAATACCAGTAGAAGAAATTAAAGAAAAACTCAATTTAAGCAATTCTGAATATGAAAATCATATGAAAGCAATTATGGAAAATAAAGCTATTATTGATTTCAAAACAAAAAGAAATAAAAATACGAAGAAAGCAGAGGTTGTCACGCGTCAAATTATAATTCTCTCCTGTCGCAATCCTGCCGCAGATTAAATCCT
>NZ_LNAM01000202.1 GCF_001461035.1 Acetivibrio ethanolgignens | reverse complement strand
TATAGAAACTTGTAAACTAAGTAGTCTTGATTGACTACACCATTATTATACTAGGAGGTCGTATCTCTAAGACACTCCTGTGGTATAGTTAAAAATCCCGCTGTCCTTGTCGTAACCGACTGAAACAATGCGGCCAGAAGCTTATGCGGCAGGCTTAAGCCTCCAATCGTGTCTGGATTAGAATATTCCAAAAGAAAGATAATCAGAGCTCCACCGAAAATCAATGCCACTGTCATAGAAAGCACAACCTTAGAATGCAGGCTCAGCTTGGAAAGCATTTTACAAAAACTATATTTCTTCTCTTTTTTTTCACGAAGTCCCCGCAGAGCATCCCACCAGACTGGGAAACCGATGCCGCCCAAAATAATCAGAGCTATTGTAGTTCCATTAACCAGAAGACTGGTCTGATATGGCATCAAGCTGTAATCACTTACAATGTCCATCCCTGCATTACACATAGCTGAAACCGCATTAAACACAGAAGCCCAGATTCCATAAGCTACGCCAAACTCCGGAATAAACTTTATCATATAAAAACAGGCTCCAATTCCCTCAAGTAAGAGGGTGCCCTTTAAAATATCAATCGTAAGCTTTACTAAGCCCCGCAACGTATCCAGGTTATATGCATCCTGAATTAAAAGTCGGTCCTTTAAGGTAATTTTTTTTCTAAGCAGCAAAAGTACTGTCGTTGTAAAGGTCACGACACCTAAGCCGCCAAACTGAATCAGGAACAGTATCACCGCCTGTCCAAAAAAGCCCCAGTGCCGCATTGTATTTACCGTTACCAGTCCTGTTACACAAAGAGAGGTAGTCGCCGTAAAAGCTGCATCTATCGGTGCTGTCCACATTCCTTCGGCAGAAGAAATCGGCAGCATCAATAAAAAGGTACCTATTAAAATGCCTGCTAAAAATCCAAAGGCTATAATCTGAGTTGTCGTCAAGCCCGATCTTATTTTTCGTGCCATTTTTCTTCCTCCAAGGCTTATTTTCCAATGCTACATTATAGTCCACTTTCTATCTTATGTCAATGAGCCACCTATCTTTCTCTTTTCAGGTATTATCCTATATGATATAATGTTTTCATGATTTTTACAAGAAGAAAGGACGAAATCAGGTGAAAAAACTACTTGTTTATTTAAAAGCCTATAAAAAGGAGAGTATTTTAGGTCCTCTTTTTAAAATGCTGGAGGCCTCCTTTGAGCTTTTTGTACCTCTGGTAATCGCCTCTATTATTGATACAGGAATTACCACCCAGGATAAGGGCTATATCCTAAGCCGCTGCGGAATTCTTATTCTCCTCGGTATTATTGGTCTTGTCTGCTCGGTCACAGCTCAGTATTTTGCGGCAAAGGCATCGGTCGGCTTTGCCAAAAAAATCCGTCACGTCTTATTTTCCCACATTCAGACCCTCTCCTTTACCGAGCTGGATACTCTAGGTATTTCAACGCTGATTACCCGCCTGACCAGTGATATCCATCAGGTGCAAAACGGAGTTAACTTAACCCTCCGTCTTTTTTTACGTTCTCCCTTTGTTGTCTTTGGTGCCATGCTTATGGCCTTTACCATCGATGTTAAGTGTGCCCTGATTTTTGCGGTTGCCATTCCTGTACTCTCTGTTGTGGTATTCGGCATTATGCTGATTTCCATTCCACTTTATAAAGAGGCACAAAGAAAGCTGGACCAGGTTCTTTTAACCACCCGGGAAAATCTTACCGGCGTCCGTGTTATCCGGGCCTTTTGTAAGGAAGAAGCTGAAATAGAGAGCTTTCATAATGCTAACGTGGAATTGACCCAGCTTCAAAAATACGTTGGACGGATTTCTGCTCTCTTAAATCCTCTTACCTATATTATTATCAATCTGGCAGTTATTGCTCTGATTCGCCAAGGCAGCCTTCAGGTAAGTCTAGGCATCCTGACTCAGGGACAGATAGTTGCTCTTTATAATTATATGTCACAGATTCTGGTTGAATTAATCAAGCTGGCTAATCTGATTATCAGTATTACGAAAGCAGTTGCCTGCGGCAACCGTATCCAGTCAGTACTAGAGGGTACAACCAGTATGAGGGACGGCTCTTCACAGCCAGAGCCTATCTCTGGCTCTCCAGCTGTTGAATTCCAACAGGTAGAGCTCCGCTATGCAGGTGCAGCCCAGGCCTCCTTATCTGACATCAGCTTTTCTGCCAATACCGGTGAAACCATAGGCATCATCGGCGGTACCGGCTCCGGCAAAACCTCTTTAGTTAATTTACTTCCCCGTTTCTATGATGCCACCGCAGGCAAAATAACTATAAGCGGTGCAGATATTCAATCTTATAAGCTGCAGTCCCTGCGGGGAAAAATAGGTATCGTTCCTCAAAAGGCTGTTCTTTTCAAGGGCAGTATCCGTGAAAATATGCAATGGGGAAAAGAAGATGTTTCCGATGAAGAAATCTGGGAAGCACTTTGTGCTGCCCAGGCAGAAGATGTCATTGCCGGAAAAGAAGGCGGTCTTTCCTATGAGCTGGAGCAGGGTGGTAAAAACCTGTCCGGGGGTCAGAGACAGCGGCTTACGATTGCCAGAGCCCTGGTGCAAAAGCCCGAAATTCTGATTTTGGATGACAGCTCTTCTGCTCTTGATTTTGCTACAGAAGCAGCTCTTAGGAAGGCTCTTTACAATCTTTCCTGGAAACCCACTGTTTTTATTGTATCCCAGCGTACCTCCTCTATCCGCCACGCAGACAAAATTATCGTTTTAGAGGATGGCACCACGGTGGGCATCGGCACCCATGATGAGCTTTTAAGCTCCTGCGAGGTGTACCGTGAAATTTATGAATCTCAGTTTAAAAAGGAGGTGTCTGGCAGTGAAGTCTAAGAAAAGCCAAGCAGAAACAATAAAAAAAGTGCTTCATTACCTGAAGCATTACCGCCTTTTCATGTTTTTGTCTATTCTTTTTGCAGCAGCCAGTGTTGCCCTTACCCTGTACGCTCCAATTCTGGTTGGAGATGCCATTGATTTGATTGCAGGCAAGGATGCTGTAGATTTTTCCGGAATCAGTATCATTTTACAGAAGTTAGCCTTAATCATAGTTATTACAGCTGTACTGCAATGGCTTATGAATACCCTTAACAATAAGATTACCTATCATATGATAAAGGATGTCCGGAACGCTGCCTTTGAAAAGCTGCAGATTCTTCCGTTAAGCTATCTGGATAATCACACCTCCGGTGAAATCGTAAGCCGTATTATTACTGATGTCGACCAGTTTGCTGATGGTCTCTTAATTGGCTTTACCCAACTGTTTACAGGTATTGCTACCATTATTGGCACATTATTTTTTATGCTTACCATTCATCCCGGCATTACCGCAGTCGTGGTTGTACTGACACCGCTTTCTCTATTTGTGGCAAAATTTATCGCCACCCGTACCTATGATATGTTCAAGCTGCAGTCAGAAACCCGTGGGGAACAAACCGGATTGATTGATGAAATGATTGGGAACCAGAAGGTAGTAAAGGCTTTTTCCCAGGAAGATAAGGTTTTATCCCGTTTTGATGAGATTAATAATCGTCTGGAAAAATGCTCCTTAAAGGCTATTTTCTTCTCTTCCCTGACGAATCCCTGCACTCGTTTTGTCAACAGTGTTGTCTACGCCGCTGTTGGACTTACCGGTGCTCTGGCTTGCCTTGCAGCCATAATTTCTGTTGGTGACCTGGCCTGCTTTTTAAGCTACGCCAACCAATATACGAAACCTTTTAATGATATATCCAGCGTCATCACCGAGCTTCAGAATGCATTAGCTTGTGCAGCCCGGATTTTCGAGCTGATTGAAGCAGAGCCAGAGCTGGCAGAGGCTTCCGATGCAACAGGGCTTAACGAGGTTTCCGGTACCGTTAATTTAACCGATGTTTCCTTTTCCTATACAAAAGACAAGCCGCTTGTCGAGGGCTTTAACCTTTCTGTAAAGCCTGGGCAGAGAGTTGCTATTGTCGGCCCTACCGGCTGTGGAAAGACAACGCTGATTAACCTTCTGATGCGTTTTTATGATGTAAATCAGGGCAGTATCCAAATAGAGAATAGGGATATCCGCCAGCTGAGCAGAAAAAGTCTTAGAAGCTCCTATGGTATGGTACTGCAGGATACCTGGCTTAAGACCGGTACCGTTCGTGAAAATATCATTATGGGAAAAAAAGCTGCTACAGAAGAGGAAATCATCGCAGCAGCTAAGGCAGCCCATGCCCATAGCTTCATCAAACGTCTGCCTCATGGTTATGATACCATCATCGGTGAAGATGGTGGCAGCCTTTCTCAAGGACAAAAACAGCTTCTATGCATTACCCGTGTCATGCTGTGTCTGCCTCCTATACTTATCTTAGACGAGGCCACCTCTTCTATTGATACCCGCACAGAGGTACGGATACAAAAAGCCTTCCAGAAGCTTATGCAGGGACGTACCAGCTTTATCGTTGCCCATCGGCTCTCTACTATCCGGGAAGCAGATACTATTCTTGTCATGAAGGATGGACATATTATTGAGCAAGGCAATCATGAAGAGCTTTTACAGAAAAACGGCTTTTATGCCAAGCTGTATCTGAGTCAGGAAAATTAGTTATTTCATGCCCTTTCACTGCCGCCAAAACAGAACAAGTTATTGTTTATCTCCCTTTTAAAGCTGTGCTTCAAAAACGCCACCAGCCCGTAGCATAAGAACGGGCTGGTGCAAAACTTTATAGTTTTTCCTGCTTGATGCCTTTATAAAAGAAGTAATCGTCGCAAACCTTTATTTACTGAATATAGCCAACCTTCTTAAGTTCCTCTTCTGCTTTTGCAAGATTAGCATCGGACACACGGATAATTGGTCCGGTACATCCCATGCCGCTCTCTGCATAGATATTAATCTTCCAGAGTGCTTTTACCGCATCCTCAAGATCCATAACTTCAATTCCAGAAATCTGGGAGGTTACAATCTCCTTCGGAGGTTCTTTTACAGCCTCTGCTGTTCCAGCTGGTTTCTGGGAAGCTTTCAGCCCATCCAGAATCTCTTTTAATCCGGCCTTCTTAACAGCCTCAAGCTCAGCCTTTGCTACTTCAAAGACTTTCCCTCTTACCAGCTGTGCTGCATAGCGAATCGCATTTGCAATGACCGGTGCACCACTGGCCCTGGATACGATCATGACTAACTGTTCATAGCCTTCTCCAATACCTGGTCCATATACGACCTTTTCCATTCCAATGCTTCCCGTATACTCGCGGAAATCATCATCTGTCAAAGCGAATTTTTCTTTCATCAGTTTGTAGAGAGATTCCTTTGGATATTTAACATACTCTGGATCACCCCACCGGAAAATAGAACGATAGCTGTCCTTTGGTGCTGCTTCCTTTACCCATTTTGGTTCAAACTCTTTATATGGTTTACTCATAATTTTAATTCTCCTTTAATCTGTCACTGGTTATGATAACGTCTACGCCAAGTCCAAGCACATCCGGTATTACCACATCACCTGTTCCCAGGCGTTCCATTACCTTTACTTTATTGATTTCTTTCATTACATCAAATATCCGTTCCTTGGGGATTTCTGCAGATACCCGTACAGGCACTACCGGTGTCTCAGGAAAGCAGGTCGCTACCGTACTGCATATGGTCCGCATCGGATGGGTCAATTCCGTTATCGCAAAAGCTCTCCCACGTTTGCACTGATTGCCGGATACCAGGATTTCCTCACTGCTGTTATCTACCTGCAGCCTGCAGCCATTGGGACATACAATACATGTCATTTCTCTCACTTTTCCATCCCCCTTTCCACAAGCCGTACCGTTACAGAAGCTTCTGGTGGTATCAGCCCTGCATCAAGCTCCAGCCGTTCCATTTCCGGTGGTTTTAAATTCCTGTATTTTTTTTCAAATAAAACCTTATCTCCTGAAAGTATCTGGAAAACTGCTGTTTTTCGTTCTTCTCTGCTTCGGAAATATAAAATTGCTTTATTTTCGCCGGCACAGGTTTCCCTGCGAATACGCTGTGGCACCAGATAAAGGAGAGAAGAATCCGCTGCTAGTTCTACGGTCTCCAAAGCTTCTCCCTGATAATGGGCTGCTGCCTTTCCTGCTAACAGTCCGCTTTCTGATACATAATCTACCAGGTCATTTACATGAAGTGCATTTCCGCAGGTAAATACTCCCGGAACACTGGTCATAAACTGTTCATCACAAAATGGTCCTTTGGTTTTAGAATCAATCTGCACATCCAGAGACTCTGCCATCTCATTTTCAGGAATCAAGCCTACCGATAAAATAAGGGCATCACACTCCACGACGGTCTCTGTTCCCTTAATCGGACGCATTTTCTCATCTACCTTGCTAATCTCTACTGCCGTCAGCCGGCTTTCTCCAAACACCCTGGTTACCGTATGAGACAAATATAATGGAATCTGAAAATCCTCCAGACACTGTACAATATTTCTGGTAAGCCCTGAAGGTGTAGGCTTTGCTTCATAAACGCCACACACTTTGGCTCCTTCCAGAGTAAGGCGTCTCGCCATAATCAGTCCGATGTCTCCACTTCCAAGTATAACACATCTTCTGGCAGGCATCTGTCCAAGAAGATTCACAAAATGCTGTGCTGTTCCTGCCGTATACACTCCGGAAGGTCTCGTGCCATGAATCCATACCTGCTTTGCCGTACGCTCCCTGCATCCGGTAGCTAACACAATCGTTTTCGCCATGCAACTAAAGACACCCTTCCGGTTTACATAGGTAATTTTCTTTTCCTTTCCTGCCTCTTCTATCTTTGTTACAAAGGTTAGAAGCTCACAGGGAATCTTAAGACTATGAAACTCTTTTTCAAACCGTTCCACATATTCTGGTCCCGACAGCTTTTCTCCAAAATGTAAAAGTCCGAAGCCATCATGGATACACTGCTTCAAAATACCGCCAAGCCTGGCCTCACGTTCAATAAGAAGCACTCCTGCACCTTCCTTTTTGGCTGAAATAGCTGCCGCCAGCCCACCTGGGCCTCCGCCGATTACCACTACATCATAATTGTTCATTCGGCTACCTCCTTTGTAGGACCATAAGTAAGCACAGATTCCGCATCTGCCTTTCTCACCGCTTCTAAAGGCATGCCAGTCTCTTCATGAATAATCTGTGCTACTAAAGGCATGCAAAAGCCACCCTGACAACGTCCCATACCCGGACGGACCCTCTTTTTGATACCATCCACCGTAGGTACTACCAAAGGTGCATGAAGAGCATCCAATATTTCTCCCTTACTAATCTCCTCACACCGGCAGACAATCACACCATAATCCGGATTTTCTTTAATCAGACGGTCTCTCTCTTCCGGCTCCATTTCCCGCAATACCGGAATTCCTTTTCGTCGCGGATTATAAGACTTATTTTTTTCTACCTTCTGGGTCTTTTGCAGAAATTCTACTGCCATTTTTTCAATATCCAGTGCTACAGCCGGTGCTGTAGTTAATCCCGGAGACTGAATACCGGCACAATGAAGAATATTCCTTGTCTTCCGTCCAAACTCGATAATATAATCCTCTTCAAAGGTCGCTGCACGCACACCAGTAAAATAAGTAATTACATCACTTCGTTTTATGTCTTCCACTGTTTTTCCGTGTTTTGCAAAAAGAGTTTCTATGCTTTCCTGGGTAGTCGCCATATTTTCTTTTTCGTAGGTTTCCACTGCATCCGGGCCAACCAAAAGATTACCATGCACTGTATGTAAAATACCTCCGCCCTTGGTATGGCTGTTGTCTTTTTTCAATGTCTTAAAGGAAACCACTCCCTTTACCAGCTTACCTGTCTTTTTATCCAGGATAACATCCGTTCCACGCCTTGGATGTATAGAGAAAAACCGGTCTTTAGCCATCTCTGCCACATTATCTGCAAAGACCCCGGCAGCATTGATTACAAGCTTTGGATAGATTCTGCCCCGATTAGTAAGTACACTTTTTATGGTTCCTTCAGACACTTCCATAGAAAGTACTGCTGTGTTCAATGAAATTCTTGCACCATTTGAAACCGCGTTTTCTCCATAGGCAATCGTAAGTCCATAAGGACATACACAGCCAGCACTTGGACTGTAGAGGGCAAAAGAAAACCCCTTATTTATCCTTGGCTCATTCTTTTGCAGCACATCCTTTTTTACTACCCGGGTACCTTTTACCTTGCAGATATTTCTTCTCTGCCATGCATAGGCCTTTACAAGGGGATAGGTCCCTTTTTCTGAAAATCCTACATACTGTCCATCCCTGGAAAATGGGACAGAAAGCTCTTCACATATCTTCTCGTACATGGCATTTCCAAGGAGTACATAATGCTGCTTCAAGGTTCCCACATTTAAATCCACACCTGGGTGTACTTCTCCATCATTTCTTCCGGAGGCCTGCATAGCCAAATCAGACTCTTTTTCTACCAGCAGAATATTCAGCTTCCATTTGGAAAGCTCTCTGGCAATACTGGCTCCGGATATGCCACCGCCAATAATAAGTACATCCGGTCTGTCTCCCTCCAATGCGTCATCCTTTAACGAAGGAATTCTCATTTTCGGTATGTCCACTCCGTCAAGCACGATATCATTGACCACATGAAGCTTCTTATCGGGCTGTACACACATCTGACAGGCAGCAACAATGTCCTCCCATTTGCCTAAATGTCCAGATACCACAATGCTCTGATCCTTGTACTCTGCAGTTACTTTACCGTTGTATTTTTTTTGCAGCGACTGCTGCAGCCGCTCAATTCCTTCCATGCCTTACCTTCTCTCTTTTAGTCGGTCATGCGACCGACTCTTTTTTTATATCATACCAAATTTTGTCATTTCTGTCAATGAAATCCGCTCTTTCATTGACGAAATTATGAAAATCTTATATACTATAGGAAACCAAAGGAAAGGCGGTACCTGTGATGGCAGCACCAAGAAAAGATAACGTAATTAAATTAATTTTAAATGCTACAGAAAAATTGTTAAAGACCAAGTTGTTATCCGATATTTCCCTGGCAGAGATTGCAAACCACGCAGGCATTGCCAAGGGAACCTTATATTATCACTATAAAAACAAAGAGGAAATCCTTTTTGCTCTTATGGACCAGTACCTGGAAGAACAGTGGAACAATCTTCTGGCCTGGACCTCTGACGAGTCAAAGGATACCTCTTTGCCACGATTATTAAAATATATCTTAGAACGGGATACCTCCACCGCAGACATGCGGTTTCACTTCTTTTATGAAGCTATTTCCGGCAATGAAGTGATTCGTACCAGACTTTTAGAGCGTTACCATAATTTTGCCGGACTGATTGCCGAAAAAATCAGAGAGCGTACCGACAGCATTGATGCCGACTATCTTGCCTGGATAACACTGGTACTTTCCGATGGGCTTCTGATGCATAAAATGCTGAGAAACCCAGAGATTAACACCACAGACACAATCAAAGAAACAGAAAAATACCTGCGGAAAATTTTCTAAGCTATGCCTTTGCATTCTGGTACGTTACATAAATATGCCCTATTCCAAAAATCAAGGCACTCGTAATAAGAAATACATGTATCAGGGTAATTCCACTGATTAGAAAAATCCCTGTTGGAATAATAGCTAACAGCATACTTTTCCCAAACTCTGCACTTATTTTCCTCTCCCTTAAATGTCATAGCATAGTCTCTTCCCTCCTATTTTCCGCGGTATTTTTTCATTCGCCTTCTTTTTTCCAACTCGTCAATCAAAAACTTATTACTTGAGCTAAAAATACAATTTTGGAATATCCCGACCATCTATCGAAGCGTATGACGTTCCGTTCAGCACCGCACCACACTTGATATAAAGCTTTACAGCAGGATGGGTCGTCACAAAATCAATTGTCACATTATATTCATCGTCAAATAGCTGACTGAGCGATTTGGGAGTTGATGAGTTCTTTTGTCTACGCTCGTCATCTCGACAAACGGGGATTGAACGAACTAATTCTCAAACAAATTATATTTCTCAATTCTTATACAAACATTATTCTCAAAAATAAATTTCACTACCCATGGCATTACATTCCTAATCTTTTCAAAGTCGGAATAACCAAATGTTTTGTCATAATAGTTAATGATTGTACTTAATGCAGTTCCATGACTTCCTATAATAATATTTTTTCCATCTCAATTTCTAAATACACAGTTTCTGCAAAATCGGCAACTGTATCAATCGCTCGCTTATATGGGCTTGATAATACAACATCAATATGCTTATCTAATAAAAATTTCGTTACAAGTTTTCTGTCTTGTAATCCTTTATTCGAAAGCTCTCTTGACATATCGTCATGGTTGTTATAATTAGGTTCTGCGTGCCTAACAAAATATACTGTTGTCATCTTTTTCATCACTCTACTTCTTACACTCTTTTATGGCTCCCATTATAACAGAAATCCCAGAGAATTTAATTACTTTTGAGGTGTATCTGTCACCCTTTTACTTTCAAAAGGGCTTCAGTCTACTGTGTGGTTTTACCATTTCTAGGTACATCAGGAACAGACGGCCTTCTCTGGAAGCACTACTGAAAACCTTTGCACCGCTGAAAATTAAATTATCAATGGAAGGTGGATACATTATGAATTACAAAATTGTAAAATAGGGTACAGTCCATACCAGCGGCACCAGGAGTGTTTTTTACTCAAAGCTATATGTAAAGCCAGGGCAAAAGAACCGTCCCCTTGTCTTCCTGTTGTCCTTACCAGGTTTTTGTTAATTCCGTTTTAAAATCAACCTGATAGGGGTTATCATCTCTGGCTTTGAGTTCCTCATAGATGGCCTGGCGTTCAGCACTGCTTTCCTCTGCCCAATATTCATAACCACGCAAATAGCTTTTAATCAAATCATCCCAGGACTCATATAAGGGCTGCACCATCTGTGCAATTTCCAAAGACTTGTCCAAGGCTTCTTCCTCGGAATAATATCCCGCAAGGTAATAGAAGCTCAAAAGGTTCAATGCCCTGCAGTAATCCCATCCGGCAATCGCATTTTCGCCATACTGCTCATACATCTCATACTGGCTTATAATCTGCTGTACTTCATCGGATGATAAATCAGAATTCTCTAAAAAAAATCTTTCCCTATCCTCGACCTCACCCAAGCCGGCTTCCTGTAAATAAACCATATCTTCTGCAAACTGGGTACGGTGTCCCTCACTCAAAATCCAATCCAGTGTTTTATCCGCCGATATACGGTCTGTCACTCCCCACCATTTTTCCAGAGATGCAATTTCTAATTGTTTCATCGTAGCGTTTGCCGGAGCACCTGCAAAGCGGTTATAGTCCAGACCGTTCACCTCTGTCAGAATCGCATAAGATGCGTTAAACCAGCGGATTGTATCTGTCAGGGAAAGTCCCTCATCTGTGGCTGTTTTTGCTCCGCAGCCTGCAAGCAATAGTGTCAGGCACAAAAGCATACTGATCATCATTTGTTTTGTTTTCATTTTGTGTATCTACTCCTTTTCCTGAAATTTAGGCAATGACTGCCCTGCTATTGTATTTTATACTTTCTTGCACTTATAACAATGTCACTCATTTATGCCATTTCTCCATTCATATAGTTTCCTCCTCTCGGCATATAATTTGGATTTCACCAAAACTACTTCATTTGAACCTCTCATGGCTAAAGCCGCAAGCTTCTTGGGAACTCCTTTCTACTGAAAAGATATTTACCAAGCTTATTATATACAAACCTGCAACATCCAAAAGTCTTAGCGATTATTTCTTTTTGCTTCTTATTTGGGTATATACGATACTTATAAGCTTTTTCCACATAATGTTGTGGAGAACAATTAATAAGAAGATGAATGTGGTCTTTATCTGTGTTACATTCTAATATTTGAAATCCATTATCATCAGCTATCTTATCTATATGATATTGTATTGAATATCCATACCCACGTCCATGAGTAACTTCCATATATTACCTTATAATTATAATAACATATAATCCAGTATTCTCAATACATTATAATATATTTTTGTTTAACATATGTATGTCAATTCATCCCAAGACTAAAGTCACGGGTGTTCTTGACATACTTCATAAATTAATATCAATTTCGTACTTATCATCAATAAGCACATAGTTTACATTGTGGTTTATAGCAAGTTCTAAAATGTGAGAATTATCCTTTAACACACTTTTCAGAGTACACCATTCGTCATCTAAACGATTCTCAATAACACTTGCATATCTCTTTATGTCCGAAAAGTGATTTCTTATGTAATCCTCGCTCATTACAAGGCAATAGTATCTAATGTTATCAAGATAATTCTTTTCAAATTTTTCTTCACGTTCAGACATAATTCATCTCCATAATTGAATTTTAGACTTCAAATCTCTTAGTTCTTATATAGTGTCCTTCCTGAATAGCTGCAAATGTTCCAACAGCACACACAACAATGGCACTATATTTTAAATCAATAAATTCTAATGTCATCGGAAGAACAAACAGCAATAATCCAGTAAGTTTATTCATTACTGTATGTTCAGCCACAAACATCTTTTCTACAATAAATCCAGATATTAGATTAATAATCTTTATTACTGCAATAACGCCTGTCCATACCCAAAGCCATATGGGTACTTCCAATATCGGAACCAGCTTAATTAGGCATACTACCACAAAAATGAAATCAGCGACAGTATCCAGTTTAGAGCCAAACTCACTAACGGTATTTGTTTTTCTTGCCACAACTCCATCTATCATATCGGTAAAGCCTACTATCAAGTACAAAGCATAAAACATCGGAGAAAAAGCAGGACTAAATAGAATTATGATACTCAAACTTCGCACTTGAATAAGTGCCTATGCACCTTGAAAATTCAATAATAACTGG
>NZ_LNAM01000201.1:7940-12907 GCF_001461035.1 Acetivibrio ethanolgignens | reverse complement strand
AGTATATCAGATATAGGAAGAAGATTTAAGAACGCTATGTTTTGAAGCACTTACAAAAAAGGTGGTAAATCTTTATAATATGATCCATTTAAAAGTTCCAATACCTCCAATCCCTCCAACTTATATGCATTTGTCATAAATCCATATATTGCAGTAAGACGCTGTTGACCATCTATCACGGAATATCTTGCCACATCATCATCTACTTCTTCATCAACATCAACATCTTGTGACAAATACACTGTCGGAATAGGAATATTTAGAATTAAACTTTCCATTAATCGAGATGATTCTGAATCATTCCATCTATGGTTCCTTTGATAATCGGGATTTAATTTTATAATTCCTTTTTTTATCATTTTTACAAGAGTTTCTAAATCATATTCTATATTTTGGGTTTTTACGGTTCTTTCCTTTGCAACTATCTGTAATTTTTCTAAATTATCTTTTAAATTTGAGCTAGCCATTTTACCATTCCTTTCTTTATAAATTCTATTATATAATTTTCCATTCTCCCCCATTATCTGGACCTTTTCGTTCTATGATACCTTTATCCTTTAATTCTGATATATATCTTGCAATTGTTCTATCTGTAACATCTAAGGCTATTCTTAATTCATCAATAGAAATATTCGGATTTTCCGAAATCATTTTCAAAATTTTACACGCTTTAGAAAGCTTCTTCTGAGAATATTTAGGCATTAACTGTTTGATTTTTTCTTCCGAAATTTCTATGACATTTTCTATGACATTTTCTATGACATTTTCATCAGATTCCTTTTCCATCTTCATCACAAGTGTCACCTGATCGAGATTTGTATCTTCAATCAATTCAGGTTTTATCCATCCTTCTGACTTCCACACATCAAGAATTGTCGGGAATCCAGAGCCAGCATTATCGCCAAATCCAACCAATCTAAGCATAGTCTGCATATGAGGATTTCTTGACTTTGAATTACCTCCACGATAAATATCCTCTAACGGAAGTTTCAAAATTCCCGGATTTGTAAATTCGAACGAATCAGACCTCTTAATTACTTTCAATACTCCTGCATCCATTAAGTAATCCGCGTGAATAATCATATTTACAAAGCCTTCACGAACTGCTTTGTGAACCGGAGTATCATCTATACGCTGAACGCCACCTTCCAATTTAAATGGCTTTTTTAAATCCTCAGTTAATTTAGGTGTTACTTTTGTAAAGAAATTAAACAGGTTATTTTCCCATGTACCATCATAAGTAATTCTGTCATTCCAGCGGATATCTGCTGTCACTTGACTCTCATTACGATAATCCATAAAAACATTATCAAAACGTTCTCTGATAGCCTGTCCTGTACCAAACATCAAAAGTCCAGCTAATGTCAAGCCTTCTACTCCAGTTTTTCTATCTTTCCTATAGCCACCCAGCTTTTCAAGAAAAGATTTGTCATCCAAAGCATTCCATACATGTCCATCATTTCTGATTTCAAAAATCTGACGATATTTTCTTAATGTTTCTTTATCAATATCGTCCATTTTATAATACTCAATTATTTGATTATCATTGCCCTCTGGATTTTGATCTCTTATCATTCCTCTAATCTCATGCTCTGTCGCATGATAATCGCCTTCATGATTTCTTTTATATGTTCCCTTATAGGGATTTTCTCCAACATATACCGGACGCATATTAAAATCAGCTCTAGGAACATGAATCACAACTAGACTTATACTGCCATCTTCAACAATCTTTACATCGTCATCAGTTAATAGGTTTATATTCACCTTATTTCCATTAATCGTATTCCAAAAATCTTCTTTCTGCTTAGGCGCATCCTCTATTCCTTGTATTATAAATCGTTCCTTCGGATCAGTCTTTGTTTTATCTTCTCTTACTCCAAGTATGATATATCCACCTTTTGTATTGGCAAATGCAGAATATGACTCATACGCAGATTTTGGTACGCTTTTTTCTGCTTTTTTGCACTCTATATCAACTTTTTCACCTTGGTAAATGAGATTCTTTAACTCCTGCATATTCATGCGTTGCACCTGCTTTCTTTATTACATTAATCTCCTAATCCTATCTGCTCTGTAATCTTTAAAAAGTAAAATTTTCTTTTATAAAAGAGGAGTATCATTATATTGCTTTCTTTTGCATTTTGTTATATTTAAGTAAATATTGTTAATCAAATTAACACTTGTTAAAATTGCTTCTCCACAATTCAATTTTTTAACTTGCTTAACAGAATATTCATCTAAATGATTTTTTACTGTTCGTATCTCATCATCATGTGTTAACCGATGAATTAATAGTGTTCCCATTTGACCTAAGAGTATAGGCGAAACGTCCTGCGGATTTTGAGATGTTAAGAAAAGAAAAATACCTTTTTTTCTTCCTTCTCTTGCCAAAAGCACCAATCCATCATGAAATTCTTCTTCTGAATAAGGTGATTTTGTATACCTATGCACCTCGTCTATAAAAAAAACAAATGGAATAATTTCATCCTGCGAGATTAAGCAATTACATATTAAATCAATAATCATTCCGCCAATGCCTTCTGATGCCCCAAGTTCTGACGAATTTATATAAAGACTTGCGTTTGGCGTATGAATAAATGTCTCAACCTCATCTAACAAATTTTTCTTTTGTGGGTCATATTTAAAAAAATCCAAAAAATTTGTATTACTTAACTGATACGATACTTTTTGTACCAAATAGCTATTTGAATTTGCTCTAAAAATACTATAATCGTATACACCACCTTTTCTTGCTTCTTCAACAGATTCTGCTGCTATCTGTTCTGGAAGTAGCGAAATATCAAAATCATTATCATCATTTTGTATAGAAGATAGTTCTTTTTGTAATTGTGCAATATTCTTTCCTACTTTTTCTAAACAGCAATTCTCCCCATTTTTATGCTGATAACGCAAAGATTTAATTGCTTCTGCAAGAACTGCACCTTGTGTATTACTATTCATTTCAAAAAGTACAGACCATTGCTGCATAGAAAGTTTACTTGGTGAAACAATTGTATCAACTCCTAGATTTAATTTTTTCACTTCCTGTTCTGAAAATGAATCTCTATACTCTCCTGTTGGATCAATGATTAATATTTTTTTATTTTCTTCAATTAATTTATCCAATATAGATAATGCAGAAGTCGATTTTCCACTATTTGTAGTCCCTACTGCAAATAAATGGTGATCAAACAATGTACTAGGCTTAAAACTAACCTCAACATCATTCATATTCAGATAAGTTGCAAATGATTTAAGCTGAACTTCGGACGTTTTTGTTGTCTCAACAGATTGTAAATATATTTGTATTACTTTCTCATTAGCAAAATATACCTTTTCAGCAATACCAACCGTCGTAAATTCTGGCAATCTAAACTTTTTATCATCATCTGCCATAATTCCTATAATATCAATATTTAATTCAGGATAAACACTCTCTGTGTTTCCAAAATTAATTGAATCGTGTATTTTGTCAGAAGATCCAACTTTATTTTGAAAAACCTCGCCTAAAAATACTCCTCTAACTGAATCAATTACCACTAAATAATTAATCGTATTTGGAATCAACGATTCATCTAATAGCTTCCTATGTGATAATACAGATAAATTTTCTACTTGTACAACACTATTATCTCTATATACCTGTGAAACCCTTCCCATAAAATAATTGCTTTTATCCATTTTATTATATAAAGAATCAATCGTCATAATGTTCACCCAAATAATCTACTAAATCTGAATTCATTGTTGCTTTTAAAAATGCAATTTGATAATTATGTTGCATCAAATCTTGTAATCGAATCCAATTTTCATTTTCCTGATTAATATTATAATCACTAATCAATAGTGCTAAACTCTTATTATGCAAAATTGCTTGTATTATCATTTGTGAAATATGATTGTCTGCAAAACTAAAACCTGTCGTAATAAGCAATGTATTCGGTCTTTTTAATAATTCTTGAAATTTTATAAATAGCTCAAAATATGGTTCCTGGTAACTCTGCATATATTTATTTGAACTTGGAAATATCATAATAGGATTTTTAACATTGTTTTTTTCTTTTCTAAAAATATGCTTATCACTACGTTCCCAAGTTAATGAACCATGTAACTTAAGCAAATTAATTATATTTTTCTTATATTCAAGTTCTCTAGTTTTTATATTTTCAATATCTTTCACAAGATTCCATTCAAACATATCACTGTCAAACTGCGGTCTATGAGCAAAAGTAAATCCATCAATTACTGTAAAACCTATACTATCTGCCGCATCTTCTATCAATGTATCGTAATTCGTCGTTACAATAGATAATTTACTTGGTGTTTTTACTAAATGTGAGACAGTATTTATAAAAGCTGAATGTTTCAAATATGACTCATCATAATCATAACTTGTGTTTGAAATAATCAAATCGAAAATCTTATTTTTTGATACTTCATATTTAGGATAATCACCCTCAGCTACATATTTTTCAAAAGAAAGCAGGTCAGATAAAAAGTCCTCCAAATTAAATTTAGGATTTATTTTACTTTCTTCCACTTCTTCCACTGGAACATTATATTTACAAAAATCAGCCAACTCCTGAAGCGTAAAGCAGTTAGAATCCATCTTTAATTCTTTATTAATCAATTCTGCCAACATAGATACCGTTTTACCAAATTTTTCACATATATTATTACCATTTAACACTACAGAGGCCCCTGCACCTACCAATACAATAATATTATCATAATTTTTATGAATAAAATGTGACATTTCTTTTTTTATCAAAAGTTTGAACGAAGCATCATTGATAATATTCCCATCCTCATCCATAAGAGGAGTCCCATTTTTTAAGTATTTATCATTATCATATGTATACTTATTATTAACTGATTTAAAATACTAAATCATAAAAATATCTCCTTTTTCCGTCATTGGTACACCTGCTTTTATCCTGTTTTAGTTAATGTAATTATACCAT
>NZ_LNAM01000201.1:0-7930 GCF_001461035.1 Acetivibrio ethanolgignens | reverse complement strand
CTGCTTTTATCCTGTTTTAGTTAATGTAATTATACCATTTTCCAGAAGATTTTTCCATAAAAACAAAGCAAAAGCAGGTCTGAAAAATGCTGAAAATATGGGCGTTTCAGCTGATTTATTGTGCATTATTTTATAACTAAAAACATACTTCTTCTGATGATATGCTGACAGGGTGATGGGCTTTTTTCTGTTCAATTTCCAGACCATCAAGAAGCCATTCAAGCTGCTGTCCTGTTATTTCCTTTACCTCCTCTGTATTTCTTGGCCACTGGAATTTCATTCCATCGAGTAACTTTTTTGTGGCAAGTACAAATCCGTTTCTGTCATATCTGAGTACCTTGATGGCATTTCTTCTGCGGTTACAGAACAGGAAAACACAGCTCTCCGCAAACGGATCCATGTTATACTGCGTTGTAACCATTGCAGAAAGACTTGTTATCTGCTTTCTAAAATCTGTTGCACCTGTTGCCAGAATGACATGCTCAGCATCTCCTGCAAAACTCTTTAACATTCTTCGCCCAGCTCCTTTATCAATACAGCAGCAAGTAACGCTTCATTTTCATTATGAATTGTCAGAGAGCAATATCTGTTATTAACAATCAGTCCATTAGGCGTTTTACTGTTATCCTTAGATATTTCCATCAAATGGGTAACTTCAGCAAAACAGGTGGTTTTATCATCTGTCATTGAGTCAAGAATCTTTCTACGCCAGTAATAATATGCATGCTTGGATATCTGATTTTTAGTGCACCATTCATCAACAGTCAAATCACTCCGCTTAATATCTTCAAGCCGTTGTTCCCATAATAAGATTTTTTCACTTTCCATAAGTTACCTCCTGAATAAATTTAATCCAGGAAAGTATATCAGATATAGGAAGAAGATTTAAGAACGCTATGTTTTGAAGCACTTACTGATTATATCTGTAATTATTGAATTTCATGGAATACTTCTTTATGACAAATCACGCACACAAGACGCGATTGAAAAACTTCAAAGTCAAAAGAAAAAATAAATTGAATTTCGTATTTGTACTCAATTTGCACTCAAAATGCATAATAAAACGCCGCAAACCCGCATAAATACTGGGATTGCGGCGTTATTTTATTTATTCAAACTCCGCTTCGACTTCTTTATTTTGGGTGATTTTCCGACATTTTTCATCTACATAAACGCCCTTTTGTACCGAATTTTCCACCATGTCTCCCTTGTCTCCGATTAACCATCCCCATATACTCCCCATGAGCCTTATACATCCCCAACTTGATAATCGAAGTCGAGGGTCTCAAGAAGCTGTTGTAACCGTTCTTGCTTACCCAAGACCGAACTTGCTTTAGGTTTCTCTACCCCAAACAGATATGAAGCCCCATCAAGGATATCAACGATAGCCAAACACATTGCTGTGTAACGCATACTCATCTCACGAAAACTCTCATCCGACAAGGGAAAATCGCCAGTAGTTTCCCTACTGGCGATTTCACTAACAACATTCTTCATCTCTTCAACAGCATCTACAATTTTCTGAATATTATTTTTTGTACCAACTACACAAATATTAGAATAGATACAACTGCGTGTGATAAAATCCTTTTTTGCCATTCCACTTAAGGCAGCTCTCTCCTCTATATTAATACGTTCCCACTCACTAGGTCGAAATGAGATTGTATTGTTTTTGTGAACACCTGGCATATATTAATCCTCCTCTCCAGAATACAAATCATCTAACATATTAGCAACACCTGCTGCACTGGACTCAAACATATGACTATATGTATTCAACGTGGTACTAATCTTCTCATGTCCTAGCCTATTAGAAATTGTTGCAATATCAACACCTTTGGAAATGAGAAGTGAAGCATGTGAATGTCTCAAATCATGAACACGAATCTTCTTTAATCCAGCCAACTCAGCACCACGCTTAATCTCTTTCTCCAAATGACTCTTTGTTACTGCAAAAAGTCTGTCACTCCCAGTTCTTCCATATAACATATTGATGTATTCTTTCATTTTCTCTACAACAAACTTAGGTAAATGAATTTTACGAATACTGCGTTGTGTCTTTGGCTCACTTACTATATCCTCACTCTTTACACGATTTAATGACTTTGTTACAGATAAAACACCGCTTTCCAAATCAATGTCATTAATATTAAGAGCAAGCAACTCACCCACTCTAAGACCTGTCCAATACATGAGAAAGAATGCATAATAGATTACAGGCTTGTCTTTCACTGCCTCAAGAAACTGTTCCATCTCATCTTGCGACCATATTCCCATATTGCCAGATTTTGATTTGCCCATGAACCCAGCACCCTTACAAGGGTTGTAGCTGAGCTGATAAAACTTCACAGCATGATTAAAGATAGCATTCAACTGCGTATTTATAGACCATAAATATGCGTCTGAATAATTCTTCTTTTTAATCTCCTTTTACCATCTTTTAATATCTAAAGCTGTTATCGCAGATATACTTTTGTCCTTAAAATAAGGAAGTATATGCAACTCAATCATATGTTTTTTGGTAGCAATCGTACTATCTCGCAAATCTGAATACATATTTTCCTTATATTCATCTAGAAACGATGCAAAACTCATATTTATATTTGACTGTTGCTTTAATATAAACTCATCCATAAACTGTTTTGCATCACGTTTTGTTGCGAATCCTCGCTTATGTTTCCTCTGGGTATTCCCATAATAATCTTTATAGCTAAACTGAACTGACCACTTTTTAGTGTCAGGTTCCTGATGAAAGTACCCCTGTCCCATATTATTTCACCTCACTTTCCACAACGCAATCAACACCACCATAGTAACGTTCTGAAAAATACTTTTTAGGAACTTTACCTGATATCACAATATATCCCTGCTTAGCAAGTTCCTCATTCATGCACTTAACAAGCTTATATGCTTGCCCTCTGGAAACTCCTAACATAACTGCAACCTCTTGTGCTGTAAAATAAATCGTATTCATAATCAGAATACCTCCTACAAATAAGCGTATTCCTCCCACAAAAAGAAGAACCGCTATGCATAGAAGAACTCCGAAAGAAACTCCTGCTGAAACCAAAATAATAGTATGTTAAAGCAACTCCATAAAATGAGCCATACTCAGCACATCTAAGCCCATATACCCAAGCTTAAAAGTTCAATATACTCTGAATACGCAAACGACTCATGATGGTCTGTGCCAAAAACAATGACTTCTGTCAGGAAAGTCACCCATCCTTTATATCACATTATTTGTCTCCAAGTTTTCCATTCAAATCAGGAAAATATATAATCTGACTCAGTCTCATTGAATCAGAATGGATAGTGCCAAGTATATCACTTACACACTCAATGCCAGACTCATGCATAAAATCAGATAAGGATACAATTGTTTCGTAAACTCTATCATCAGTAACAATGCCTACGCAGGTTCTTCCATACATAAATCTACCTGAATAGTCTGCACGAAAAGAACAACCATTTCTTTCGTTACAGAATTTCTCAATCAAATCGCAAGAATTTATCATAAAGTAACTACCCCTATTGTTATGCTAAATGAGCAACTGTCTTGGCAAGTGCATCTTCAACAGTCTTCTGAGAAAGACCAATATATCTCTGCGTAACTGCCACAGAACTATGCTGGAGAAGAACCCTTACAAGCTCAATATTCATCTCATTTTCAAGATAGATGCGACTGGCAAAATACTTTCTGTATGAATGGCTACCATAATTTCTTAAAGGAAGTTCCATCTTGCTAAACACTTTATTCAGATGCCTCTCTACCTGACGCTCTGAGATATCAAAAAGTTTCGCCTGAGCAGAAATCCCCATATTGATGGCATAATCCTGTATAAAGGAATACACTTCAACTGGAACAGTAAAATCACGAACCTTACCAGTTTTCTGTTCCTTAATATTCAGTTTCCATCTGCCACTTTCTTTAATGAAGCTCCCCATATTTAGCTGTAATACATCTCCAAGTCTAAGACCTAACGATGCTTGCAAGACAGCTACAGTAGCAATTCGTGGATTAGGCTTTATTATTTTACCCTCAAGAACAAACCCCTCTCTTAGCAAACGAATGCTCTCACGATATTGTTCATCTGATAACGCAACACATCTCTTATTCATAAGCAACTGACCTCCATAAGTTAATTGAACACTCAAAGTCGTTTATGTCTGGCTGTTTTGACGGATTGAATCACCACTTTTGTAAGTAACTTCGTAAAATACCGTATTTAAGCCAAAGGTCGATTTTGTACTATTTATAGACTCAGTAACTACCCCTGTATTTCGCCACGTGTGACCTTAAAAAACAACCAGCCGAACTATTTACCATCGAGCAGGTAAATAAGGCTAAAAAAGGCGATGTGAAAGTTCCGACAAAAACCAAGATATAAATGCCCTCGCTTGTGGTGTTGTACTATACCTCTGAATTCCAGTGATTGCAAATCATTTCTTCAGAATAGCTTAAAACAAATGAGTTTCCACTATATACATAATGAAAAAACAAAACCAAGCAAAAAATTAATCAAATAATTCTCCAAAAAATGCTCCAAACACAGGAATTCCAACGGTAAACCACTAAAAAAAGACATAATTGTAAAAATTTTATTTAACCAATAGCCATAAGTTACAAAAAATTTTTTAATCAAATTTTTTGATAAATTGCGTTAATCAAACTTACACTTTGTAAATTTAGTAACTTCAATAGAAAAAGCTTTGTTACAGACTGGCAAGCAAATCAGTTAATCAGAACAAATTCATTCACACCATAATGACTTTAAGCAAGGCAGAATGTATTCAGACACAGAAGTTTTTCTGCAAACACCATAAGAATGCATCCGTTCAGGCTCACTTAGATGAAAACAAATCAGTCTTTGTATCAGAACACAATCAGAATTTCTCAGGAAAAAAACAGAAAGAATCAAATAAATACTGACTCCATTCAAATCAGAATGCACGATAGAAATAAAAATATCAGTTCAAACTCGTAGAAAATGAATATATACAAAGCATCAGAAAAGGTCGAATAAATAATGCAAGGGTCGGATTTTAGGACTATAGCAATTGCCAGCCCGAATAACACACCAGTGATTACCCTTGTCGCCACGCTGTTGCACCCCGTGTCCGATTTTAGAGGAATCATTGGATAACTGCCCACGCTTTGCGGTAAACGAGCGTGTGACACAAATATGAAAGCCGTACAATAGAACGGAAAGTAACTACCCCTATAGCAGTCGTTTTTGTTTCATATACGACTTCTGATTATTGAAAAAAGACACCTACCCGATTAAAGTAAGTGTCTTTGCAATTACAACAATAGTTCTATTATATTTAGCACCACTTAAATAACTATCTCTGAAATAATAATGGTATAAACAAATTTCCCTGCCTGAATAAATACTATTTGTTTATTATATTAAAAAATTGGCTGACAAGCAAAACTCATCAGCCAACTTAATAATCTTGCTCTACTTTTGAACTGGAATCATAACCCAAGTCTGTAAACTACCATCCGCAGATGAATAATAGCCAATACCAACTTCTGTATATTTTTTACTATTTAATTCCTTGGAGTACATTGAATAATAGTCACCTGTTAAGGTATCAACAAATCCCTCATTTTTTCCTGAGTACTTAACATTAAGCTCAGTAGATGATTTTACTCCTTTAATTTCACACTCCTTGAATACAGTAGTAGAACTTTTCCCATTCGGTCTTATACCATTATACATACCTGATATAATTACACCGTCTTTTTCATAATCAGCACCTAATGTATATTCAAGTGCTAATATCGCTGCTGCCTTATTTAATTTTTTGTTAATCTTAAGTTCTGGTAATTTTTTAGACTTACGATACTCATTTAGTGCCTTAAGTTCAGCATCAATCTTTTCGTCATCGTAAATAGCATACCTAACATAGTATTCATAACCTTCATATTCATTTTTAACCTTAATTTTTTCTTCATCAAGTTTTTGCTTTGTTTTAACTTTCTTGACTTTTTTAGCTTTCTTAGCCTTTTCCAAATCTTCTTTACTAGTTGTTGGTTCGTAAGGCTGTCTGCCTTCTTTTGCACCATATAACTTATAATGCTCATATAGGACATCTTCATCATTGCCAAGAACGTTTACAACATCTGGATTTGTCTCTGCATAATATTCTGCATCAAATATGACTCCTGCTTCAACCTCAACTGGTTCAGCAGAAACTGTTAAAGAAAATGTTGAAGCTAATATACATGAAGCTAATGTCATCATTACTAATTTCTTCTTCATCATGCAACCTCCTCATAGACAACAATTTGCAACCAATATATCCATTCTAAATCACCCCAGCTATGCTGGGGGATTAGGGTTTTCATTTATCTAATAATACCTCAAAATCAACCATAAATACAGGCATAAATTAAAAATGCCAAGACTAATGATATCAGTCCACACGTAATTGCTCTGCCCACAGCATTAAACGAATACCAGTCAGCACCTATAAAGTGCATAAGACCATTTACTACGGTTTTGAATATAAGAACAACTACTATAAAAGTTATCAGCCAAATTACTAAAAACATATCAATACTACCTCCGTTTATCTTTGATGAATAAAATTTTTCCTGCAACCTTATTTGCCACTTACTGTAAAGAATGTCTGACCATCGATGAATACATCTGCATAATCTGCAACAGTGAATGTAGAATTGAAATCAATATTATTGTAAGCTGTCATCTGTGTCTTAGTCTGCTGACCAAACATGAAAACTACCCCATCATATTCAGCAGGATGTGTTACCTCAAGAATAATAACATCTTTTACTTTTCCATGTTTGACATCTGCTGAAATAGAACAGCCATATTTATTGCCATTAACATCAACTATAACTCCTCTCTGATGAACTGAACCATTATCAAGATTTGCTGCAACACTTTCAAAGCTTGTTCCTGTGTAACGGTCAAATGCTGAAATATTGTATGTTTTATCAGTTCCTTTTAGTGGAAGTGTTACTTTAAAACAATCTGTAACATAACCATTTTTCTTCTTAATAGTTTTAATGTTCGTATTAACAGTTACACTTTCAACTTTATCAGTAAGATTCTTACCAGCTCCAACTGCCAGTTTAACTGTAACTGAACCATTCGGTGTCACTTTAAGTCCTTTCTTGCTTAGAAAGTCCTTAGAAGACTTTTTATCCTTTACAGTTATTTTACAAATATACCTTTTGTTCGTGTTTTTATCCGTAACAGTAAGCTTGCAAGTTCCCTTCTTAACAGCAGTAACAACCCCACTACCCGACACCTTTGCCACCTTCTTATTCGACGACTTAAAGGATTGCTTTGATAAAGCTACTCCATCCAGCTTAACCGTTGTCTTTTCTCCAACTATAAGGCTCGCTGCTTTCTTATTTAATTTAACGTTACTTTCTTCAGAACCCTTTGTTGTAAACTGTGCAAAAATAGCCTTTTCTTCTCTGCCGTTGCTAACATCAACCATTTCACTCCAATCGAAATAGTTTCCTATAACGCAAACATAGACCTTGGTATTCGGTTCCAAACCACGACAATCTTCTTGCGTATGATACGTTGCCATATAATCGTAATAGCTCTCAGCCTTATTAGGGTCTGCTCCACCTAATTCTTTCTCAGTAAGTGCATAAAAATAATAGCTTAAAAAATCATGGTCTGCAGCCCAGACTGACCAATCCAAAGATGCAGAATTCGAAGTGATATTTGTAATCACTATGCCTTTTTCTTCCGCAAATACCCTATCAGGAAAATAACCAAATAAGATACCGCATACTATCATACTGCATACAATTAAACTCCATACTCTCTTTTTCATACAAATCTCTCCTTAATATTTTTTTATTTAAATTGCAACACTATTGTACCAAGTCGCTGGCGCGACGGCTAGCCCCAGGTACATGAAACCACTACTTTTT
>NZ_LNAM01000200.1 GCF_001461035.1 Acetivibrio ethanolgignens | reverse complement strand
CTTTTAATTAAAACATAGGCAGATGAATAATTCCATACGGTGGATTATTCATCGCTTACGAATCAATTTTACTTAACCATTGCAATAGCGGAGCAAATTTTATATATTTAATACTATTTGGAGTAGTTATCAATTTTATATCTTTGATATTAGTTGCAAGAGTAATACAATCTTTATTTAACTGTGAAATGTCATTAATACTATTATCTTCAAACCACTTCTGGATGTTGGTATTAAAACAACAAGATTTAAAGAATCTGTTTCTTAATAAAATCATTCCATAGCAATCATATTCACCCATAATAGACTTATCAATTAAAGATTGTCCATCAAAGATAGAATTTGAAATATCAATTTCTCCTTCTCTGACCGTAATTCTCTTATTCTCATTCATTTCAACAATAATAGAGTCTTCTGTAAATTTACTGTCATAATCAGGGATAATTAATATACTTTTTGGGTCAATTGTTATCATATCAATAGCACTGCTTGTTGGCAGAGAAATATATGATTCTAATGCAGCAAGGTCAACTTCATCACCATTTTCAATTACTAATCCACACATTTCCCATTCATGCATTTTAGGATATAATGATTCTTCAACAAACAAACACTTTCCCACACGAGCAGAACCGGATGTACGTTTTAATCTAATATAGTGATTACCATTACAATTAAAACCATGCTCATACAAGTAGTCACGTAATTCTTTTCGTGAATAAATTACGCCTATTGTTTTTGTTTCATAAACATAATTACCTTCTTTATCTTCAACGTAATTAAATCCATCAGGCAATTCATATTGTGTTTTTTTAGTAGTAGGGGTAGAAACTATAACCCCTACAATCATATCAGAAACAATAGCGATATTATCACTGAAATTCAATTCATCTAACAAATATCCGTCCATAACATAAGTATTTTTCTTGACCTTATTGAAATCCTTGCTACTATACTTAAAAGTCACATTAATTACTTTATCACTATATTCTTTACCATTATGTTTAAATGACAAAGTATTTTTCTTACCATAAATTTCTTTTGCAACTTCTCTTAATTTTTCACTATCTAAACTAAAATCGAGAGAATTGATGAATCTGTTATAATTAATGTTTCCTGATTTGGTTACAAGTCTATAACCTTTTTTATTTTTTTCTTCGTCTTTGAAATTGTTTGCCAAATACAAATCTTTGGCATCGACACTTGGTATGTAAATACAATTTCGATTTTTATCCATTTATCTTACCTCCACAAATCTTATCCCATACTGACTCTCTGCATACTCTAATAGATATTTCATATTATCGTATATATCTTTCCTTATATCATTTGAATTGCACAATGAAATATATTTAAACTTTAACTCTTTATTGGTAGAGGGTTCTAATAAATAAAGTGTAATAAAATTTCCATCAAAATGTGTAATTTCCCACATTTTATTTTTACAAGCATTTACCAATTCTACATATTCAACAATCTTCTCGTATTGTTCAATTTGCTTATTTATGTACTCCACAAATAATTCCCTTATATCATTTTCAAATTCACCAAATAAGTCTTGTTTATAATATTCATATTCAAAAACTAAAGTACACCCATTCAATAAGGTAATACGCCTATAATCATTAGATACTCTTATTTTCAAATAATCATGCTGATTACATATATCTATTAATTCAGATATAACATTTTGGTATAATTGATTATTCATCAATGCAGTTTTTATAATTTCATTTTCCAAATCAACCAGTTTATCATTTTTATATTTGTTATACTTTTCTTCAATAAAACTTTCAGATATATTTCTTGAAACAATACTTGTATCCCCAATTTTTTCTTTAATGCTCTTATTGTGTATATAATCCTCAAACTCAATATCAAAATACAAATTATGAAAATTATATTGTTCTGAAGCCCAATGGCTATGTGGCGCAATACTTTTTACATAAGATAAGTTGGAAATGTGTTTTACATGCTTAAGGATATTTTCGCATTGTTTAATATGCTCTTGTAAACGATAAAATCCTTTTCTAATATCTTCCTCATAATCCAAAGAAAGAATATCACCTTTCTGAACTTTCACCTTTGTTGTTTCTTCTTCAAACAACGTATAATCCAAATATAAAAATTCTGTTCTACACTGGACTTCATAAATTTTAGGAGAAACTTGTTTTAACAAAATACTTATTTTGTCGTTCTTTAGAGAATCTAACATATTCAAAAAATGTTGGTTGATGTTGTTTTTGAAAGGTTCTTTTAAATCGACACAAGATTTTCTTTTAATTGTGTAGTAACACCACAACTTATCAGAATAATCTAATTTATTAAAAGACTCTAAAACATTTTCATCTGTGCTTTCTCCAACTATATATTTCTGCATTTCAATCCAAAACCAATCCAATCGTTCCCACTGAATCTTATAATTCAGTTTGTCTTGGCGTTTCAATTCAAGTTTTCGTTTTGCAATAGTACCTTCATAATCTGTCCTTGAATAACTTTTGATAAAGCAAACGCCATCAGAATAGATAAGATTAAATTCTGGAATACCATTCTTATATTTCTGATTGATAAAATATCTTGTATCGACCTCTACAACATCATTTCCTAACTCATCCCATTTAGGTGCATACAGTTCAGTTTTCTTATTACTAACCTTGATTTCAAAATAAAACATCTTACCAACAGTAGTAGTTACAATAATGTCAGGTCTGTAATCACCAAAAGACGTATGTAAAGTTTTCTCAATTTCAATATGGTCAACTTCATATTCAACAGAATTGACAATAAATTTACATCCTTTTTCAAATAACCAGTTCTTGCAAATATAATGGATGTAAGTTTCATCACTACACCCACCTGTTTCGTGATAGAAGTGTGGTTTCACTTGATAATCAATATCTTTCTTGTAAGCTCTTGGTTTAATTAACCCCCTACAACAAGGGCAGTAGTAGTTGGTATTTTCTTTAACATCTGCAATATGAATATAATTCGCAGATTCATCCAAAGAATCCAATCCAACAATTAATTGTGGCAAATCTCTTTCAATAATCTCCAAAAGATACCTCCTTCGTATTCAATTTTTAATAAAATGGGTTATATAAAACTTGTATATAGTCCTATCTAATACTTCTCTAAATCCATTGACCTTTACGCCAACAAAGTATTTGCCAATAGAATTTCTATTCTAATCCTCTTCATCCATCTCTTTTATTTCATACCCCAAAAACTTAACTAAATCTCTACCATAATCTACGCATTCCCAATGAGCATACTCACCAATATCATTTTCAATATATTCTTCTCCATCGTATATTCCTTCATTGCAAATAGAGCAGAAGTGAGATGATTTTGGTGGTTCATATAATGGGCATCTTGGATGATGAGACACATATTGATGACAATATTCGCAAGGCATTATTTATCACCTAATCTTTCTTTTTCAACAGTTTCATTTCCAATATCAAAGCACTTTAATTCATACTCATATCTATCAATGTAATAATCAAAAAATCCGTCTGATAGAAGAGTAGCAATGTGCTTTAAAATTGCTTTGTTGATAATTTTATAATCTACATTAAATTCAAGAGATTCAGCTTTTTCAATTAAATCCCATTTATCAACTGTATTCTCTTTAAGCATTAGTTGAACGTAATATTTTTGCTCATCTGGATTCCATGATTTAATTGCAATTACAGTGTAGTCATTATGTAAGTCGATTGTTAAGATGTCTTTGCATCCCATATAATTTTTGTATGTTAATCTTTCCATTTTTAGTTAGTTCCTTTCTTATAATTTTTGTTTTTATCTCTATTTTCTGCATTCTTTCTACATTGCTCATCAAATTTCCAATCAGAAATAATTCGTTCTGCCATACTTGTCATTGATACATATCCATCAAAGTCATAATTATAGATTACGCTGCCACAAGTAGAGTGGTCTGGTTTATAGTTTCCTGTTGTATAATAGTTTCTTGTCATGTGTTAAATATTTTCTCCTTTTCTTTATTAAAATAATTTTGTTTGTTTTCATAAGGTTGTCTCCTTTTTGAATAGTGACTTTTTTAATTGGCTACATTTATTTATTCTCTGTTTAGAAAATCTTGTTTCTAATTTCTACATTTGAGTCACATTGTTTTACTTCTCGCATTTATAAATCCTCCTTTACATTTTCTAATTACTTATTCTCCTTTCTATTTTTGATTATTTCCTTTTACAAACGGATAGAATTCATCAGTTCCATATAATTGAACTATTTTTTCTAATGCCCATTTGATTTCTTGCTCATATCCTTCTTTGTTTAATACATAAATGTTAGGTACATTTTGTGGTGGTTTAGATTTGTCAGGTTGTACACTACCTACTTCCCTTTTTATAAGAAGGGCATCACGTTCATCAGTTGATTTAGTTAAATATTCCATACACTGATTGATTGTATCCTTTGACATAGATAACTCTTCTGACATATGTTTTATACTTTTAAAGAAAGCTTCTGGATATTCTTTGGCATTGGACTTCTCAGAACCATCTTCGTTACGCTTACGACATCCTATATACGAGTTGATATATAAGAATGCCATAAGTATATTTTCTCTATTTAAAGAACTGTCAGCCATCATAATTACATCAAACTGTGTTGAAGTAAGTTTTCCAAATTTATCAGGATAATCGAAATTTTCTGATATTATTTTTATTTCAATGCCAGTATCATAGGAAAGAGAATCTAAATCCTGTTTAACTTCAATCATTTTGTTATTAATCATGTATTCCAATACATCTAATATTTCATAAAATGCTTTTGGCTTATGTTTGGTTGTTTTATAACCGTAAAACTCCAAAACTTTACGAATGGTAATCCAGCTATAATCTTCATAAGACCTATATTTATCAATAAGGATATAAGTGATATAAAATTTTCTGCTTATACCAAATTGGGTTTTAATATTTCCTTGAATATATTTGTTTGGAAATCTAGTAAAGTATTCTGTTTTGTTTTGCAATAGTATTCCTCCTTATATTTGTTTGATGTTTATATATTCTCTTTTTGATAAGTGACTTTACGAGAGTTCAGCAAACTACACTTTTGTGTATGTCTAATTTTAAAATTTGAAATTTTGACTACACTTTTGTGTATGTCAACTGAACAGAATAAAGATATAACCTATTTAATAAAGACAAACATATTCGTAATTTATTCACTACGTTCATAAATTACTCATTTAAAATCGCATCTCATATTTCACATTTGTTGTTTTTATTTTTTTCCTTTCATTTCATACTTCTCTTTTTTGTATTCTCTTTTGATTAAAAATTTATCTTGTTATATTTTTTTTGCCAGTAGAGTGATAAGTAAGGTTGTTTTGATGTAAATGTAAAGGTATGCCCTATTGGTATAATGGGTATAACTATATATTCTCTTTTTGTGTTTACTAAAATTGACAAAGTATGCAATTTTGTTTTGTATATTTGACATTGGTAATTACATATTGTCTTGTTAAGAGGATATGTTTTTATGTTTTGTAAAAATTTATACCGTTAAATAGAGTTTTGCTGCTAGAATAATATTCTCTTTTTGACGTGAGAGTAGATATGATTTTGAAATGCAAAAAAATAAGACATCTTACGATGCCTTATCTGTTGATTTATTGTTTATTTCTTCTGCAAGAATATCAAATATGTTTTTACTTACTGATTTAGTGTTATCTGATAGATTAAGTCTATTCATAATTGAATCTAGTGTTAATGTGAATATGTCTTTTATATCTTTATAATGGTTAATCACATCTATTGCATATGGGTTATTATCCAGGTTGAATTCTGATTTATATGCTTCTACATAATCATTTATCTCTATGTTGTATGTATCTTCAGTTTCTTGTATTACCAAGTGTATTATTTCTGATAGTTTCAAAGTTTCTTCTGAATGAGTATTTACATATGATAGAAGAATATTAAGTTTGTTGAATGTATTTGTTTTCCAACGAGAGTATTTCTTTTCTGGTAGTTTCTTTTGGAGTTGTTGTTCTTTTAATGTTGATATATCTTGCTGCATAAATACCATATTATTTGTTATATTGGCTAATGTTTGTGTAATTGATGATAAAGTCTTTGTTAATTGCTCTAAGTTTGGTTGTAATTCATTATGTCTGTATTTTTCTATAATATCCCATACCCAATTCATGAATTCATCTGCTTTATTGCTTTTAGACCATCTACAAATTTCCATTACACCCTTTTCAGTATAATAATAAGTCTCATGTCAGTTTACCAAAATGGTAAATGAGAAATTATCTAACCTGTTTTTGTGTCGATTATGAATTTTTCCTATTGCAACCATTGGATCAGAATATTCTAATGCAATTCCAATCTGTTCTCTTGTAAGCAATATATCATCATTCATATTGCGATAGAAGTTACAAGATAAATCTCCAAAAGTTTCTGTTGTGATTAGTTTTAAATTTGTCATAGTATTATCTCCTTTTTGTTTTGAATATTTTTTGTTTGTAAGTGATTGTTGATTGCTATGTTTATATATTCTCTTTTTAATTGGAGATATGTGTTGATTTTGATAGTGGTGTATGTATGGGGTTAAATTTAAGTTTTTAGGGGTAAATTTTGATTTTTTATTTTAGACAAGGATTTTATCGTTGAAGTGATTTTAATTGAAATTTGAGTCGATTTTCGTTGATTTAGTCCAATGATTGCAGGTAAGAAATGTTGGTGTGAGTGTTGTTTGATTATTTGTGATTGAATGATAGTATGATTATAATTATAGATGACTTGATGTAAATTTTTGATGTTAGTTTGATATGGATTTATGATAAAAAAATATGACTTCGATAGAGTGATGTTGTCGGTTGATTGAGTGTTGCTGGAAAATATTGATTTTACTGGTGTTTTGTTGGATTGATTAGTTGTAAATAGGTGTGTTTTAATGTGTTATTTCTTTATTATATATGCGATTTTTTATTGAGTTCGAAGGAATGCTTTATTTTCAAGGGTTTGAGAGGATTTTTTGTGGGATAGTGGTGATTTTTGATGGTGTGGAAAGTGGTGAAATGATTGATTTTAAAGGGGCTTGTCGAAGTGGGTATCGAAGTGGTTTTGGTGTTTTTGGGGTGATTTCAAATTTTTAAGTCGGTGTATGGATGGAACAGATAGCCTGGTTTTCGCTGCCGGTTATTTGTTTTTAAATGTAAACTATCCCCCACATTAAGATAATAATACCATAATAGTGTAGTATTATGGTATGTTTTTGGTATAACTTGCTTTTTGTACATTTTTGCAACTTAAAATAAAGTTATCTGTAAAGTGAAATTATTTACATCTGTAATGATCCGGTAGGCCAGTGTGATATTCTGTAAAACAAAAATACTCTATGAACTTCGATGTTCGACTTCGGTGCTATCGAATAATTTGTTTACTATTACTAAACAAAAATAACACTAATACTAAACACATCAACTATAAAATAATAACACAAATACTAAACAAAAAATTTACTATAACTAAACTATTTCTCGTTCTGCTCCACTGGTACAAAGTCAATAAATAATATGTATTAATCATCTAATGAAAATACTTTTTCATTTGGTAAAAAACCATCTTTATATAATTTTTCTTTAATTGCCATACATATAAAATCGCTCTTATTAATATTATGGTTATAACAAAAGTTATTTACTTTTTCATCTAAATCTAAATTAATTTTAAAACCGATTCTTTTAATGACTTTTTCTTCACTCATTTTTTATTCTCCTTTTATTAAGTATTCTTTTTTAGTAGCTCTATCTGTAATAGTAATAGTAATATCACAATGCATAGCTTCTATAATTTCTAATAACTTGCTAACTTTTATATCATCATTGTTAAGTTGCTGATTTAAGGCTTGACTTGACTTATTTAATCGTCTGGCAATACTTGCCATACTAACATCTTGATTATCTATAATTCTATTAACAGTATTAATAATATCTTTACTATTCATATTGCAGCATCTCCTTTTTATTTATAGTTTTTCATTATATAACATTCTCAAAAAATAATCAATTTATTTTCAAAAATATCAAGAAAAACCTTGACAAAATATCAATAATATACTATAATAAGTACATAAGATAAAGGTAAGCAATAAGCAAGCCAACCAAAGCAAACACTTACTACTTACCAACATCTTAAATAATTACATAGGAGGTAGTAACCATGAAAGGCTATTATATTTCAACTGGTTACATGGGTTTAGTGAATGACAGTTATATGTTATTCGCAACTGAAGCCGATTATATCGACTATATCAGTTAAACCCAACAAAAGGGCATTTGTAGAAATACAATGTAAGTCCCTTTTGTAAATCCTCAAAGTGATTATAACATGATTATTTCTCATAAGCAATAGAGAAGTAATACATAACCGATTGACAATCACCATGCAATCAATCGCTCCCATTAAAAAATATATGGTAGATGAACCTTGAAAAAGACATAAACAGGTTTGTCACTACCTAAAGACAAAGTGAACACGCTAAACTAATAGTTGGCAGCGTGAAAGGCTGGCGATAAAAACCAGTACAAAAAAGCGAACAGATACATGTTATATGTATGCTAATAAACATTTTTAGCAGAAACGCAAGAGCAACCAAAACATAGGTTGCTTTTATTATTTATAATCAAAAAATCCTATATTTAGGCAGTCACAAAATATAAGTCCTTATAGGTGTAACACGTTGTTAGAGTGACAACGCTAAACAATCACCCGTGACGGTTGTAGGGAGTACACGTTAACCAGGAACTACAAAAAGGTATTAAGAGAAGAGCTTACCTTTATATCGCTCTTCCATTGAGTAGCTGATATATCTACTTATTAAAACTTATTATATCAGGATGCAAACTACCTAATAGTTAGGCTGGAATAGTCAGACGGTGCGGAAATCTGCGGAGAGTACGGTAAACACTAACCAGGATAAAAATAAAAACCGTTAGCCAGTCCGTAAATGGCTGTAGCATTGTAGAAATACAATAAAAAGATGGAGAGCTACGCGACACGGCGTCATGCGCTACTTGTTAGCAATAACAAGCATCACGGAGACAATAAAAAAATAGAGAGGCAACGCAAGGAAGACGGGCAGCAACACACAAGCCCGAAACATACTTGTTATTATATCTCATACAGATTATCGGTAGACGGGTTTCCAGTCCGACGTGAGTTCATGGCTCTGATCTGTATTTTCTCAAAAAGAGAATAACAATTAAACAATTATTTTATCAGAGAGGTAAATGGAATGAATATAGAACAGCAGATGCGAAATGCCTTAATAAATTATGGAGCTATGAATGAAAATTGGAGAATAAAAATCATAGACAAAGAAATTTTACCTCATAGCGATTGGGCAAAAGTAACAGTTGAAGTATACAAACCACGTTGTAGAAAGCCTTGCACGATATGGACACTTGTAACAAATATGGTAAGAGGTATTACAGATTTTGAAAAAAGCACTTTTATAAGATTGTAAATAAAAGGAATCTTTCATTTCTAAATAGAGAATAAGCACTTGTAAGCCTTCTAAACTATGCAAGTGCTTATTTTTATGCAACTAACAAACAAAATATTGTTAGTCACTGAAATTTTACCACACTAGCGGAAAGATTGAAAGAGATAAAAACTATGAGAAAATTAACAATAGCAGAACAGAGAGAAAGAGAAAACAGATTCGCAACGGAAAAATATAATATTCCTTATGACGAATTAAAGCATCTAATGAATCGCTTCTACAGGCTCAATGGAGATTTAGAAAGACTTTCATATCTGGAAAATGATTCTAAAACTTGCAACAGAAGAAGCACAAAAGAACTTTCAGAGAGTACAAACAGAAGAAGCGAAAAATTAAGTGCAGATTTTGAAAAGTATGGATTATGTTTAGATTATTTTTCACACCTTGCAACAATTTGCGAAAAAGGAATTACAAGAACAGCTATAGAAGCATTTTATTATGAATAGAAAGAGGGTTGTTATATATGAGTAATACAATTAAATTACAAGGCATTTACGGAACGAAAGAAGGCACACCGACAAAAAAATTAAAAGTCGGTGATGTCATCGTTTGGAATTATGGTTATAAATCTGAAGTAGTGGAAATTATTCCAAGTAAAACAGGGAAAACAATTACTTTTATGATGAAAAGCCTTGAATCTGGTAAAATTAATCCTCGAAAGATGGGATCAGATAGGCTTGTTGTAGTAGAGAAAAAGAAAGAAGAAGAACCAAAAAACGAAGTAGAAAAGGCAATCAGAAACCGCAAAGAAACTTACAACGGCATTTATTCAGATATAGGAACGGCTTTAGACAAATTCAGAACAGAAGAACTTGCGAAATTTTATCTTGAAAAATTCGGTGATGGTGGCTTGCGTTATTGGTTAGAACAACAAATAGTTGCAAGTGAAATAAGCAAATTAAAAACAGTATAGATGGAGGTTGATATATATGAAAAATGATTTTACTATTGGGGAAATTACAAAGTGCAAAGAGGATGAAGTTAAGCCTTGTCCGTTTTGTGGTGGAAAAGAAATTGTTATTGATAAATACGAACATCAAGTAGGCGAAAGATTTAGAATCTTTTGTTGTGGATGTATGGCAATGATTGATCCAGGATATGCACAAAATAAACATACTGTAATTGATATGTGGAATAAAAGAAGCAAATAAAAAACGAAGAGAAACAAGACAGAAACCATGTAAGAGCTACGGCAAGAGGTAAAGCAACAACTAATTTAATTGGTGGAAGATATAAAGTAAAAACTATTCCGCTAATTGCGTAAAAATACCAATTGAATTGTAATTCAAAAGGAGGTTGATAACCATGTTAAAAAGAGTTAGTTTTGAAAAATATAAGATTTTAAGAGTATTACATAAGGTAACAGTAATAACAGCTAATGATACAGAGGCGGTTATTTTTATACAGAAATAGGAAACGGAGGAATGAAAAATGTTTGAATTTAGACTTGTAAATCTACCAGACGGAAACCAGGTTATAGATACCACTTTAAAAACACCTTATAGCAGCCTAACACCTGTACAGATGGTAGAATATACTGAGGTTGATAATAGGCTTGAATATATGAAGAGAATGAAACGGAAACAACAAAGAGAAGCAGAGAGACAGCGGAAATTTACACGCAATCCATTATGGAAATTAGCGTGTATGTGTGGTATAGTGTAGGAGGATAAATATGTTTATTATTTCAGAATCTAATCCGTTAGGATATACGGCAATGCAAACGAAAACAAATAATATTCGTGATATTTATGATATTATTTTAAACATAACAGGAGATGAAAAAGAAGCAAAATGGGCTACTGAAACTGCAGGTGATATGGGATTTGGTGGTCAGTATGAAAGAGCAAGATATAAATTAGAATGTGTAAGAGAGTAAATGAATCGTGTATTTTATGGTAGAAATGGGGTTGATACAATGACAATAAAGGCAATCAAAGAGAAGTACAAAGATTATAAAATCAGCGGAAACGAAAAAAATATGTTTACAACATATGATTATGAGGACGGAAACGGAAAAGTTGTTATTGTTGTTAATTCACATCCTCATAAAGATATTGGGAAATACGTTACACAGGTTATAAGAGTATCAGACGGTAAAGAGTTATTAAAAAATGGCAGTTGTAGACCGTGCGATAATCTGGATGATGCAATAGATGTTGCTGGTGAAATGATGGAGGAATGAATAATGAAATATATTGTTGAAAATTGGTTAACTGAAGAAACAATCAAAGTTTTTGACAGTGAGGAAGAAAGGCAAGAATGGATAAATGATAATTGCATCAGTTTTTCTGATGGAAGTTACATTGATGGAACAGAAACAAAAATATCAATTTACGAAAGCAGATAGAACTACTGCTTTATTTGGAAATGAGGTTGATACAATGGATGATTATGTTGTAAGATATGGAAATGATACTGGATATATAGATCGCAGCGACTATATGCCAAAAGGACAGGCGGAAAAATTCTATAATAAAATAGAGTTGAATACAAGAACAACATGGAAAGAATTGTTACATGATCCATTAGAAGATGAAAATGTACAGGAAATTATTAAAAGTGACAGTGTCAAAATTGTTGATTTAGGCATCTGTAAAATGGCACTGCCAGGAGGTGCGATAAATGCAGAAGAAAACAAAACAGAAACGTGATTATTATACAGATATTGACACAGCATTGCAGTCATATGAAAATTGCAAGTCTTGACATGATAAATCTATTGATTGGATATGCAATAGAATAGACTGGTGTTGGAAATTCCGTCATATCACACAGGAGCAGATGGAAGAACTTGCGGATCGTGTTTGCAAGGTAATGGATGGAGGTATGTAATATGGAAAGAATCAACTTTATAATGGCAACTAATAATAATGGTAAAATTACTGTTAGAGATGTATTATGCTACATCATGCAGAATATCCCACAAATAAAAGTACCTAATACCGATATAAACACTATATCACTATCACAATTGACACTTGCAGATGATAGAACTAAAAAGTGTGTAGGTGGAATTGCAGAAGGTAGAACCTGGATAGGTGGAAGATGCACACAGTATGTTTTTACATTGATTTTTAAATAATGGAGGTAATACAATGGATAATAAATTGACTATGTTAAAATATGGGGAATATTGCGCAGATAAAAGAGAAGAAGCATATAAAGAATATGCAAAATACAACGGCTTTACAAGTCAAACATCGGAAACAATGAGAGAGAATAATCTGGACTATATGCAGATAGCAGCTATGGCAGAATTTACAAAAGAATCTGCTGATTTTTGGAATAAAAAATGTGATGAAGCTATAGAGGAGTTTGAAAAACTTTTTAACATTATAGGAAATTCCGATTTTGGAAAAGTAATAAAAGAACAACAGTTCACCGAACGT
>NZ_LNAM01000199.1 GCF_001461035.1 Acetivibrio ethanolgignens | reverse complement strand
GAGCAGATGTAAGAGTTGGAAGTTGCAAATGTCTGCTTAATCAGCAGACACTAATTATTATTTTATATTTTTAAAAAAATATAAAATTTTAAATATTTTGTTTGCAATATTATCCATCAGAGAACCTGTTTCACTGTTGTTATTTTTTTGGGTTTTAGGACAAGGATTGGGTTTATCTGTTAAAGTAATTTTTTTGATTATTTTATTTACAATACCTATATTTTATAGTCTGTATAGTATAAGAAATTTTAAAGATATTTTGTGCATAAATAATAACTATACCATAGTTAAGTTGATACTTTTAATAATAATGCTATAAATGAGCAAATTTGAAAAAATGCACAAAACTATCCTGCTAATTTCATAAACGCTTCAAAATCAATGCTGGATTTTGCACATTGAAACAGATATTGATACTTTTCCTGCTGAATGATACTGCGAATCAGTTGATGTCCTTCCTGGAAAGACTGATATCGTCCAGTGCCTATAACACAGATATAATGTGCCATTGACATCAGCAACCAGTATCTTTGGATCCCCTTTGAGGAACGTATCTGATAGGTATCCAGTGCCAGCCGGGTCTTACATTGTCTGAAAAAGACCTCTATCGGCCATCTGCACACATAGCAGGTAAGGATCTCCAGTGTTGATAACGCCACGTTTGTGCTGATAAAAGCTCGCAGTGCTTTGGGATTTCCAAATGCCTTTTCAGGATAACTTAAAAGAACAACCGCATTTTCGATACCATTCAGGTTTCCTTCATACCGGTACACATAATATCTTCGGTTTTTGACGGTCACAAGGTCAAATCCCTTCTCTGTTACCGATAATTCAGCAGCAAGTTCGCTGAGCTTCTTTTTCATTCCTGATGGGTACAGCAGGCGGTTTGTTTTTAACGCTCCAATGGTATGGAACCCCTTCTGTACAAATGTGTTGATTATTTTTTCAGAAACATACCAGCAGTCACAAAGGAAATATGACATGACCGGAGGTTCTGGCAGTTCCTTTGCAATGTTCTGCACAATATCAATCTTGGAAATGGATTTATTGTACAGGACAAAAGCATAGTTCAGGATAATGCCATTGCACGAAAGCATAACAGCAACCGCCTGATGACCATAATCCTGTTTTCCCTTTAAATGGGACTGGTGGAAATACGCATCTTCAATTGGATGCAGAGCCTGTGACGAAGGCTTTGTCTTTGAAGCTATGGTATCATCCACAATACAGAAAACAGGCTTTCCGGTGCGCTGTGCTTCTGAATAAATAATTTCAACTATGGAGGATTTTAACGTATTTTCCAGTAAGGTATCATCCCATTTCCCGGAATTGAGGAAATGGGCGATGGTAGTTCTGTGGCAGGAACTGTTTTGTGCAAAGTCGGTAGTCTTTCCATGGTAACCTGAGATAAAGATACTGATCAGAATACTCATGAGATGACCGATCACTCTGTTCGAAAAAGATTTGCATAAATTTAATTTCTTAAACTGGTTGTATAAGAATGTAGAATGATGTATAGTATTTGCGAGAGGCACCTTCTTTCGTAAATGTTGCAATGTTTGTTTTGTCACTTTCATTATACAACACAAACGATTTAAGGTGTCTTTCTTTTTATGCAAAATCACGAACTTGCTCATTTATAGAATAATGAATTTTTTGTTATACTCGTTTATAAATATAGGAACTCTTTTGATTACTACAAAGATTTTCGGGAATAATTGAAATTACACATGAGAAAAAGAAATCCAAGACGTACCGATGAGGAGTGGATCAATCTGAACCAGGAATACCGTTCCAGTGGTCTTTCTGATAAATGCTGGCGCGAGGAACATCATATTCATACAAGCAACTTTTATTACCAGATCCGGAGGCCACGAAAAAAAGCCTGAAGGATGTATATTCCGACCGGTGAGGGTTCTTCCGCAATTATCCGTATTACCCATTTAACAATATAAGCTTTGCGGCCAATAACTCCTTGCTACAACGACCATACATGGTACGTTTTATCATTTTCAATTTGCTGTTTGTCCCCTTAACAAAACCATTGGATAAAGGGCTGGCTACTGCATTTTCTAATAAACAGATATAAGCACGGCATGCTTTTCTTTTGAAAAATCTCCCGGAATTCCCGAATGCAGGACATCAGCGTCCTAGGCTGCGGATAGGTATCCATCAGATATGATTTATGACGAGCAGTTATCTCGTGGTTCACCCATAGGAAACGAAAGATAGTACTTCTTGATATTTGGTCATTGTATTTCTGCTGCAATGAAGCGTTTTAGATATCGCACGTTTGCTGTATCCGGCTTCTGAGTATTCATGGATTGCATAATACAGCTGTACACTTTTTTCATTGTAATCCAGAGGTTTATCCACATCACAATGCATTTTTTTTACAAGGCTCCACGGCAGCTGCAGCGGTTTTACTTGTTCCATAGTCTATAGGAATCCGGACGTCTACGGGAATCACAGAAGTTACTGTATTCTTAATGGTTTCCAGAAGATTTTGATGGAGATGGAATCGATCCTCTATCTGCATAGCATCCGGCAGTATTTCATGGATAGCAGACGAATACGCACTTGCCCTGTCCCGTGTGACTGTCTTAACGTGTTTATTATTCCTATTCAACATTTTCTCTGGCACATACAAAGTATGGCCATTATCTGTTTATGACATATCCGTATTCAATATCTGCTGAGTTTGAGACTGTAGTTCCTAAAGTCTTGGTATGTGTGATTTTGGAAATTGTTTTAATGGTAATGATATTGATATAAAGGTGCATTGTGTATGAATAAAAACAATAAGATTAGAGAAAAAAAGGGAGCGGAATCTAAACATAAAGTTGGGGTTTGTATGTCTTTGGGCATGTGTTTTGGAATACTTGCGGGCGTAGTTTTTGGTAATATTTCAATCGGATTGTTTTGTCGCAATAGCCAGATAGCCTGCACAAGTTTAGTTTGAATTTTACTTTTGTGTGAACGATAATTGTGGTCGAAAACAGTTGCATTTTCACCTGATATGAGGTAAATTTTATATATAACTTTTAAACTAAGGATATAAGGTGATAATGAGATGAAACGGTATTTAAAAACAGCAATGATTACCAGCATTGTTATGCTATTTCTTTTGGGAGGAGCTACTGTTTTTCTAATGAAAAGTGCTAAGACAGTGCAAAAGGAGCAGGAAAAGCTAGTAGAGCGGCAGCTGGATAAAAAAGTATATGGAGTAGAGCAGGAGGACGTATCGGACGATAAGATAATTCCTCTGTATTTAGACGGAGAAAATAAAAATGTTACTACCTTTACCTATGAATCGGTCAAGGCTATCTATAATAAGGAAAACTCAAAAAGGACGGCAAAGGAATTGGAGCGGCTGAAAAAAAAGAACAGCTATAATATGGACAATCCTTTGTGGTCCTATAATCCCTTTGGGACAAATGAGTTGTCTCTGTACCTTTATTTTCAGACAGTGGACGCTTACAGCGTTGAATATACAGTTCATATAAAAGATGGTGAAACGGCAGATTTTAACCGTGCCTGTCCTGGAGTCAGCGGGAAGAAGGAGCATGAATACCAAATAGTAGGATTAGTTCCTGGAAAGGAAAATTTTATTATTTTGAAATTTTATGATGCACAGGGTGAGCTTAAAAACCGCAAGGTCTATAGTGTCAATCTGCCGGAAATAAAGGGCGTCAACAGCCATTTGATGGAGATTGATGGTAAGAGTCTGGAGCAGATATCCCAGGGACTCTATTTTTTCCTGGGGCATGACTGGGAAAATAAAAAGGCACCAAGGGGTATCTGGATTTACGATAATTCTGGTGTTCTTCGCGGAGCTGTGCCAACAGTAAGTGGCCGTGTCTTGGAGATTTTAGAGCTTGGGAATGAACTGTTTTATAATTATAGTATGAGCGGCCTTTGTACGGTGAACCGACTGGGGCAGGTAACAGAGACCTATAACCTGGAAAGCCACAGGCTATCCGGAGATTTTGCCTATGATGGACATGGACATATTGTTCTTCTGACTACGAAAAAGAATGCTAAGACGACAGGAGACCGTATTTTGACACTGGATATGAAGACAGGAAAATTTGGAAAGGAAATCTCCCTGACTTCAATTATTAAGGGTGTATCAAAGAAAAAGAACTGGCTTAAGGCTGATTCTTTAGTCATGATGGGAAGTAACGGAGTATTGATAAATGCAGCAAAGCTTTCCAGTCTGATTCGGATTCAGAATATTTTCAGCGAAAATCCTACTCTCGCCTATGTAATCGGACCAGAGAAAGTATGGAAAAAGGCAGATGTGACAAGGCTTTCTTATGCTGATGAAGAGGCTACGGCAGAGCCTTTTAAGCCAACTGGGTTAAGGCTGGTGGATGACAGCCTGGCGGCTGACAGAACCTTCCGGGTAGCCTTTTACAATAATAATAAGGCAGGAAAAAGCTCCAGTCTGGCAGAATACACGATTAATGAATCGGATGGAACCTACTATCTGGAAAGCTCTTTTGAGTTACCGGAATCTGTTCGTGAGAATAGTGTGCAGGCCTATAGGGGACATTGGATTGTCAATTCGGCAGAGGATTGTTCTGTATCTGAATATGATGAAAAGGGAAAGGCAATCCTCACCTTTAAATACCATATAAGCAACTATACACCAAAGGTGTATAAAAAGGATATGAAGGGCTTTTGGTTCCAATAGGAGCCTTAACCATATAAGCTTTAATAATAATTAAAAAGGTGGTTAAACAGATGAACAAATTAGAACTGCAAAAAATGGCAAACGAAATCCGTAAGGGTATCGTTACTTCTGTTCATGCCGCTAAGGCAGGACATCCGGGAGGCTCTTTATCCTCCGCTGAAATTTTCTCATATCTGTATTTTGAGGAAATGAATGTAGACCCAGAGAATCCGAAAAAGGCCAACAGAGATCGTTTTGTGCTTTCCAAGGGTCATTGTGCACCGGGAATGTATGCTGCATTAGCGTTAAAGGGCTTTTTCCCGAAAGAGGATCTGGTAACACTACGTCATGTAGGTTCCTACCTTCAGGGACATCCGGATATGAAGCATATTCCAGGTGTTGATATGTCCAGTGGCTCTTTAGGACAGGGACTTTCTGCAGCGGTAGGTATGGCATTGTCTGCAAAGCTTTCCCATGAGGATTACAGAGTATATGCCCTGCTTGGTGATGGTGAAATCCAGGAGGGACAGATCTGGGAGGCAGCTATGTTTGCAGGTGCCAGAAAGCTTGATAATCTTGTTGTCATCGTAGATAATAATAATCTGCAGATAGATGGAAGCGTAGAAGAAGTATGCTCTCCATATCCAATAGACAAAAAGTTTGAAGCCTTCAACTTCCATGTAATTAATGTGGATGCCCATGATTTTGATGCATTGGATAAAGCCTTTAAAGAGGCAAGAGAAACCAAGGGTATGCCTACAGCCATTATTGCCAGGAGTATTAAAGGTAAGGGTGTTTCCTTCATGGAAAATCAGGTAGGCTGGCACGGAACAGCTCCTAATGATGAGCAGTATGCGATTGCAATGGAAGAATTAGAGAAAGCAGGTGAAGCATTATGTCAGAAGTAAAAAAAATCGCAACAAGAGAGAGCTATGGCAATGCCTTAGCCGAGCTTGGTAAGGAGCATGATAATTTATATGTATTGGATGCCGATCTGGCAGCGGCTACAAAGACCGGTATTTTTAAAAAGGCATTTCCGGAAAGGCATATTGACTGTGGTATTGCAGAGTCAAATATGATGGGAATTGCAGCAGGTATGGCTTCTACAGGAAAGGTTCCTTTTGTAAGCTCCTTTGCCATGTTTGCAGCAGGAAGAGCTTATGAGCAGGTAAGAAACACTATCGGATATCCACATCTGAATGTAAAGATTGGTGCGACCCACGCAGGTATTTCTGTGGGTGAGGATGGAGCGACTCATCAGTGTAATGAGGATATTGCTCTGATGCGGACGATTCCGGGCATGGTAGTAATTAACCCATCGGATGACGTGGAAGCAAAAGCAGCAGTAAAGGCGGCCTTTGAGCATGATGGCCCGGTATATATGAGGTTTGGACGTCTGGCAGTTCCTGTTATCAATGACAGAGCGGATTATAAATTTGAGCTTGGCAAGGGTGTTGTATTAAGAGAAGGCAAGGATGTTACAATCGTAGCGACCGGACTTTGTGTAAATGAAAGTCTTCAGGCAGCCGAGCTTCTGGCAGCAGAGGGTATTGAGGCAAAGGTTATCAATATTCACACAATCAAGCCTCTGGATGAAGAGCTGATTGTAGCGGCAGCAAAGGAAACAGGAAGGGTTGTTACCGTAGAAGAGCATTCTGTGATTGGTGGTCTGGGAAGTGCAGTATGTGATGCCTTATGTGCAAGCTATCCGGCTCCGGTATTAAAAATTGGTGTGCAGGATACCTTTGGTGAATCAGGACCAGCACTTGAGCTGATTAAAAAATATGGTCTGGATAGAGAAAGCATCGCTGCAAAGGTAAAAGCGTTTTTATAGACCGTCTTTTGTACAGGAAAGGAAAATAGAACATGGAAGCAGCTTGTGTATATCAGTATGTAAAGGATTTGGTTTCTTATGGTGAAGAAAAGGGACTTGTGAAGAAGGAGGATCATATTTATATAACAAATCGTATTCTGGAGGCACTGGAGCTTTCGGAATATGAAGAACCAGAAGCTGCAAAAGAAAAGGAGCTTCCTCACATTTTAGAGGGGCTTCTTTCTTATGCTTGCGAGGCTGGGATTATTGAAGATAATATTACTGCTAGGGATTTGTTTGATACAAAGCTGATGGGACTTATGGTGCCGGCTCCGAGTGAGATAATCCGAAAGTTTGGAGAACATTATAAAAACAGTCCTAAGGAAGCGACCGACTATTACTATAAGCTGTCCCAGGACAGTGACTATATCCGCCGCTATCGTGTTGTAAAGGATATGAAATGGAAGGCTGAAACGGAATATGGCACTTTGGACATTACAATTAATCTTTCCAAGCCGGAAAAGGACCCAAAAGCAATCGCAGCTGCAAAGCTGGCAAAACAGAGCGGTTATCCGAAGTGTCTACTCTGTATGGAAAATGAGGGCTATGCAGGCAGGATGAACCATCCGGCAAGGCAGAATCACCGGATTATGCCGGTAACAATTGACGGTCAGTCCTGGGGCTTTCAGTATTCTCCCTATGTCTATTACAATGAGCACTGTATTGTGTTTAATAGAGAGCATACAGCGATGAAAATTGATGAAGCAGCTTTTAGAAAGCTTTTTGATTTTGTAAAGCAGTTTCCACATTATATGGTAGGCTCTAATGCAGATTTACCGATTGTTGGAGGATCTATTTTAAGCCATGAGCATTTTCAGGGCGGAAGCTATGAGTTTCCGATGGCAAAGGCACCGGTAGAAAAAAACTTTACGATAGAGGGCTTTGAAGATATCAGTGTGGGCATTGTTAAATGGCCGATGTCTGTACTCCGGATTGCAGGTAAGGACACGGAGCAGCTAATCTTACTGGGAGGAAAGATTCTGGCTGCCTGGAGAGGCTATAGTGATCCGGAGGCAGGTATTTTTGCTGAAACGGATGGAGAGCCTCACAATACAATCACACCGATTGCCAGAAAACGTGGTGAGCTTTTTGAACTGGATCTGGTACTTCGGAATAATCTGACCACGGAAGAACATCCGTTGGGAGTATTTCACCCACATGCAAAGCTTCATCATATTAAAAAAGAAAATATCGGTCTCATTGAGGTTATGGGGCTTGCTGTCCTTCCGGCGAGATTGAAGCATGAGATGGAGCTATTGGCAGAATATCTGACAGAAGGAAAGGATATTCGCAGCTGTGAGGAAATTGCAAAGCATACGGACTGGGTGGAGGAATTTTCTGTAAATTATGAACAATTTACGGAAAAAAATGTAAATAATATTTTGCAAAAAGAAATAGGTATTGTATTTTCTCGGGTTTTGGAAGATGCCGGTGTTTACAAAAGAACAGAAAAAGGTGCCAGAGAATTTGAAAAATTTATTGAAAAGTTAATCTTTTAGTGGTAAAGTGTACATACGCGGAAAAATATAGGATAAGAAACGCGGAAATTGTTTTACTAGGAGGTGTACACACAATGCATTTTGGATGGTTATCAATTATTCCACCAATCATTGCGATTGTACTGGCTCTTGCAACGAAGGAGGTTATTTCCTCTCTTCTGATAGGTATTTTAGCAGGAGCATTGATTTTTACCCATGGTAGCCCTATGAGTATGATTGAGACAACCTTTGCAGTTATGGGTGAGAGAATGGCAGATAATGTTAATATTCTGATTTTTCTTGGACTTTTAGGTGCACTGGTTGTTATTGTAACAAAGGGCGGAGGTTCTGCAGCCTATGGTAACTGGGCAGTAAAAAAGATTAAGACAAGACGTGGTGCTTCTCTGGCGACCGGTATTCTTGGCTGTATCATCTTTATTGATGATTATTTCAACTGTCTTACCGTAGGTACTGTTATGAAGCCGGTTACAGACAAGCACAGAATTTCCAGAGCAAAGCTTGCATATCTTCTGGATGCAACAGCAGCTCCGATTTGTATTATTGCACCGGTATCCAGTTGGGGAGCTTCTGTAGCAGGTTACATTGAAGAGGCCAACATTGGAAATGGTATGGGGACCTTTATTAAGGCTGTTCCGTTTAATATGTATGCATTGTTGACGATTATTATGGTAGTGATTGTCTGCACCACTAAGCTTCAGTTTGGCTCGATGGCGAAGTTTGAAAAAAATGCCATTGAAAAAGGAGACTTGTTCTCTAATGAAGCGGCGGCTAGGGAAGAGACAATTGATGCCTATAACAAAAATGGAAAGGTTATGGATTTGATTATTCCAATCCTGTCTCTGATTGTATTTTCCATTTTAGCTATGATTTATACGGGCGGTGGCTTTAGTGGCGAGACGGGGCTTTTTGATTCCTTTGGAAACTGCGATTCTGCATTTTCTCTTGTATTGGGAAGCTTTGGTGCTCTGATTGTTACGGCTGTGCTATATGTTCCAAGAAAAATACTTTCCTTTAAGGAGTTCTTTAATTGTATCGGTGAAGGTGTAAAATCCATGGTTGGTGCAGATATCATTCTGATTCTTGCATGGACGATTGGTGGTATCTGTAACTCAGAACACCTGGGAACCGGACTTTATGTAGGAGAGATTGTATCCAGTGGTAAGTTCCCTGTATTTATTCTGCCAATGTTAATTTTCGTTGTAGCTGGTTTCCTTGGCTTTGCTACCGGAACTTCATGGGGAACGATGGCACTTTTGATTCCGATTGCAGGAACCATCTGTACCTCACCACAGACCAGTCATCTGGCACTTCCTATTTTGGGAGCTATTCTGGGTGGAGCTGTCTATGGAGATCATATTTCACCGATTTCTGATACGACAATCCTTTCCTCTACGGGAGCTGGCTGTAATCATCTGGACCATGTATCCACACAGCTTGTTTATGCAACGGTAGTAGCTAGCTGCAGTGCAGTAGGATATTTGTTAATGGGTCTTATTGGTGGCTTTGCATTACCATTTGCAGTTGCTTTGGGACTTATGCTTCTTGCCTTATTTATTGCAAATAAGAAGGGCTATGAAAAAATGCCAATTGATTATTCTAATGTAAATCATTAAAGTAGAAGGATTGAGATGTTAGAGTCCTCTGGATAATGATGAGTTAGAGGACTTAAAAATAGAGGTGAAGCTATGGAAGCAGTAAAAATAAAAAAAATTGTAGAAAGGCAGCAGAGCTTTTTTAAAACGGGAAAAACGAGAGATACATCTTTTCGTAGGAAGGCATTGATGCGGTTAAAGAAGGAGATTGGACGCCAACAGGAGGACATTTTAAAGGCTCTTTTTGAGGATCTTGGAAAAAGCAGGACAGAGGGCTTTATGTCTGAGCTTACGCTGGTGTTAGGTGAAATCAATTATATGCTCCGTCATCTGGATAGCCTTTCCAGGGATCAGCTGGTGCTGCCGGAGCTGGCGCAGTTCCCATCAGTCTGTATCCGTAGACCAGTGCCTTATGGAACAGTTCTGATTATGAGTCCATGGAATTATCCATTTATGCTGACGATAGAGCCATTGGTAGATGCTCTGGCAGCAGGTAACACAGCAGTAGTTAAGCCAAGTGCTTATGCACCTCACACAGCTTTGGTTATCGAAAAAGTGTTAAAGGCAGCTTTCCCGGAGAAATATGTTGCTATTGTGCAGGGTGGACGGGAAGAAAATGAAGAGCTTCTGAATCAAAAATTTGATTATATTTTCTTTACCGGAAGCATGAATGTAGGGAAAATTGTCATGGAAAAGGCAGCGAAGCATCTGACACCGGTATCCTTAGAGCTTGGCGGTAAAAGTCCATGCTTTGTAGACAGGACGGCAGACCTTTCTTTAGCAGCCCGCCGGATTGTATTTGGAAAATTTTTGAACTGTGGGCAGACCTGTGTAGCACCGGACTATATTCTGTGCCATGAAAGTATTAAGGAACAGCTGGTTTCTGAGTTGATTCGTGAGGTACAGCTGCAGTATGGAAGATATCCTCTGGCAAATAAGAACTATGGAAGAATTGTGAATGAAAAGCATTTCCATCGGCTGACTTCACTGATTGATAAGGAAAAATGTGTCTGGGGCGGTGCCTATAATGAGGAAGAACTGCGGATTGAACCAACGATTCTTTCTGATGTGACCTATGATGCCCCGGTAATGCAGGAAGAAATTTTTGGACCGGTGCTTCCAATTGTAACCTACAGAAGCCTTTGGGAGGCTGTGGAGAAGGTAGAGAGTCTGCCGCATCCTCTGGCCCTTTATATTTTTAGTCAGAGTCCAAGTGCGGTGAACTATATCCAGGGACATTGTCGTTTTGGCGGCGGCTGTGTCAATGATACGATTATTCACCTGGCAACGAGTCAGATGGGCTTTGGAGGTGTAGGAGAGAGTGGTATGGGTTCTTACCATGGAAAAGATGGCTTTGCGGCATTTACCCATTATACCAGTATCGTGAAAAAAGGAAAATGGCCGGATCTTTCCGTAAGATACCAGCCATATACCAAGGCGAAGGATAAATTTATCCATCGATTTTTATCCTAAAAATCTTTTACTTTACTTTTTTGAATCTGATAGGTCATTGGGATGACAATATCCAGAGGTGAAAATTTAACAGCCAGATAGGAGACCTTTGTGGTAAGGGAAGGAATGACAAGGCGTTTTTTCCGGAACATGCCGTGAAGGCCTTCTTTTGCACATTCCCTGGCACTAATGGAAGGCAGAGAAAAGCTGGTACCGGCAACACGATGGAACTCAGTATCCACAGGCCCTGGACAAAGGGTAGTAACAGAAATATTTTTATTCTGTTTTTTTAACTCATAGCCAAGGGCCATGCTGAAGCTGGCTGCATAGGCCTTGGTCGCTCCATAGGTAGCCAGAAAGGCTCCCGGTTGAAAGGAAGCAATACTGGCGATATTTAAAATATAGCCTTTCTCCATCTGCTTTGCAAACTGCCGTGACAGAATGTGAAGAGCAGCTACATTGGTATCAATCATAGAAAGCTGTTCCTCCAGAGGAACCTCTGTAATATAACCTATTTTTCCAAAGCCGGCTCCATTAACCAGAATCTCAACCGGATAATCCTGGTATTTTTCACACAAAGCAAGGCAGGCCTTGCGGTCACTCAAATCACAGACATATGGTTCTACAGTAATAGAAAAGCGAGACTCCAGCTCTTTTTTCATTTTCTCCAGACGTTCCCTGCGGCGGGCTACTAAAACCAGATTGCAGCCCTTCTTTGCCAGCAAAAGAGCCAGCTCTCTGCCAATTCCACTGGAAGCACCGGTAATAACAGCGTACATAAAAATCCCCCTTTTAATATATAAAATATATTTAATTTTATCACATAAATGGAGAGTTTGTCATCCTAAGAAGCAAACGAGGAGAAATGAAATGAAAAAATATATGCATACGTTAAAAAAGGCCTTTGTTGCAACCCTTCCTGTTATGGCAGCATATCTGGTTCTTGGTGCTGGATTTGGAATTGTATTAAAAACGAAAGGGTATGGTATTATCTGGGCTATTGCCATGAGCCTGTTAATTTATGCTGGTTCTATGCAGTTTGTTGCAATTAATTTGATATCTGGCGGAGCCTCTTACCTAACAATTGCCCTGACAACACTGATGGTAAATGCAAGACATTTATTTTATGGTATCTCTATGATAGAAAAGTATAAGGATATGGGAAAGGTGAAGCCTTATTTGATTTTTTCCCTGACAGATGAGACCTATTCCCTTGTTGGTACAGATAAAAACGAACACACAAAAGAATATTATCTGATGGTTTCTTTGCTAAATCAGCTATACTGGATTAGTGGCAGCGTAATAGGTTCTTTGCTTGGTTCTATACTGCCGTTTAATACAGAGGGAATAGACTTTTCGTTAACTGCGTTATTTATTACTATTTTTATCGATCAGTGGCGTAACGTAACAAATCATTTTCCGGCAGCTCTTGGGGTAATTACAACCCTGATATGCTTGCTTGTGTTTGGTGCAGACAATTTTCTTATTCCGGCTATGCTGGTCATTACTGCAGTGTTACTTACGGTGCGAGGCAGAGAGGAGATTTTTAATGAGTATTAAACTATATCCTGTTATATGTATTGTGATTATTGCATTTGTAACAATGATTCTTCGTTTTCTGCCATTTATTCTGTTAGGAAATGAAAAAAAGACACCGAAATCTATTAATTATCTGGGAAAGGTTCTTCCATACGCAATAATGGGAATGCTAGTAGTATATTGCTTGAAAGGGATTCGCATAACAAAATATCCGTATGGAATTCCAGAAGTGGTTTCCTGTATCATCGTAGCAGGAATCCATATATGGAAACGCAATACCTTACTGAGTATTATGGCAGGCACAGTATTTTATATGATATTAATTCAGAGTGTATTTTAATTTTCTAATTAGTGTCTGCTGATTAAGCTAAAACACTTAATTTTACTGACTTTTACCTCGTTTT
>NZ_LNAM01000198.1 GCF_001461035.1 Acetivibrio ethanolgignens | reverse complement strand
TTTGGCTACCTTAACCCACCGTCTAAAGCCAGTGGGATTGCGGTAGCCTTATTTCAAAAGAGGATGATTTATGATAGAATGATTTCCATTTTGATCAAATACATTTGCTTGTAGCTGGGTATCCATCCTGATTCTAGGCAGGGGTGAGATACCTCCATCCCTAAAAGTGATTAATTCACCATCCTGAGTATATGACGCGGCATCCCTTACGCTGCCATAAAAATCGACAAAATCCCCCTTTTGAAATTCATGATGGAATAGACCAGGCTTTAGTTCAACATTAAGTATTTTCTTGCTCCCAGTATGAGTTTTTTCATACGTATCAAGATAGATGTTTCCTGCCAATACCTCTTTTACTTTTAGACCTTCATATACCTCTGCATTTTTTACCCAATTCATAAATGGCCAGGCCTCACTTTTAATCGTTCCCGGGCTTTCTGCCTTTGCCTTTACTGAAATCGTCATTACAACACAAAGAAAAATAAAAATTTTTTTCAACATATGATTAACCTCCAGACTTAATTATATCCAAATAATGGAATTTGTGTTTAGGATTGATGTAAAATCCATGCTTGAAACGTATGGATTTTTGACCCTGGTATCATATAGATAAAAACTATAAATTAGTATAAAACATAGATATTATTAATTTGGATTTTTATCTGGAAAATGATACACTAGGATAGATATTATAAGGAGGAGATAGAATATGAAAAAAAGAGTATTAGGTATGCTGCTGTGTATTACGATGGCAGCCTCGCTGACTGTTGGCTGTGGAGCTAAGAAGGAGAAGGCTGTGGAAGGAGTCAGGGAAGAAATGGCAGGAGAGACTGCTGTTGAGACTGCTTCTATGGATCAGAGAAGAGTATATGTAACAGCTGACTGGGTCAAGAGTGTAATGGATGGTAACCAGCCGGAATCAGAGAATTATGTAATCCTGGAGGTATCCTATGGAGCTACGGCTGCCGATAGCCCATCGTATAAGGAGGGACATATTCCAGGTGCTATCCATGCAAGCATTATGGAGGTGGAGGATGCTACCGGGGATGAAGCAGGTGCTTATAATTTATTAGCAGTTGAAGAGATCAGAGACAATGCACTTTCCCATGGTATCACAAGGGATACAACGGTTATCCTGTATGCTGGTGATGGAGATGCTGCTGGCGTGGCAAGGCAGGCATATGCCTATCTCTATCTTGGAGTTGAAAATGTGAAAATATTAAATGGTAGTCTTGCAGCATGGAATGCGGCAGGATATGAGCTTGAGACAGAGGAAAACAAAGGGACTCCGGCAGATGATTTTGGGGTAGCGGTTCCGGTGCATCCAGAATACTGGTTATCGATTGAGGATGCCAAAAATCGTCTGGAAAAGGAAGAAAACTTTAAGCTTGTGAGCATCCGTACAAAGGAAGAGTGGCTGGGTGAAACAAGTGGGTATAATTATATGGACAAGGCAGGAGAGCCAAAGGGTGCTGTATGGGGAAAAGGCTGTGACACGGCATTTGATGTGAATGGGTTCTGTAAGGAGGATGGAACCGTAAAAGAATTAGATGAGCTTCTGGCATCAGAGTGGGAAGAGGTTGACTTTACCCTGGATCAGCAGCTGGCCTTTTATTGTGGAACAGGCTGGAGGGCAGCTGTCCCATTCCTTATCCTGTATCAGGAGGGATATGATAACATTTCTCTATATGATGGTGGTTGGTATCAGTGGATTATGAAGGAGGATTATCCGGTTCAGGTTGGTGACCCGTCCGGTGATTCCTGTGAATATATGACAGTTCGGGAATTGCCAGAGGATAAGGCGGCAAAATAATTGAAATTAAGGATAAGTGCGGTAGCTTGCTACTGCACTTATTTTGAAGGGATGTATATGAAAAAAATTTTATATTTGATGGTTACCCTATTGGAGCTTCTGCTTCTTGTGGGGAGCTATGCTGTTAACTACTTTACAGTGAAAAAGCTGGGGATGGTTCGCTGGGTGAATGCAAGAGGCTTAAGCTGGGAGAAAAGCTATCCGATTCCGGTAATAAAAGGGGCTGTGCTTATCCTGATGATTGCCTTTACCATCCTTGTACTTTATTTATTTATGAAGCAGAGAAAAGCTTTAAGGAGGATTACCTATCCTATGATAGGGGGAATGCTTGCATTGGATATACTTAGTATAGGATATATTCTTTTTTCTTCCTTTCGGCAGATGAGATCCTATTATCTGATTAGCATCCTGTTTGCGGCAACAGCTTTTCTTCAGCTATTCAAAGCTTTTATTGGAATATTGGTGTGTCGAAATGAAAAATAAAAAACTTGGGATTTTTGCCGGAGCTGTGATATTGGTTTTGATACTAAATCATAGCTTTGGCTGGTCTTCGTATATTGGAGATATGGATAATCTTAAAAGGCTGGAAGGAATCGTGCAGGATAACCTGCTTCTTGCCCTGGTAATATACATCGGATTTACGATTGCAGGATGTGTTGTGCTTGCACTGCCAGGAGTAACCTTTGCAATTGCTGCGGGACTATTGTTTGGGCCGCTGCTTGGGACGGTATGCTGTTCTATGGCAACAACAATAGGGGCGATGCTGGCTTTTGCCGCAGGAAGATTCTTTCTGAAAGATAGCGTTAAACCAGTGGTAATAAAAAACAGATATCTGAAAAGGTGGCTGTTTGATGAATCTGAGAAAAATGAGGTGTTCGTTCTTATGCTTACCAGACTCGTTCCACTGTTCCCTTATAATCTTCAAAATTTCGCCTATGGGATTACAGATATTAAATTCAGCACATATTCGATTTGTTCTTTGATTTTTATGCTGCCGGGGACAGCAATGTATACAGTTGGTGCTGCCGGACTGACAGACAGGGAAAATCGATTGCTTTATATAGGGATCGCAGCTTTTCTTGCAGTCATAGTAACAGGATTAGGAGTATTTCTGAAAAAACGATATATGCAAAAGGAGCAGATAACGGAGGATGGAAGAAAAGGATAAAAATGAATTACAGTGTGTGCATTGCCATATTTGCAGAAAGCACTGTCCCTTTTTAACTAAATATCAGATGGATATCGGTGATATACAAAAGCTAAATAAGCTGGCATATCATTGCTTTCTATGCGGAAAGTGCAGCGAGGTTTGTCCGGAAAACATTGATGGGAGAGAGCTTATTCTTAATATGAGAAGAAAGCAGATGGGAAAAAACTATGGCATGCTTCTTTGGGAAAAAAAGAATTATCTATTTAGAAATTATCGGCATGCCCTGTCGGGAGCTGTTCTGTTTACAGGCTGTAATTTTCCGTCCTTTTATCCCAAGACAACAAAGATACTGACACAGCTGCTAAAGGAAAGGGCAGGCATTGGTGTTGTATATGACTGCTGCGGTAAACCTGTATCAGACCTTGGAATGGAAAGGCAGGAAAAGATAATTATTAATCAGCTAGAAAATCGCTTAAAGAAAGAGAATATTTCAGAGCTTATTATGCTGTGTCCCAATTGTTACGTATATCTGAAGGATAAATTGAAGGTCCGGATAGTCAGTATATATGAGAAGCTTAAGGAATTGGGCATCGAAAGAAAAATGGCAGGTGAAGGATATATCTTTCCACCTTGTCCTGATAGAGAAAAACAGGAATGGCTTATGCAGATAGAACCCTTTTTTGAAAATAAATGTGAGCTGGTTACAGATGTGAACTGCTGTGGTCTGGGAGGCTGTGCAGGAATAAAAGAGCCAGAGCTTGCCAAAGGCTTCACGGATAAGCTGGGTGACAGAAGGTGTGAGAAGATATATGTTTATTGTGGCTCCTGTGCAGGTAAGCTCGCAAAAGGTGGATGTGAAAATATACAGCATGTGCTGCCAGTGATACTGGGAACAGGTGAACTGCCAGATATTAAAAAATCTATGGTAAACAGAATAAAAACGAAATTTATATAGGATGTGTAGCTTATGAAGCGGGCAATTATTATTTTTACCAGAGTGCCAATACCGGGACAGACAAAGACAAGAATGATGCCCTATCTGACACCAGGGCAATGTGCGAGATTGCACCGTTGTTTTTTGATTGATATAGGAAGGGAATGCAAAAAATGTGCCTCAGAATTATTTGTGGCATATACACCGAAGGATAAAAAAGAGGTGCTAAGGTCGTTGTTAGGAGAGGCAAAGTATTTTTCTCAGCAGGGACTAGGGCTTGGTGACAGAATGCTCCATGCAATACAATATGTTCTGGGAAAAGGCTTTGATAGCTGTGTGCTTGTTGGTGCAGATGTGCCGGAATTAACAAGCAAATGTTTGGAAGAGGCATTTTCTGTTTTGGAGAAAAAGGAGGTTGTGTTTGGAAAAACGGTAGATGGAGGTTATTATCTGGTAGGAATGAAGCGACCTGTGAAAGAGGTCTTTTCCATTGCTTCCTATGGGCATTCCAGGGTTTTGGAGCAAGCTGTGATTGAACTGGAGAAAAAAGGAATAACATCAGGTTATACAAGGACACTTTGGGATATGGATGATCGATCTGACCTGAGAGGGTACCGTGATCGGATGAGGAGGGATAAGAGGCTTCAGCAAAGTACCACAGGAAAATATCTGATGCGTACAAGTAAAATATCTATTATTGTGCCAATTTATAATGAAGAAAAGACGATTGAAAGGCTGCAGAATCAGCTTTGGCCGCTTAGGGGCAGGTGCGAGATATTGTTTGTGGATGGTGGGAGTACAGACCGTACTCTTGAAAGGCTTTCATCAGAATTTCGTGTGCTTCATTCTGAAAAAGGAAGAGCAAATCAGATGAACCTGGGAGCAAAGGAAAGCACAGGAGATATTTTGTTTTTCCTGCATTGTGACAGTGAGCTTCCTGACAGAATACTGGAACAAATCAGGTATGTTATGAAAGATTACCGGGTGGGCTGCTTTGGGATTGCATTTCATTCAAAGAACTTTTTTATGTTTACCTGTCGTGTGCTTTCTAATCACCGGGTCAAAGACAGAAGGGTGATGTTTGGGGATCAGGGGATATTTGTAGACAGAGAGCTGTTCTTTGAGGTAGGGATGTTCCCGGCACTTCCTATTATGGAGGATTATCAATTCTCACTTACGCTGAAGGAAAGAGGAGAAAGACCGGGAATTGCCAAAAAGCGGATTTACACTTCGGACAGGCGCTTTCCGGAAGGGACTATGTCCAAATTGAGAGTTATGTGGAAGATGAACCGTCTTCGGAAAATGTACCGTGATGGAGTAGATATAGAGAAAATATCATGTATGTACCATGATATAAGATAGATAAGGTGGAAAGGCAGATGGAAAGAATCAAAGGGTTGAAAGAATATATCACTTATCCCAAATACCGGAAGGCACTGGGGCTACCGGAAGAAGTGACGGAAAGTTATACATTTCTGGCACAGGGAGAGTATAACATAAATTATCTCTTTGTACATCCGGTTACCGGGCAGAAGCTGTTGCTACGGGTGAATTGCGGTAGCCAGCTGCATCTGGATAATCAGATAGAATATGAATACCACGCGTTGGAATTGCTATATGCTTCGGGGAGAGTTCCCAGGGCTTACTATGTGGATGGAAGCCGGGAAAGGCTGAATCATGGCATCCTTGTAATGGAATATCTCCCGGGGGAAAAACTGGATTATCGGAAGGATTGGAAGCTGGCAGCTCATTGTCTGGCAGATATTCACAGTGTTAAAATAAACCATGCAGGACTTATTTGTCAGGAGAACCCGCTTCGTGCGATTTTAGAAGAGTGTGAGGAGATGGTAAAGGTCTATATGGATTCTCCTCTTGGAAATAATACAACGAAGAGAAAAATTCGCCGGATGCTAGATAAGGGCTGGGATGAATGGAAGAAAATACCGTTGGGAGATGTTTATTGTTGCTGTATTAATACAGAACTTAATTCCACGAATTTTCTTATTAATGGAGAGGAAAAGAAGAATTATCTGATTGACTGGGAAAAGCCTCTCTATGGTGACCCGGCACAGGATTTGGGGCATTTTCTTGCACCTACGACTACCTTCTGGAAAACCGATGTGATTTTGAGGAAAAATGAGGCAGAAACATTTCTGGAAGAGTATATAAGAGCAGTTGACGGCAGATTTCCGACAAAAGGGTTAAAGGAAAGGGTCTATGCCTATATACCGATTACCTGCCTAAGAGGTATTACCTGGTGTGCTATGGCGTGGGTACAGTACCAGCAACCGGATAAATTGATTTTTAATGAATCCACATTCCGGAGGCTGGAGGTGTATCTGTCCGATGAATTTTTGGAGGCACTTGCATATGGAAAATAAGAAGAAAAAGAAAACAGGGAAGCTTTTATTGCTTGTGACGGTATTGCTTGCTATGGCAGCATATTTTTTTCTGCCGGCTGTGAGACAGTTAATCCGGGATATTTTGCAAATGTTTGCCAGTGGTGATTTTATCATTGTTCGGAGATTCGTAGAGTCTTATGGTCCATATGCAGCGGTGATATCCTTTTTGCTGATGATTCTGCAGTCGATTGTGGCACCGCTTCCGGCATTTCTTCTTACCTTTGCGAATGCAAGCCTGTTTGGCTGGTGGAAGGGAGCAATTCTTTCCTGGTCCAGTGCTATGGCAGGGGCGGCAGCCTGTTTTTGGATTGCCAGGATATTAGGACGTGATGCTGTGGAGAAGCTGACGAGCAGGAGTGGATTGAAGCAAATCGATGAGTTCTTTGATAGGTATGGAAGACAGAGTGTGTTGATTATGCGGCTTTTACCCTTCATATCCTTTGATATTGTAAGCTATGCTGCCGGACTTACCGCCATGTCATTTGGCAGCTTTCTAATTGCGACAGGAATAGGGCAGCTTCCGGCAACGATTGTATATTCTTATGTCGGGGGCATGCTGACTGGCGGGGCAAGACTATTTATAACTGCACTGCTGGTGCTTTTTGCTATTTCAGCATTAGCTGTGTTACTTAGACAGATTTACAGGAAGAGAAATCAGGAGGAAATATCATGAAGCCAGAGGTAATAGCAGAAAAATTTTCAAAGGGCTTTGATTGTTCACAGGTTGTATTGGAGTATTTTGCTAAGGAGCTGAATATTTCATCTGAACTTGCTAATAAAGTATCTGCCTGCTTTGGAGGAGGTATGGCAAAGGGGAAGACGTGCGGAGCAGTTGTTGGAGCTCTTATGGTCATAGGACTTAAATATGGGCAATATGAGGAAGAGCATATGGAGCAGAAGGATATCATGAGTGCAAAAAGGGCAGAGTTTTTTGAGAAATTGGCACAGAAATATCCCTCGGATTTATGTGCAGATTTATTGGGGCACGATATATCTAAACCGGGAGAGCTTGAAAGAGTATTAGAGGAAGGCTTGCTTTTCAGCTTTTGCCCTGTTCTTGTGTCGGATGTAATTGAAATTTTAATAGGAATATAAAATGGTGTCCTATACAGCTTGGCATAGATAAGCTGTATAGGACGTTGCTTTACTATTCTAAATTCAGTTTTTTCTTAAATACATAGCTTGTAGTGAAATAAAATATTATAGCAAGGATTGCTGTATAAACAAGGGCAATCGGCATCAGATAGTGTGAAAAAAGTGCAGGTACGGAATCAACAGCGTCTACGCTATCCATAAATTTGTTTATAAATGGCAGCATTAGCAGAGATGATATAAACTGAAGGGCTGCGTTAAGCAGGAAGTAGGCACCGAAGGCACCTAATATTTTGTGCTTTGTAATCAGCTGGCCTAAGGAAATGGAAGAATAAATCATAAAAATATTGGAAAGGCTTCCCAGGATAAAGGCCAACAGGATTTCAACGAACAGCAGCCATACATCTGCATTGGCTCCGTAATACTGGAAGAAGGTGGAAATGAGTTTAAGAATTTCGCTCATAAATTCCCTCCATCCAGGAGTTCCGATAATTAAAAGGATGATAGCCAGGAAGATAACAATACCGCTGGCAATCGTCCAGAGAATGGCAGCGATTGCTTTTGACCAGATTAATTGGGAGGTCTTTACCGGTAATGTATGCATAAGGTAGCCTTCATTGGTAATCAGGTTTTTATAAAAGCGATAGATTATCAAAAGTCCGGAGGCTACGGCAATGGCAATCAATGCCACTACAAAAGCCATGGTAATGATAAAAAACAGTATATTGGTAATGCGGTCAAAGGCCGGATTCAGTTCAATATTGCTGTCAATATATTCAATGGCAAACCGCTCAATCGGAGCCAGTAGAAGTGCCAGGATATAAATTGGAAGAAACCAGCGGCTGGTAGCCTTTAATTCATATTTAATTAATTTTCCTAACATTTGAACACCTCCCGGAATAATGCGTCTACAGACTTACCCTCGTTCATACGGATGTCGTCAACAGAGGAAGCCAGACGGATGTGACCATTCTGGATAAAGATAACCTCATCCAGTACACTTTCAATGTCTGCGATTAAATGAGTCGAAATCAGAACAGAAGAATTTTCTTCGTAATTACTGATAATCGTATTTAAAATATAATCTCTGGCAGCAGGGTCTACACCGCCAATTGGCTCATCCAGCACATAAAGGTCAGCTCTGCGGCTCATGGTAAGAATCAACTGTACCTTTTCTTTTGTACCCTTAGAGAGGGTCTTAAGCTTAAGCTGCGGATTAATCTGCAGATGCTCCAGCATTTCATAGGCACGAACCTTGTCAAAATTATCATAAAAATCAGAGAAAAACTGAACCAGGTCGCGAACCTTCATATAATCATTCAAGTAATCCTTATCCGGAAGATAGGCGACGACAGCCTTGGTTTCCGGTCCCGGACGCAGTCCGTTAATAAAGATTTCTCCTTCTGTAGGAGTTAACAGTCCATTAATCAGCTTGATTAATGTGGTTTTACCGCTTCCGTTTGGCCCTAACAGTCCAATGATTTTTCCTCTTTCCAGAGTTAAATCAATATTCTGCAGGGCAGGGAAGCTGCCATAACGCTTTGTAAGAGATTTACATTCTAATAATGCACTCATAAAAATCCCCTTTCAATGTAATTTTTGTGCTTAGTTTTCCAGGTGCTTTAGCAAAAATTCTCTGATTTCTTCCTTTGTAAAGCCGAGCTTTTCCATCTGTTCCAGGAAGAGTGTCAGCTGCTCCTGGGCAAGGTCAAATTTTAAAGCTTCAATCATAGATATATCCTCCGTAATAAAACGTCCACTGGTACGGTTTGCATAGAGAAGGCCATCCCGCTCCAGCTCACTTAATGCCTTTTGCATCGTATTCGGGTTTACCGAGGCCTCTGCGGCAAGCTCCCGAACGGCCGGAAGCTTGCTTCCCGGCAGATAAGCACCGGAAATAATTCTAAGCTTTAGCTGTTCCATCAGCTGAAGGTAGATGGGACGGTCATTTTTTAACTCCCAGGTCATAAATTCACCTCCAAAATTGTATTATTGAATTATTGTATTAAGTTTGTAATACAAATATACAATAAAAATTTTTCTTTGTCAAGAAGAAATTTCATAAAATTTTTTCTTGTTTTTTTACAGGGCTTTTGCCTTTACAATTATATAGGAAAGTGTTAAAATTAATACGATAGCTTTGTTTTGCAAAGTAATATCGTTTTTATAAAAGGAGGACAAGTTACAATGGCAAGAAAAATGAAAACTATGGATGGTAATACAGCTGCCGCTCACGTTTCCTATGCGTTTACAGATGTAGCAGCTATCTATCCTATCACGCCATCTTCCCCAATGGCAGACTATACTGACATGTGGGCTACCCAGGGAAGAAAGAACATCTTCGGACATGAGGTTATGCTTTCCGAGATGCAGTCTGAGGCTGGTGCAGCAGGTGCTGTTCACGGTTCTCTGGAAGCAGGTGCTTTAACAACAACCTATACTGCTTCCCAGGGCTTATTATTAATGATTCCTAATATGTATAAAATTGCAGGAGAATTACTGCCGGGCGTTATCCATGTAACAGCTCGTGCAATTGCATCTCATGCGTTATCTATTTTTGGTGACCATTCTGATGTATATGCATGCCGTCAGACTGGTTTTGCAATGCTTTGCTCCAGCAATGTTCAGGAGGTTATGGACTTAGGTGCTGTTGCTCACTTAACAGCAATCGATGGACGTGTACCTTTCTTACATTTCTTTGATGGCTTCCGTACTTCTCATGAGATTCAGAAGATTGAAATCTGGGATTATGAGGATCTGAAGGATATGTGTAATATGGAGGCTGTTGAGGCATTCCGTGCAAGAGCACTGAACCCAGAGCATCCAGTTACCCGTGGTACTGCACAGAACCCTGATATCTTCTTCCAGGCAAGAGAAGCAAGCAATCCATACTATGAGGCAATTCCAGAACTGACACAGCAGTACATGGATAAGGTAAATGCAAAGATTGGAACCAGCTACAAGTTATTTAATTACTACGGAGCTAAAGATGCAGAGCGTGTTATCGTAGCTATGGGTTCTGTATGTGATACTATTGATGAGACGATTGATTACTTAATGGCAGCCGGAGAAAAGGTTGGTGTTGTTAAGGTTCGTTTATACAGACCATTCAGTGCTAAGCACTTAATCGAGGCAATTCCTGATACTGTTAAGACCATCAGCGTTCTTGACAGAACAAAGGAGCCAGGTGCCCTTGGCGAGCCTTTATATCTGGATGTTGTAGCTGCATTAAAGGGCTCCAAGTTCCATGATATTCCTGTATTATCCGGACGTTACGGCTTGGGCTCCAAGGATACTACTCCTGCAGACGTAATTGCTGTTTACAGAAATGACGAGAAGGCTAAATTTACTCTTGGTATTACAGATGATGTTACGAATCTGTCTCTGCCTAGAGTTGAAAATCCGAATACTACACCAGAGAGCACAATTTCCTGCAAGTTCTGGGGACTTGGTGCAGATGGTACTGTAGGTGCGAACAAGAACTCTATCAAGATTATCGGTGACCATACCGATATGTATGCACAGGCATACTTTGATTATGATTCCAAGAAGTCCGGCGGTGTTACCATTTCTCACTTACGTTTTGGTAAAGACCCAATCAAGGCTACTTACTTAATTAACAAGGCTAACTTTGTTGCCTGCCACATGCCTGCATATATCAGAAAATACAACATGGTTCAGGATTTGAAGGACGGCGGTACTTTCCTGTTAAATACCAGCTGGACTCCAGAAGAGCTAGAGACTTATCTGCCTGGACAGGTTAAGGCTTATATTGCTAAGCACAACATCAAGTTCTATACCATCGATGGCTTCAAAATTGGTAAGGAAATCGGACTTGGTGGACGTATCAATACTATCCTTCAGTCTGCATTCTTCAAGCTGGCTAACATCATTCCAGCTGACGATGCAATTCAGTACATGAAGGATGCAGCTACTGCTTCTTACTCCAAGAAGGGTGATGACGTGGTTAAGATGAACCATGATGCTATCGAAGCAGGTGCTAAGAATATTGTCGAGATTCAGGTGCCTGCAAGCTGGGCTGATGCTGAGGCTGAGGATCTGACCGTTAAGGTTACAGAGGGAAGAGAGGACGTTGTTGAATATGTAAACAGCATCCAGAATGCTATTAACTCCCAGACCGGTAATGACCTGCCTGTATCTGCCTTCACAAAGTATGCTGATGGTACACTTCCTGCTGGTTCTGCAGCTTATGAGAAGCGTGGTATAGCTATTGATGTTCCAGAGTGGAATCCGGATACCTGTATCCAGTGTAACTTCTGTTCCTATGTATGTCCTCATGCGGCTATCCGTCCGGTAGCATTAAATGCCAAGATGCAGGCAAATGCTCCAGAAGGAAAGACTATGGATATGACTGGTATGCCAGGCTACAAGTTTGCTATGAGCGTTTCTGTACTTGACTGTACCGGATGTGGTTCCTGTGTAAATGTGTGTCCTGGAAAGAAGGGTGAGAAGGCTCTGTCTATGAAGCCTATTGAGACTCAGCTTGACAACCAGAAGATGTTTGACTTTGGTGCTGCTAATGAGACTCCAGCAGAAGTTACTGAGAAGTTCAAGGTATCTACTGTTAAGGGAAGTCAGTTCAGCCAGCCACTCTTAGAGTTCTCTGGAGCTTGTGCAGGCTGTGGTGAGACACCATATGCTAAGCTGATGACTCAGCTGTTTGGTGATAGAATGTATATCGCAAATGCAACCGGATGTTCTTCCATCTGGGGTGGTTCTTCACCAGCATCTCCATATACAGTAAATAAAGAGGGCAAGGGACCTGCTTGGGCTAACTCCTTATTCGAGGATAATGCTGAGTATGGTTTCGGTATGCAGCTAGCACAGAAGGCTCTGAGAAAGCGTATCACAGATGCAGCGGAAAATCTTGCAGCTACTACAGAAAAGGATTCTGTAAAGGCAGCATTAGAGAAATATCTGGCAACCAAGAACTCCAGTACAGAGAATGGTCCTGCAACCAAGGCTATGATCGCTGAATTAGAGGCTTGTGGCTGCGACAACGCAGACAAGGATTATATCTTAAAGAATAAAGATTTTGCAGCTAAGAAGTCCCAGTGGATTCTTGGTGGTGACGGATGGGCATACGACATCGGCTTCGGTGGTGTTGACCATGTATTAGCAAGCGGACAGGATGTAAACATTCTGGTATTTGATACTGAAGTTTACTCCAATACAGGTGGACAGTCCTCCAAGGCTACTCCTACCGGTGCGATTGCACAGTTCGCTGCAGCTGGTAAGGAGGTTAAGAAGAAAGACCTGGCAGCTATCGCTATGAGCTATGGCTATGTATATGTAGCACAGATTGCACAGGGTGCTGATTACAATCAGTGTGTAAAGGCATTCGTAGAGGCTGAGAGCTATCCGGGACCATCCCTTATCATTGCTTACGCTCCATGTATCAACCATGGTATCAAGGGCGGCATGAAGGGTGCTCAGACAGAAGAGAAGCGTGCAGTTGAGTCTGGTTACTGGCACTTATTCCGTTTTGACCCACGTCTTGCAGAGGAGGGTAAGAACCCATTCCAGCTAGACTCCAAGGAGCCTACTGCTGATTACCAGGAGTTCCTTCAGAGCGAGGTTCGTTACAACAGACTTTCCCGTTCTAATCCAGAAAGAGCTAAGAAGCTCTTTGATAAGGCTGAAAAGGATGCAAAGGCTAAGTACGAAGCACTGGCTAAGAAGGCTGGAAGAGAATAATAGAAATAAAACAAAAAGCGGACAGGTAATAATGCCTGTCCGCTTTACTTTTGCGAGGCATTATGGTATATTCTCAAGTTTTGAAGCCGTATATCATTCAAATAGTGTTCTTTGTATCTGTTTTTATACTCATCGTCTGTGTAGA
>NZ_LNAM01000197.1:97185-100681 GCF_001461035.1 Acetivibrio ethanolgignens | reverse complement strand
CAAAAAAATAAGTCTGTAAGCTGTTTTCCTTGCTTACAAACTTATTATACGAGGGAGGATAACTATGAACAAAGCATATGGATACTTATCCGATTAATCGGATAAGTATCCGGCCACTAAGGTAGCGTCAGGCTTTTGCATTGCGATTAACATGGTGTTGTTAAAGCTGTAATTATGAAATTTTGACATGGTGGAAAGATATGTCTTGTACTTTTCACTCTCAAAAAGTTCCTTTAATCCTTCCTCCAACTTGTCTGTAATTTCCTGTACTTTTTGTTTTTCTGTTCTTTCGTCTGCCATAATAAACCTCCATATGTTCATTTTTTGCACGACAAAAGGCAGCCCGCTATGGACTGCCTTCTGCATAATCACACTATTAAATTAAACTGCTATAATACTTTCCAGTATCCTGCCTTTTTTGAACCAACCCGCTCTATATAACCATTTTCTCTTAAAAATGATATATTGTTTTCTACTGCTGTTTCACTCACGTCTAATATGTTATGAAGTTCCGCAGTTGTAATATTTGGATTGTCTCTCATTTCTGCAATAATCTTTTGTCTTCTGGAATTTAAGGGTTTCTTATCCCCAACCTTTTTCCCAACTTTATTCCCAACCTTATTTATTCTCTCAAATGGGATAGTAACAACAATGGAATTCTCCCTAAATGAAAATGCATCTTTTCCATACATTTCCGTAATTTTAGGAACCCCTCGTCCGGATTTCTCACTTATATGCAGTTGAAGAAATATCTCGGACAACTTTTCATTTACAGGAATTGACTCTCCCAAGAAAAATCCCTCCATGGTCTGTGCCGGAGCAAGTGTTCCTCTCGATAATATCTCTATCCGGTCAGAGAAAACCGAAATCATTGGCTCATTTCCTTCCACCCATTTATTGTGCAGAACGGCATTTATGATAGCCTCACGAAAAGCCTTATTATCAAATAAAGGAACCTCTTTCCTCTCAACAACCCTGTCTGATTCGTCCGTTTGAATCAGGTTCAACACATCCCCATAACGCAATAACTCGTCCAAGCTGTATAATAAACAGTCATTTCCAAATTCACGCACTGAGAAAAGATTAGAGCCTTTTGTTTCTCCATCAAAAATAGATACACGAAGCGGAAAATGAGAATTATCTGACAATAACTGTGCTAGAATGTTAAATTCTCCTTCTTCTGTTTTTAATCCCAAGTTCTTAATAAACGTCTTTTGATTTAAAACAATCCCTTTGGAACCATAATATCCAAAGAGTTTTTGAAATGTAAGGTCCTGATACTTCGCCGGTACCGTTTCTATCGTTTCCGTTCTTCCATCAAGTATTTTGAAAAGTTCAATTTCTCTCTTAGGGTAATCTTTCATATTACATTTTGACGATCCTATCCTTAAAAACCTCTTTTCTTTAAATGCTGTAGGAATTTCGGTTGCCGCAGGAATTACCAAACCAACGACTCTCTTTCCATAAATTTCAGTTTCTTCAAAACTAAAATTTATGCTTGGTGACAGATTTCTTGCAAGATAATTCTGATACGGTTCCTTGTTATATTCACAATACTGGTTAAATGTTGTTCCTACAATTTCATGAGTTTTATCATTTACTCCCCAAATGAAATACGCATATTTTTTATAATGAAAAGCCGCCGCATTTGACAGGGCAGATACATATTCGCCTAATGCCTCAGGCTGAAACCAGTTTTCCTTAAATTCAAACCATTCCTGTTCATCACTTAAGGCACATAAATCTAAAACAATTTGTTTAATATCCATTAGTATGCTCCTTTACCCAACTTTTATTCCCAACCAAAATAATTATAACATGTTGGGAATAAAGTTGGGAATAAAAATAAAAAACTTCAAATTTTTTATAAGGTTTCTTCTTTTCCCCTTGCCTTTTGTGGCATAGGCTTTTCTGTATCTCCTCCGGCAACCTTTGCTTTCATCACCTCCAACTTCGCCTTCAGGGACACTCTTTCTGCAGGTGCATCCGCATACTGTCTGATGCCCTTATCCTGCTCTGTACCCAATGTTTTCTCTGCAAACGGAATATTCTTCGCCGGACTGTCAGCAACCTCTTTTTCACTCTTTGGAGCTTCCGGCTCATCATCCATATCAATCCCATCATTGCCCTTTTCATCCATGTTAAGCAGGGCATTTAATGCCGACAGACGCTCTAACTTCTCCGCAAGCTCCGCTTCCTGTGCAAAAGGCTTGGTTACTTCCACCTTTGCGGTTTCAAGCTGATGCTCCACCGTTTCAAGTTTTGTCTGTGCTTCCATGAGTTGCTTTGGCATGGACTCCAGTGCATGGTTGATACGGGAGATATTGCCGAGTGGGTCTGAACCGACTTCCAGATTGTGTGAAAGCTGACCTTTCAGGTTCATCACAAATTTGTGGTTGAATGCATCAAAGGATACTGCCATCTTAAAACCTGCATATTCGCCAATGACCGCAGGGGCATTGACTGTTTTTATTTCTTTGCACATCTCCACAAGGGCTGTTCCGGCTTCTTTCTTATCCGTATAGAGCTTGTCCCCCACTTTCATGGAAAACTGCTCTTTATCCACCGGAAGATTTGCTTTTGCAGTTTGAATATCCGCCTGCATCCCACTGATACGCTCCTTTAAAATCGTGATCTGCTGAGGATAATGCTTTGCGATGTTGTCTTCCAGTCGATATTTCTGGCTGGTATGGTTTGCTTTCATAAGTTTCAATTTTGAAACTTGAATATCAAGGTCCATCTTCTCCTTGATGTAAGGATTTCCTGTTGCCAGAGCCTTGACCTCCGCATAAGTAAGCGCCGCTTCATCCACATCCTCACAGGAACGTACCGGAGATTTGCTTGTCATGATCTGACCGATAAATTTCTGCTTGTTCTCAATGAGCTGCCACGAATAACTGTCAAAAGTTCCTTCTGTCACATAGCGGAAAATCTTGACCTTCGGATTAAGATTCCCCTGTCGTAAAATACGCCCCTCCTGCTGTTCAATGTCAGAAGGACGCCAGGGCACATCAAGGTGGTGCAGTGCGATAAGTCTGTCCTGCACATTGGTTCCGGCTCCCATCTTCTGTGTGGAACCAAGCAAAAAACGGACCTGTCCGCTTCTTACTTTCCTGAACAGCTCCGCCTTCCTAAGCTCTGTATTTGCTTCATGTATAAATGCAATTTCTTCCGGTGGGACACCCTTTTCGATCAGCTTGTTGCGGATGTCCTCATAAACATTAAATGTACCATCTCCTTTCGGTGTTGACAGGTCACAGAAAATAAGCTGCGTTGATTTCTGCTCCTTTGTCTGCTCCCATATGCAGTTCATTGGAATGAAAGTGGAGATACGTTTCCTTCCGGAAGATATGAACAGTGCTATGCAGTTCATTGGAATGAAGGTGGAGATACGTTTCCTTCCGGAAGATATGAACAGTGCCTACATCCTTTATGAAGACACGAAATCCCCTATTCACAAAACCAACAAAATCGATAACTGCCACACGAAACGCAA
>NZ_LNAM01000197.1:0-97175 GCF_001461035.1 Acetivibrio ethanolgignens | reverse complement strand
CAACAAAATCGATAACTGCCACACGAAACGCAATAATCGAAATCCGCTTGATTACTCTAAGATCGGAGGTAATGACTAATGTTCAACTCTTTTTATGGTTTAAAATCCAACCCTTTTGACAAACAGCAGTTTTCTGAAAATGACTGTTTCCGTTCCAATGATTTTGAACAGATGACTGCACGGCTCAACTTTCTGAAGGAAACCCGGGGCATCGGGGTATTTACTGCCAGACCCGGCATGGGAAAATCCTTCGCTCTACGATGCTTTGCCAAAAGCCTCAATCCAAACATGTACCATATGGAGTATATCTGCCTTTCCACAGTAAGTGTCTCTGATTTTTACAAGGAATTCTGTCAGGTTCTCGGTGTCAGTGACAAAGGCGGCAAGACCGGGATGTTCCGTTCCATACAGGATCAGATCTACTATCTTTACAAGGAAAAACGCCAGCCCCTCCTTCTTGCCATAGACGAAGCACAGTATCTGAACACCGGTATTCTCAACGATATCAAGATGCTCATGAATTATGGATATGATTCCCTTAACTGTTTTACCCTTATCCTCTGTGGCGAATCCTATCTTCAGGACACTCTGCGCAAACCGGTTCACGAAGCTCTCAACCAGCGCATTACCATCCGTTATAATTATGAAGGTCTCTCTGATTCCGAAGTCCCGGAGTACATAAATCATAAACTAAAATGTGCCGGTGCGGCACCTTCCATCATCAGTGATTCCGCATTATCTGCTGTCCATGGTTATGTTCAGGGCAATCCCCGTATCATCGATAACATCATGACAGACGCACTTAACATCGGCTCCCAGATGAAAAGACAGATCATTGACGAAGAAGTCATCCATGCCGCAGTGACCAACCAGAATCCATTCGCATAGGAGGTATGACCGTATGATTTTTCAATGTAATACCGGCAAAACCGTTGGAAAGAAAATCTGGACCGGGGAGATTAGGCTCCTCGTCCATACCCCCTGCCATTATGAAGCTGTCATAAATGCAAGAGGAACTTCTTTTCATGTGATCGCCGGAAAATACCAGAATGGAAACTATCTGTGTGTTCCAAACATGGACTTCGGCTGTGAACTGTCCCACTTTTCAGATACCTTCTGGAATGCAGAAAGGATACGGCAGCATCTCGACAATCCGGTCGATGTGGAAAGTCTTGTCTGTGGAATAAAAGCACTATGCAACTATGATGAAGTTATATGATTTTCAAGGTTCTCAAGGTCACGATCTGTTCGTGGCCTTATTTCAATCCAGCCATAGCTGAACTGAAATAAGCCCGCGATAATCTGCGGTGACACCCGATATAATGTGCTTTTGCCTCATTGACCGCAGACTGTGACAGGTGTTTCCGTCTGAAATAATCTGCGGAAATCGCCCGAGATAATCTGCGGTTTGACACGATGCGTTCATAGCCTCATCAGCACCAGTATTGTAGATTGGTACAATATCTCCGATAATCTGCAATTGCTGCGATAGCTCTGCGGTTTTGTCTCGTAAAAAGCCTTCTAACTGTTTGTAATACATAATCTGTTCCTCCTTGTTAATCAACCTTGAATAACTGACTGCAATGACTTCTTCTAGGTAAAATCATTACTGGTTATCCTCATAAATAATAAAGATAGCTCAGGGAATATGAACTACTCTCAGCTTTTAGTAGTTGTCTGTTACAATGACCACTATGCGAGCCTTTATTATTATTGCTAATTCAACTTGATAATGAACTATGTCAACTTTTTTTAGATGATTACTTTCACTCATATCCGTAATCATTCAATTATTGCAAATAAATAGAGCTAGGGATTACACCCCAGCTCCAGAATCATAATTATTCTTTATTTCCTTTTGTCTCCACTTAACCGCTTCTTGATAGATAGTTGCATACTTCATACCTTTCTGCTGTTCCAATTTGAGGAAATCACGCATTGGCAACACAACAGCATCCTCTCCATACTTTATCGCAGGTCTGACATCAAAATTGCATATCATAATTTCATTTGATGAGGTATCCTCAAACAGGATTACATACAATTTATCAAGCTTAGTTGAATCCAGTTCATCTTCCACAACCCAATACCCTGACTTATTTTCAGTAAACTTATTTACAAACCCTTTATAATAAGCATCATAATCCCTAATTTGTGGATGATATTTTTTTATTGAAGGTCTTGATACAGACTTAACCTTCTTTGTTGAACCTTCATAATACTGCATTGAGAATAACCAATGGAACGAAGCATCTCGCAATATCTTCAACATCTCCTTATGCTCTCTATCTTGAAATGGAATCGCATAATCTGTGGTACAAAAATACGGTGAATCAAGATAAAAAAAGAAGCTTTCTTCTTTGCCATACAACTCAAACATTCTTTCATAACTGTAATTATAGACTTTTGCCCCTTTTGTATATTTAAAGAAATCATGCATTTTATCACAATTGAATTTAATATTTTTCGGCAGGAGATTCATCCGATTAACAAAATATTTAGCGTCATACATCTTATCAATGCGTAATTTAGAATAAATTCGATAGTTTTCAGTATCCTTAAAATCAAAGCCAAGAACATTCGTAATATAATCAGCATACGCACTTTCTGACATATCAGTTATATATGGTTCCTTGCCTGCATTATTTTTCCTTATACTCCAAAAGAAAAACCACATTGCTCCATACTCAATGATATCATACACTTTTTTAGCAACTGGCGAATCCTTATCTTTTAAAAAATCAATATCAGTAGGCAGATTAGCTATATCAATATTAGCATATTGCTTATTCCACAAATCGAGAGTTTTCTGTATAGCCAAATAATTATTTCTTGTATTCTTAATGAACTCACGCTGAATGGTTATATTACTTATTCCAAGCTGAATCTCCTTTTTATCCAGACCATAGTTGTAATCATTATAATATTGCTTATCGTATAACTGCTCAATATTCAGCTGTTTACTTAATGATTTCTGGTTAGCAATATATGACTCATAGTGTCTTTGAACATCAGCATCCGTATACAAAATCTTGTTAGATATTTGAGCTGAAACAAAGTCCTTATGAAAATCAGCCAAAACCTTTTTGACCTCACCCTTATAGTGGATAAACGCAAAAAGAAAACTCGAAGCTCCTGCATCAATATCATTTACAATCAAATTTTTTGCATCAACCGATGCTGCAACTGTAGCAGTTGCTGAGAATACATCAACAAATGTTTCAAGTTTACGCTTCTTAGCAGTAACTGAATTTGCTCGTAACTGATTAGCAGACTCATAGTACACCTTTTTAATAATTCTGGTAAGATAAGGCTTCTTTACACCATTTCTGTCAATTCTAAGAGCGGAGTATGTGTCACGATTTGCCAAAAATAAATATCGAGTAGACACATGCCACTTATTAAGTATGTTTTCACCTATACCAAATTCTTCAAAAAATTTTGCATTTGATAAACTGTCTCTCGAATTATATTTTAACTGAACTGCAAGGATACAGTAGATGCAGATTTTCTTGAACAAAACTGGATAATATGCTCTTTTCTGTGTACGCTTATATGATAAGACTACAATATTACCAGCTTTCGATAATGTATAATAGTTTTTGAACCACTCAACAAGCTCACTTCTATGCTTTGTAGTTTCTGAATCAGCCACTTCACTATTTATCTCCGTAGTTTCTGAATCAGTCACTTTATATTTCTTTTCCCAGTAACCTGACTCTATATCTTTCTGAAAAGCAGTCATTAGTTCATAATATAAAGGATAGTTTTGTGCAAGAGAATTCTCACCAGCCAGAACTGCATCTACATATTTCTTTTCATCACCAGAAATCTTCTCAAATGGCTCATAAGTGAGCATCTTCAACAACAATTCACGCATAAAAAACAGACCTGCCTTTCTCAAGATAAGTCTATTATACTATGAACCCTTGCGGCACGCTATGAGAAAATAAGACCGAACCCGAAAAATTGGCTCTGCCAGAAAATCACATCCCCACGCTCAAATCCGCATGTTTCAAGGGTTTGTTGGCACTTTGAGCCAAATTTTAGAGCCAAAAATGAACCGAATTGGAGTGAAGCATCCCCATTTCATCCCCACATGCAAAAAAGAAACCCCAAAAAGCCCATAAATTGGGCTTTTCAGGGCAAAATCCGTTATTCAAACTCTATCGTTCCTGGTGGCTTACTTGTCACGTCATACATTACCCTGTTGACATGGCTCACCTCATTGATAATTCGGCTGGTGACTTTTTGCAGTACCTCCCAAGGGATTTCTGCTGCCTCTGCGGTCATAAAATCGATTGTATTCACAGCTCGCAGGGCGATTGCATAGTCATAGGTTCTTTCGTCACCCATAACACCTACAGAACGCATGTTAGTGAGGGCGGCAAAATACTGGCCGATGCTGCGGTCGAGACCGGCATTGGCGATTTCCTCGCGGTAGATGGCGTCGGCATCCTGCACGATTTTAACCTTTTCACCAGTAACTTCGCCAATGATACGGATGCCAAGACCCGGGCCCGGGAATGGCTGACGGAATACCAGCTTCTCTGGAATACCCAGCTCAAGGCCGACCTTACGAACCTCGTCCTTGAACAGGTTGCGGAGTGGCTCGATGATTTCCTTGAAATCAACGCAGTCCGGAAGACCGCCTACGTTGTGGTGGGACTTAATGACTGCAGATTCGCCGCCGAGGCCACTCTCTACTACGTCTGGATAGATGGTTCCCTGTACCAGAAAATCAACGGCACCGATTTTCTTTGCTTCCTCTTCAAATACACGGATAAATTCCTCACCGATGATTTTTCGTTTTTTTTCTGGCTCGGTTACATCTGCCAGCTTGTTATAGAAACGCTCCTGGGCATTGACGCGGATGAAGTTTAAATCGTAGCTGCCTTCTGGACCGAAAACGGTTTCTACCTCATCACCCTCATTTTTACGGAGCAGACCGTGGTCTACAAATACACAGGTCAGCTGATTACCGATTGCCTTGGAAAGCAGAACTGCTGCTACAGAGGAATCTACGCCGCCGGATAAGGCACACAGTACCTTTCCGTTGCCAACCTTTTCGCGAATCTGCTTTACAGACTCCTCTACGAAGGAATCCATTCTCCAGTCGCCGGCACAGCCACACACCTTATATACAAAGTTAGAAAGCATCTTGGTTCCTTCCTGGGTGTGCAGTACCTCTGGATGGAACTGGATTGCATATAAATTCTTCTCAGCGTCCTCGGCAGCTGCTACCGGGCAGTCTGCTGTGGTTGCTGTGATTTTGAAGCCTGGTGCTGTCTTGGAAATATAATCAAAATGGCTCATCCAACAGATAGTCTTTGGTGCTACATCACCAAAAAGCACAGAGCTGTTGTCTACAGAGACCTCTGTCTTACCGTATTCGCGGACAGAAGCACGCTCTACCCTGCCACCCAGGGCATGCTGCATCAGCTGGGCACCATAGCACAGCCCCAGTACTGGTATTCCAAGCTCAAAAAGCTCCTTGGAATAGGTCGGAGCACCTTCCTCATAGCAGCTGTTCGGACCACCGGTCAGGATAATTCCCTTTGGATTCATTTCCCTGATTTTCGCAATGTCAATTTTATAAGAATAGATTTCGCAGTATACGTTGCACTCGCGGACACGCCGAGCAACTAACTGGTTGTACTGACCGCCAAAGTCAATAACAATTACCATTTCCTTATTCAAATCCTTTTCCTCCTACTGTTTAATTGTTGTCTGCCGCCGGAAAGCTCCGTCTGGCAAGCTCTACATCTGCTCCTATTGTACTAACTTTTCATCTGCTTGTCAAAGCTTATGTTGCGATATCTTTCTCCTCGCTACTGCAGCTCATCCAGTGTCTTCCGATAGGATGGCAGAAACTCCTCTAAAAATACCGAAACCTCCGGAAGCTCCATTTTCCGTATACTCTTCTCCAGTGCCTTATAAGCACTAGCAAATTCTGTATTGCCGGCCTTTTCCTCTTCAATACACTTGATGAGGGCAGATAGCTTGTCTGCCGCTTTATTGAGCCGCCAGAGATATTCATCCTCCGTCTGCTTGAAAAACAGCCCCTGATAATAATCCTGCATATCTGCCGGAAGCATATGAAGTAGCTTGGCAGCTGCCACATCCTCTACTGCTTTAAAGGCATCCTTAATCTCATCATTATAGTATTTTATCGGTGTCGGCATATCTCCTGTGATAATCTCGGTACAGTCATGGTAGAGACCAATTAAGGCTGCCCGCTCGGGATTCAGCTGATTGCCAAAGCGGACCTTGCTGATTACCGCCAGGGCATGGGCAAGCATCGCCACTTCCATGGAATGCTCGCTGATATTTTCCTTTTCCGAATTTCGCATTAATGCCCAGCGTTCAATGTACTTCATCCGTGACATCATTGCAAAAAAATGTGACTCCATTTCTCTTCCTCCAGCTTTTGTTTCTCTCACTTTTTCTTCGGCTTATTCTTTATCCTTTTCCAGCATCCTCTTCACATAATGACCGGTATAGGAATTCTCGCACTCAGCCAGCTCCTCCGGGGTTCCCCGGGCTATTACGGTACCACCACGGTCGCCGCCCTCCGGACCCATGTCGATAATGTAATCAGCTGTTTTGATAACGTCCAAATTGTGCTCAATAACGATTACCGTATTGCCGCCCTCTGCCAGCCGGTGAAGAATCTCAACCAGCTTATGAACATCAGCAAAATGCAGTCCTGTCGTAGGCTCGTCTAAAATATAAATGGTCTTTCCGGTACTGCGGCGGGAAAGCTCTGTTGCCAGCTTAATCCGCTGAGCCTCGCCACCGGACAGAGTGGTAGAAGGCTGCCCCAGCTTGATATAGGAAAGCCCTACATCATTCAGAGTCTCGATTTTCCGCCGGATAGCAGGAACATTTTCAAAGAATTTTAAAGCCTCCTCTACGGTCATATCCAGCACATCAAAAATACTCTTTCCCTTGTATTTTACCTCAAGAGTCTCCCTATTATAACGTTTTCCATCACATACCTCGCAAGGCACATAAATATCTGGTAAAAAGTTCATTTCAATCTTAATAATACCGTCACCAGAGCAGGCCTCACAGCGGCCGCCCTTTACGTTAAAGCTGAAACGTCCCTTTTTATAGCCCTTTGCCTTGGCATCTGCTGTCGATGCAAATAAATCACGAATCAAATCAAAAACACCGGTATAGGTAGCCGGGTTGGAACGCGGTGTCCTTCCAATCGGAGACTGGTCGATATTAATAACCTTATCCAGCTGCTCTATGCCCTCAATACTGTCATGGTTTCCCGGGATAACCCTGGCACGGTTCAACTGTCTGGCCAGCTTCTTATAGAGGATTTCATTGACCAGAGAGCTCTTGCCGGAGCCGGACACTCCGGTAACACAGGTCATAATACCTAATGGAAATTCTACATCAATATTTTTCAAATTATTTTCTCTGGCTCCACAAACCGTCAGCCAGCCAGTCGGAGCCTTTCGCTCTGTCGGTACCGGTATCTTTATCCGCCCGCTTAAATACGCTCCTGTAATGGATTTACGTTTTTTCATAATTTCCTTTGCCGTACCCTGGGCAATGACCTCGCCACCGTGCTCTCCGGCACCTGGGCCAATATCCACGATATGGTCGGCTGCCAGCATTGTATCCTCATCATGCTCTACCACAAGCAGCGTATTGCCAAGCTCCCGCAGGTGCTTCAGCGTATTCAGAAGCTTGTCATTGTCCCTCTGGTGAAGGCCGATGCTCGGCTCATCCAGGATGTAGACAACACCTACCAGGCCGGAGCCAATCTGGGTTGCCAGACGAATCCGCTGGGCTTCACCACCGGACAGAGAGCCTGCTGCTCTGGACAGAGTCAGGTAGTCCAGACCAACATCCATTAAAAATCCTATTCTGGCACGGATTTCCTTTAATACCAGCTCACCAATCTTTTCCTGCCGCGGTGTGAGATTTAAGTTTTCCATAAATTCAGAAAGCTCCGAAATGGAAAAATCCGTAATGTCTGCAATATTCTTTTCTCCGATGGTAACTGCCAGTATCTCCGGCTTCAAACGCCGTCCATGGCAGGCCTTACAAGGCGTCACCCGCATAAAGGTCTCATATTCCTGACGGGTATATTCGGAAGCAGTCTCCCGGTATCTTCGCTCCACATTCCGCAAAAGTCCCTCAAACTGCACATCATAAACACCAACACCACGCTGTCCCTTGTAATGCACCTTTACCACCTTATCAAAGCCATGGATAAACATATAGCGGATATGCTCCGGCAGCTCCCGGTACGGCGTGTTCAGATCAAAACCATATTCCGCAGCCAGAGCATCTAAAATTGCTCTCGTATAGCTCCTTGGATCTGTAGCCGACTGCCAGCCAAGGACTGCTACCGCTCCTTCTGCCAGACTCAGAGAATCATCCGGTATCATAAGCTCCTCATCAAACTCCATTTTTACTCCGATACCATGGCACTCCGGGCAGGCTCCAAAAGGATTGTTGAAGGAAAAATTACGCGGCTCGATTTCATCAATACTGATACCGCAGTCCGGGCAGGAAAAGCTCTGACTGAAATTAATCGGCTCACCATCCACCACATCGACAATTAACAGGCCCTCCGCAATTTTTAAAACACTCTCAATGGAATCGGCCAAACGCTTTTCCATCCCTTTCTTTACTACAAGACGGTCTACAATAATCTCAATATTATGCTTAATGTTCTTTTCCAGCTTGATTTCCTCAGACAGCTCATATAGATGCCCATCTACTCTGGCCCGGACATAACCGCTTTTCTTTGCCTGGGCAAACACCTTGCTATGCTCACCCTTCCGGCCACGAACTACCGGTGCTAGAAGCTGGATTTTTGTCCGCTCCGGCAGCTTCATAATCTCATCCACCATCTGGTCTACCGTCTGCCTTTTTATCTCCTTGCCACACCTTGGACAGTGGGGCGTACCGATACGGGCATACAAAAGACGGAAATAATCATAAATTTCTGTTACCGTACCCACGGTGGAACGCGGATTCCGGTTGGTAGACTTCTGGTCAATGGAAATCGCTGGAGAAAGTCCCTCAATGCTCTCTACATTCGGCTTTTCCATCTGTCCTAAAAACATCCGGGCATAGGAGGAGAGAGATTCCATATACCGTCGCTGTCCTTCTGCGTAAATCGTATCAAAGGCAAGAGAGGACTTTCCTGAGCCACTCAAGCCGGTCAGTACCACAAAGGAATCTCTGGGAATGTCCAGAGAAATATTTTTTAAATTATGCTCCTTTGCCCCTCGTATCTTAATGTAATTCTTCTTTGCTGCCATGTTCCTTCCTCACTTCTATTCTAAATTCAAAAGCTCTTTTTTCAAATCAATCAGCTGGTCACGAAGCTCTGCTGCCAGCTCAAAGTTCAGCTCCGCTGCTGCTGTCATCATCTTCTTATTTACTGTCCTTATAAGCTTTTCAAGCTCAGCCTTACTCATAGACTCAGGGTCCTTTTCCATGCGGTAGGATCTGTCCTCTGCCTTCTTTGTAATACGAATCAAATCACGGACAGCCTTTTTAATCGTTGCTGGAGTAATGCCGTGCTCCTTGTTGTAAGCATCCTGTACCTGCCGACGGCGGTTCGTCTCAGAAATCGCTTTATCCATGGAATCCGTAGTCGTATCGGCATACATGATAACCTTGCCATCGGCATTTCGTGCCGCACGGCCTATGGTCTGAATCAAAGAGGTCTCTGAACGTAAAAAGCCCTCCTTATCTGCATCCAGGATAGCTACCAGCGTAATCTCCGGAATATCCAGGCCCTCCCGCAGCAGGTTAATACCAACTAAAACATCAAAAACATCCAGACGCATATCCCTGATAATCTGGGAACGCTCCAGAGTATCAATATCAGAATGCAGATACTTCACCCGGATACCTACCTGCCGCAGATAATCCGTCAAATCCTCTGCCATCTTTTTTGTCAGCGTAGTCACTAGAACCTTATTATGCCCCTCAACCGCCTTATTAATCTCTCCAATCAGGTCATCAATCTGTCCTTCCACCGGACGCACAAAAATCTCCGGGTCCAGAAGTCCGGTCGGACGAATAATCTGCTCTGTCCGAAGAAGCTCATGGTTCTTTTCATAATCCGACGGTGTCGCCGATACAAACATCATTTGGTTAATCTTACTCTCAAATTCTTCAAAATTCAAAGGCCGGTTATCCTTCGCTGACGGCAGTCGGAAGCCATAGTCCACCAAGGTTGATTTTCTCGACTGGTCACCGGCATACATCCCCCGCACCTGGGGAATGGTGATGTGGGACTCGTCTACGATAATCAGATAATCCTCCGGGAAAAAGTCCATCAGGGTAAATGGCGGTTCTCCCGGCTCTAAGCCATTCAGGTGCCTGGAATAGTTCTCAATACCCGAGCAAAAGCCTGTCTCCCTTATCATCTCAATATCAAAATTCGTCCGCTCTGCAATTCGCTGGGCCTCTAAAAGCTTGTCCTCACTTTTAAAATACCCTACTCTTTCCTCCAGCTCTGCTTCTATTTCCTTTAGTGCCGGCTCCATCTGCTCCGGTGAAATAACATAGTGGGAGGCAGGATAAATATAAGCATGCTCCAGCTCATGCTTCACTTCATTCGTCAGAATATCTACCTCTGTAATCCGGTCAATTTCATCTCCGAAGAACTCTACTCGGATAGTAGTATCTGTAGCAGAGGCAAGGAAAATCTCAATCACATCTCCCCGAACACGGAAGGTTCCACGCTTGAAATCCATGTCATTACGGGTGTACTGCATATCCACCAGCTTCCGAAGCACCTCATCCCTATCGCGGACCATACCCGGCCGCAGAGACAGAGTCATATCCTTGTAAAACTCCGGACTACCAATGCCATAGATGCAGGAAACACTGGCTACTACAATAACATCCTTTCGCTCCGTCAGAGCAGCCGTTGCCGAATGACGCAGCTTATCAATCTCATCATTAATGGAAGAATCCTTTGCTATATAGGTGTCGCTGGAGGGTACATAGGCCTCCGGCTGGTAATAATCATAATAGGACACAAAATATTCCACCGCATTCTCCGGGAAGAATTCCTTAAACTCGCTGTAAAGCTGGGCTGCCAGCGTTTTATTGTGAGCGATAACCAAGGTCGGCTTATTGAGCTGTTCGATTACATTTGCCATCGTAAAGGTCTTACCAGAGCCTGTGACACCCAAAAGCGTCTGGAACTGATTGCCCTCTTTGAAGCCATTTACAAGGGCTTTGATAGCTTCGGGCTGGTCCCCGGTAGGTTTATATTCTGAATGTAAGATAAATTTATCCATAATACACTCCTTTCAATCTACTCAAATTCTATCACAAACATTTTAAAATGTACAGAGAAATATAAAACATTTGTTCGTTATTTTCTATAATAAATAACAAGGTGTCTACATCTATCTGAACATTATATCCCGGCTTTAATTGGGCATTCTGCATATGGTCATCATGACATGCTCTTCCCCTCCGACTTCGCCAAGCTTATACACTTCATTTTTACCTTTCGCTGACAGTTTGCTCTCTTTCGAGACTCTAGTATTACTGCAACGCACCGTGTTTAGCAAGTGTGGTCCAGCTTCGCTGGACACACAGCACAAAAAGGGAGCTGATGCTCCATAGATTATTCATCTATTTTGCAACAGCCCCTTCAAATACTTTTTTATCTATTTCCACATAATTCTCAAGAAATTTTGTAAGCTTAAACATCATACTCATTTCAACGAATGCCTTCCGTTATTGTCCTACAGCTTGTTCATCCTCATATCATTATAATTTTCCTCATTCAAATGCCCCATGGACTTGTCCACAATGATTGCATTTGTCAGAGAACCTGTTACATTTAACATTGTTCTTGGCATATCAATAATTGGATCAATGGCCAGAATTGGGCTTACCATTGCAAAGTGTGCACCCATACCGACACCAGACAAACCTACAGAAGCCGCCATAGTTGCCGTACCAGGAATGCCTGCGATACCTAAGGAGCCGATGGTTACAACGAAAATCGTCATTACAATCATGGTAACGTCGATTGGAGTACCAGTTATATTACATACATAGATGATGAGCAGAGATGGGAAAATACCTGCACAGCCCTGCATACCAGCAGTTGTACCAAAACCAGCTACAAAGCTTGCAGTTCCCTGGTCAACACCCAACTTCTTGGTCAATGTTTCAATCGTCATCGGCAGACATCCAACGCTGGAGCGAGAAGTAAATGCCATCAGCATTGTAGGATATGCCTTCTTCAAATAAACAACAGGATTCAAACCATTCGCAGCCAGCAGACCCAGCTGAATTATGAACTGCACCGCAGCTGCAACATACAGAGCAATAATAAATTTGCCAACCTCAAGAATAGAAGAGAGACCTCTCTGGGCAATGGTATTGGCTAACAGTGCCATGACAGCCCATGGCATATAATCCAGAATCAGCAAGGCCATATTGATCATTGCTTTATGTGCTGCATTTATAATATCGTATAATGGCTTTGCAGCCTCTGCACTCTCCTGGTTAATCCACCAGATAGCTAAGCCAAGGAAAGCAGAGAAAATCACAAGACCGATAATATTGCTGTCAACCATTGCACCAACAATATTTCCAGGAATCAGGTTTTTGATTGTGGTAGCAACCGGAGTAATTGCATTAGCTGTTGCTGTTCCGTCCTCTACTAAGGCAGCACCTTTGCCGACACCAAACAGCAAGCCGATTACAACGCCGATCACAGCTGCGACTGCAACCATACCCATAGTAACAAAAATAGTCTTTTTAACCAGCTTACCCATAGTATTGCCCTGTTGCATGTTTATGATAACCTGCATGATAGAAATCATAACCAACGGAACTACAATCATCTTAATCAAATTGATATAGCCACTCCCCACCATTGCAAACCATGTGGTGGTCTCTTTCACAAATGAAACTTCCATTGGAGCATCCGGGAAGCCTGCAACCAGCTGAATGGTCAAGCCAAGAACCAGGCCTAGACCAGTACCAATCATAACTACCACTGCAAAATCCATATGTTTCTTATGGTACAAAACATGGATCAGATAAAACAGCCCTGCAAGAACCACCAGAAAAGCAATGGTTCTTACATCACTAATCATTAAAAATTCTTGAAAAAATACATTTTGCATACTCATACTCCTTTATCTTTTGGTTAAAAATTTTGCCTACATAAAATTATATTCTGTAACGATTTTGTCACGCCCTGTTGTCACATCAGCAAAATATTCATAATAGCTGATTCCTAAAAATGACCCGGAAATATTGTAGATATTGTCAAAACCCTGACCTTTTAATGTCATAATTGCATTGTAGCTTCTCTGGCTAGTTCTGCAATGCAAATATACCGGTCTGTCCTTAGGTATCTCAGAAATACGCTGTCTCAGCTGTCCAAGAGGGATATTGACTGCCCCAATCAGATGACCGTATTCATACTCCTCCGGGGTTCTTACATCAATGATATATGCCCCGCTCTCTACCAAATCTCTGACCTGACTTACAGGCACCTGTCTAAACACTCCATGCAAAACATTCAGACCAACCAGTGCTGCCAGGTTAACCACATCTCTTGCCGTACCAAATACCGGAGAATAACAAAGTTCCAGTTCCTTCAGATCCTCCAGCGTACCATCCATTGCAATCAAGGTTGCAATAACATCAATACGCTTGTCCACGTTACCGTGTCCGATAGCCTGTGCTCCCAGGATTCTACCAGTAGGTACCTCAAATACAAGTTTAAAATGAACGGGAGCACTGCCCGGCATCAATCCTACCTTATCCATAGACATGGTGTAGACAGAATCACAGGAGATCTGATTTGCCTTAGCTGTCCTCTCATTCAATCCTGTTGCTGCCGCATTCATTTCGAATACACGGACTGCACAGGATCCTATTACACCATTGTTTCTTCCTCTCATGCCATACATTGCATCAGCAGCTGTCCTTGCCTGGCGAAGAGCCAGGCCGGCCAAAGGAAGCTTTGTCGGTTTATGGGTCAGACGATGATATACCTCAATGGCATCTCCCACTGCATAAATGTTAGGATCATTGGTACGAAAATCAGGTGTTACCTTGATTGCCCCTGTTTCACCAAGCTCCAGACCGGCATCCTTTGCCAGAGAAGTCTCTGGAAGCACTCCGATTGCCAATACTACTGCATCTGCAGCCACCTCCGCTCCTGAATTCAGGATCACCTTTTCTTCTGTGATTGCCTTTACACCATCACCTACAATCAGCCTAACACCGCGATCATAAAGTTCCTTCTCCAGAATCTGGCACATGTCATAATCAAAAGGTGCCATTACCTGAGGGGCTGCCTCTACAATAGCAACATTCTTGCCGGACTCCTTCAGATTCTCTGCTACTTCCAGACCGATGAAACCACCGCCAATAACTGCAATATTCCTGACATTTTCACAATTTACATACATATCCAGCTTTGCGATATCAGTCACATTACGAACCGTAAATACGTGAGGGAGCATCACTCCTGCGATAGATTTCGGACGAATCGGAAAGGAACCAGGTGATAGTACCAGATCATCATAACCCTCATCATATTCCTCTCCTGTGATACAGTTCTTCACATGGACTGTTTTGTCAGTACGATTGATACTGCACACTTCACTGTTAACCCGCACATCGATGTCATAAGAAGTCTTAAAGCCTTCCGGAGTCATCAGCACAAGATAGTCCTTGTCCTCTACGGTTCTGCTTAAATAGTATGGAAGGGCACAGTTAGAGAATGATACATGCTCTCCTCTCTCAAAGATGGTAATAGATGCTTCAACATCCAAACGTCTGATTCTAGCTGCTACAGAAGCACCACCAGCAACTCCTCCAACTACAAGTACTCGTCTTCCCATGCTTTCACTTCCTTTCTAATTCATTCATACTTTTATATCTCTGCCTTGTTGAGATTCTCAACAATTCTTGATACAGCTTCCATCACATTCTTTGGATCCGTTGCCAGATTCATGCGGAAGAAGCCCGATGCATTTACGCTGAACCATTCCCCCACATCGCATGCAAGACGGCATTGATTCCAAACAAACTCGGATACCTTTTCTGCTGGCATATATGCTCTTAAGTCAATCCAGCTTAAGTAGGTTCCCTCTAATGGTGTTACTACTACCTTTGGAGTTTCCCTGGCAAGAGTCTCTGTCAGGTAATTATAGTTATGTAAGACAACAGCCTTCACATTCTCAAGCCACTCTTCACCGCCGCGGAATGCTGCTGCCAGACCGGCCATCCCCATCAGGTTCGTTTCCGGTGAACCGGTTCCCTTAATGTGTGCATCGTATTTCTCCATCAGCTTTTCATCAAAAATAACAACATGAGAATGAATCAGGCCAGCCAGATTGAAGGTCTTGGAACCAGAATTCAAGGTAACCAACATATCTCTGTAAGCACCAAACTTTACCATACAGGAAGATAAGAACTTCCTGTCATAGGTAAAATCCTGATGGATCTCGTCAGATACCACAAGTACTCCGTGACTCCGGCAAATCATAAACATCTTATCCAGCTCTTCTTCAGACCATACACGGCTTACCGGGTTGTGCGGAGAGCACAGAATAAACTCTTTTACCTCATTGTCTACAATCGTCTTCTCAAATTTTTCGAAGTCCAGTAGGTAGTAACCATCATGATTATCCAGTTCACAGGTAACGCAGTTCCTTCCTGAGTTAATGATTGCATCATAAAATGGATAATACACCGGTGAACAAATCAAAACACTGTCCCCTGGCTGTGTATATGTCTGAACTGCTACATACAGGGAACCAACCACACCTGTTGCATACCGCAGATTCTCTATCTTCATGTCAATCCCATGATGTTTTTTCTGCCATGCAGAAAAAGCCTCAAAATATTCTGTGCCTTTTAAATTATAACCAAATACACCATGCTCAACAGCTGCTGCCAGTGCCTTTCTTGCGGATTCCGGAGACTTAATCTCCATATCTGCAATCCAAAGAGGTAACATATCATCATAACCGAAGGTTTCTTTGCAGGAATCCCACTTTAAGGTACCTGTTCCTTTTCTCTCCACACAGTTTTCCGAACAGAATTTTACAATATCCATTTTCATACTACCTTTCCTTTCAATTATTGATTTACAATATTATTTACCATGTGAACTATATTATATGGTACATTGTATTTATTGTCAATTATATCTCGTATATAATACCAAAAATAGTCATTTTTAATAATATTTTGCTAGAAATTTTGTTACTATTGTTTTGTATATAAACCATTTTATATATCTGCCTGATTTTGTATTTATTTTAAATCTTGAAACACATTTTTATATGTGTTATGATAGATACGTTAAAACATTGGATTATAAAAGAATGGAGTGTCTGTACCTATATGGACTATTTTTCAGAGCTTGACAGTGCCTATCGCAAGTTAAACGTCCGTGCAGATATGCTGTACGAATTTGTTATTTTATATCACAACTACATCTACGCTCAACATACCTATGAAGCAGAAAACTACAATATGATAGAGATTCATATTCTCACTACCATCGATGATTCACCTGGCATCACCGCCACTCAACTATCAAAAATGTGGCACAAAAGTAAAAGTGCCATCTCCCAGACAATAAAAAAATTAATCGAAGGTGGATATGTAGAAAAGCGTTATATGGAAAACAACGAAAAGAATGCCTGTTTATTTGTGACAGAGAAAGGGAAACGTCTTTCCAATGTCCACAAGGCATATGATGTGGCAGATATCACCCAAACTAATGCCCACCTTATAGAGCAATGTAGTGAAGCTGATTTAGACGCTTTTTACCGGATTATCAATCAATATATTAAGCTTCTTAAATCTGAGTCGTAGCTGCAAGGAGGGCATTGCAAAAAAAGTTGTCCTACCCACACCTTTTTTTGGGGGCATGTTCGTAAGCCGATTGGTTTAGAAAAAAATTTAGCAGCTATGAGTTACTTTCTCATAGCTGCTAAAATTTTTTCTTACTCTACAATTTCAACATATACATCCTGTATACCGCCGCAAACCATGCCTTCCTGCTCGGCATCCTGGTTTGTCATATTTACCCGTATCAGAGCCGGCTTTGGTGCCTCCTCCGAAAGTAGTGCTCTGGCCTTTCTCATAAGCTCAGCCTCTGCACAGCCTCCACCGATAGTGCCCTTAGCAGTTCCATCCGCAAAAATCAACATTTTCGTGCCAATCTGCCGCGGTGCAGAGCCCTTCCGCATAACAATCGTTGCCAGTGCTTTACGGCCCAGCTGCATAAGTCCCTCTAAAATCTCATCCGAATACCCTTCTGAGCGTTTTTTTGCATTTTTTACTGATATAATTTCACCCAGAATAGAAACTGCAATTTCCTCCGGCGTTTCACTGTGGATGTCCAGGCCAATCGGTGCATGCAGGCCCAAAAGCTGCTCCTCCGAAAAGCCCTCCTTGGCCATAGTCTGCTTTAAAAGCCGTACCCGGGAGCGGCTTCCCATCATTCCGACATAGGCATAGGTTTTATTTAAAATAGCCTCCAGGCACACCTTATCATACCGATGGCCACGGGTTACAATAACAAAGTAGGTATCGGGATTGCCCTCGATGCTCTCCAAAGCATGCTCAAAGGAATCACAGATTACCTCATCGGCCTGGGCCTGCCTTGCCTGATTTGCAAACATCGGGCGGTCTTCGATTACCGTAACCCTGATATGCAGAAGCTTTGCCAGTCTTACAATCGACAGGGCAACATGTCCGCCGCCACAGATAACCAGCCTTGGACTCTGGCTCAACACCTCAAAAAAGACCCTTTCCGTGCCGATTTCCTGGTAGCAGGTTTCCGTTATATCTCTCATCCTCTCGATAAGCTCCGAAAAACCCGGAGCATCCTCATATACCACTTCGCCATCTGCCAGGATACAGCGGTACCCCTGATGCTCACCTTCTGCCACTACTGCAGTTACTATACTTTTTCTCTTATTTTTTTCTAACACCTCTAAAAACATATCCCCTTAACTCCTTATACCTTATCTATTACGCTTCCTTTAAGAAAGCTGCATAGCCCTTCTTAGCCTCATAAAGGTCTGCCTTACTGGTAACCTCCCAAGGTGCATGCATGCTAAGTACAGCTACCCCGCTATCAATAACCTCCATGCCATATAAGGACATGATGTAAGCAATGGTTCCGCCGCCGCCTGCATCTACCTTGCCAAGCTCTGAGGTCTGGAAAGCAACCTTATGCTTTTCTAGCATCTGACGGATACGTCCTAAATACTCTGCATTCGCATCGTTGGACCCGGACTTTCCTCTTGCACCGGTATATTTGTTAAATACAATACCCTTTCCAAAATAAGCGGTATTCTTCTTTTCAAACACAGAAGCATAAGCCGGATCATAAGCAGCACTTACATCGGAGGAAAGCATCCGTGAGTTTGACAAACATCTTCTTAAAGAAAGCTCGCTAAACTGACCCATACGGTCTAAAATCTCTGCTACTGTATTTTCAAAAAAACGGGACTGCATTCCAGTAGCACCTACACTACCGATTTCCTCTTTATCTACTAAAAGACAGCAGGTAGTTTTCTCTGTCTTTTCCACCTCTAACATCGCTACTAAGGAGGTATAAGCACACACTCTGTCATCCTGACCATAGCCGATAACCATACTCTTATCGATACCACAATCTCTTGCTTCACCTGCCGGTACAACCTCCAGCTCTGCAGACAGGAAGTCATCCTCCTCCATATCATATTTTTCCTTCAGGATTGCCAGTACGCCTTCCTTTACCGCATCCTTTTCCTTACCCTTTAACGGGATGCTTCCAAAGAGAATATCCAGGGCCTCACCCTCAACAACCTTAGCTCCCTTCTTTTCCATCTGCTCACCGGACAGGTGAATTAAAAGGTCTGTTACACAAAATACCGGGTCATTCTTATCCTCACCAATAACCACATCCACCACGGTACCGTCTTTTTTTGCAACAACACCATGGATTGCCAGTGGAATCGTAACCCACTGATATTTCTTAATTCCACCATAATAATGGGTATCCAAAAATGCAAGTCCTGTGTCCTCATATAATGGATTCTGCTTTAAATCCATTCTTGGGGAGTCAATGTGAGCTCCCAGGATGGCCATACCATCTTCCATAGACCTGCTTCCCAGATTAAACAGGGCAACTGCCTTTTTCATACATATGGCATATACTTTATCTCCAGCCTTCAGCTTCTTTCCTGAAGCAATAACCTCCTCGAGATTAACATAGCCCTTAGCTTCCGCCAGCTTTACAGATTCCGTTACACATTCTCTTTCTGTTTTACCCTTATCCAGATACTCACGGTATCCCTTTGCAAGCTTCTCAAGCTCTGTCTTATCCTTTTTTGTATAGTTATTCCATACAACTTCTTTTTCCATTATCTTATCCTCACTTTCTATAAATTCTTCCATTGAAGCCGGTGCAAATGCCCCTCGATATTCATATGCTCAAAACCATGCTGCCGCAGGGCTTCATATACAACAATCGCTACGGAGTTAGACAGGTTTAGCGAACGGATGTCCCCAATCATAGGAATACGGATTGCCGTATCCTCATGCTCTACCAGAATTTCCTCTGGTATACCCGCACTTTCCTTGCCAAACATAATATAGCAGTCTTCCTCATAGGACACCTCGGCATAGGTTTTCTGTGCCTTTGTTGTTGCCATATAAATTTTGGCTCCCGGGTTTTTCTCTAAAAAATCGTCAAAATTATCATAAACCCTCACATCCAGCTTATCCCAATAATCCAGTCCGGCTCTCTTTAGCTCCTTTTCTCCAATCCGAAAGCCCAGAGGCTCAATCAAATGAAGCCTTGCACCTGCTGCTACACAGGTACGGCCGATATTGCCTGTATTTGCTGGAATCTCCGGCTCATGAAGTACAACATTCAGCATAATAAAATCCTCTTTCTCACTAAAAAGGGTGATACTCAATCACCCTTTAATGCTATATTAAATTCTATCGTCTTATCTCCGTCATAAATTATCGGAATACAGATATTCTTTGCAAAGCCTGTCGTAAAGGCAACATCACCAGTACATACCGTCGGCGGTGTAATATCAATACCAATGCCCTTAGTTGAAAATACCGTGGCAGTATTTCCCATAATCATATTGCCCAGCTCACAGATTGCACTGGTAGACAGCTCATCTAACTGAGTAATCGGCATCATACACATCTTGGAGGCGATATCACAGGCAACTGAATTCTCAAAGGCAATCATAACCTGTCCACGCATCTCACCGGTTACACCGATAATAATTACCAGCGTATCACTGGTAAATGTAGCATCCTTCAGATAGGGCTTACCAATCTGGGCATCTACAAAGCACATATTTTTTAAAACCTGTGTTCCTGCAATCAAAAACGGATTAATGTGATCCGCATTCATTCCTGCCATCTATGTACCCTCCTAACTTGTCTTCCTTAAAATTTTACCACACCTTTAGTTTCCCGACAAGCGATTTCTGATAAAGCGTTCCATTCTCTCCAGAGCAATTTTAAGATTTTCAATGGAGTAAGCATAAGAAATACGAACAAAGCCCTCGCCACATTCTCCAAAGGCAGTTCCCGGTACAACAGCCACCTTTTCCTCCTGCAGAAGGCGAGTCGCAAATTCCTCTGAGGTCATGCCAAACTTTTTAATACTCGGGAATACATAAAAGGCTCCAAAAGGCTCAAAGCAGTCCAGTCCCATTTCCTTAAAGCGTTCTATCAAAAAGCGCCGCCGCTGGTCATAGGCACTCTTCATCCGCTCCACATCTGCCGCACCGTTACGCAAAGCCTCTACTGCTGCATATTGGCTGGTTGTCGGAGCACACATAATGGCAAACTGATGCACCTTGACCATCTGGCTAATAATGTTCTCCGGTCCGGCAGCATAGCCAAGACGCCAGCCGGTCATCGCAAAGGATTTAGAAAAGCCATTGATTACAATTGTTCTCTCCTTCATCCCCGGCAGGGAGCCAATGGAACAGTGTTCTCCACTATAGGTAAGCTCAGCGTAAATCTCATCTGAAATAACAAACAAATCCTTTTCAATAACGACATCGGCAATCTCCTGAAGCTCCTCCCGGGTCATAACAGCCCCCGTCGGGTTATTTGGAAACGGCATTACTAAAATCTTGGTCTTATCGGTAATCGCCGCCAGAAGCTCTTCCTTGGTCAGCTTAAACTGATTCTTCTCCTGAAGCTCAATCGTCACCGGAACACCATAGGCCAGCTGTACGCAAGGCAGATAGGATACATAGCATGGCTCCGGTATCAAAACCTCATCTCCCGGATCTACCATAACACGAAGAGCCACATCAATGGCCTCACTGCCTCCTACAGTTACAAAAATCTCATGGTTATAGTCATAATGAAGGTCAAATCTGCGTGCCAGATATTTGCTGATTTCAATCTTTAAATCCTTAAGTCCGGCATTGGAGGTATAAAAGGTACGTCCCTTTTCCAGAGAATAAATACCCTCCTCCCGGATATGCCACGGAGTATCAAAATCCGGTTCACCCACACCCAGGGAAATCGCGTCCTTCATTTCACTTACAATATCAAAAAATTTACGAATGCCAGATGGCTTTACTTCCTTAATTGTCTTGGACAAAGGGTCTCTCATGGGGTAATCAACTGCCTTTCATCTTCTTTTACGCTATCTACCAGTGCCATACCATACTCCTTGTATTTCTTTAATACAAAGAAGGTCGCCGTACTCTGTACCGCCTCCAGCGGAGCCAGCTTATTCCATACGAAATTAGAAATCTCCTGCATATTACGACCGACAATCATAACAGTCAAGTCAAAACCACCGCTCATCAGGTATACGCTTTCAACCTCATCAAATTTATAAATCCGCTCTGCAATTTTTTCAAAGCCCTGGCCTCTCTGAGGAGTAACCTTTACTTCAATCAGGGCAGTCAGCTTCTCACAATCCACATTGTCCCAGTTAATCAGGGTAGGATATCCACAGATAATCCCCTCCTGTTCCATGGCAGCAAGCTCTGCCTCTATCTCTTCCTTTGAAAAGCCCAGCATAACCGCCAGCTCATCGGTGGTATACCGGCTGTTTTTTGAAATCGTATTTAGAATCTTAACTCTCTTTTCCATGTCTTAGCTCCTCTCTTGATAGGCCTTATAAAGCTCGTCCGTCTTTGGCGGCTCTAGAAAACGCCGTTCATCTTCATTTATAATCACCCGGTCATGACCGGCTGTTACCCTTCCAATCACAGCAGCCGGTATCCCCGCCTGCTGAAGTGCCTCTGCCAGCTCGTTCCCATGGTCTGCCGCCATCAGCATACAGCCGCTGGATATCAGCATATAGGGATTTAAATCAAAAAATTCACAGATTTCCACCGTTTCCTGACGAAGGGGTATCTTTTTTAAATCCACACAAAGTCCCACATCCGAAGCTGCTGCCATCTCCCAAAGGGCTCCAAACACACCGCCCTCTGTAATATCATGCATCGCCACAGCACCGTGCTCTCTGGCAATTTTGGCTTCCTCTACTACAGAAATATACTCTATCATCCCTTTGGCAGATTCTATCAAATCAAGGGGATAACGTGTCCTTAGCTTTTCCTCCATATCGGCTGCTAAAATCGCCGTACCCTCAAGTCCTGCCCATTTTGTCATAACCAGCTCCTGAGAAGGCTTTAAATCACTGACCGTCATAATCCTGTCTTTTTTTATCCTTCCAACGCCGGTTACCGTAACAATTGGCTGATTTACGGCACGGCTCACCTCCGTATGTCCGCCCATAACCTCGATGTCAAGCTGAGCACAGGCCGCTTCTACGTCCTTCATCATTTGCTTAAGCTCTGCTTCCTTTGCACCCTTTGGCAAAATCACACTCAGCATAATACCAATCGGCTCTGCTCCGCTGCTGGCAATATCATTGGCAGTAATATGTACTGCCAGAGTGCCGATTTCACTTGCTGTACCGGTAATCGGATCTGTCGACATAACAATCGCATCCTCTTCTCCCGCTGCAAATACAGCACAGTCCCGTCCAATTCCCGGAGTCACCAAAACCTCCGGTCTTCTATGGCAAATCTGCTTAAATACAGACCGTTTCAATACATTTTCCGGTATTTTCCCAACTTCCATACTACTGCCTCCACACTCTGCTGCTCTAATATTGTTCCAAAAAGAGGCTGCCGCAGCCTTTGGCAACCTCTCTTCATAAATCCTGTTATTCTTCTGTTTCAACGTCCTCATCGGAAGGAGTTTCCTCCGGTTCTTCGGATTCCTCTGGTGTCTCCTCTTCTGCTTTGTCAGTCTTATCGTTCTTATTCTTATCCTTGTCTTTTTTCTTGTCTTTATCCTTCTCCTCATCCTCTTCCTTCGTACCGACAGTTACATAAGCCGGCTCCGCAGCATAGGAGCTTGAATTTACCTTTTCTCTGCTAACCTCAACACCATTTTCGTAAACAACCTTCCAAAGCTCTGCCTGGTAGCCCTTATGTGCAGACTGGGTAACTACTCTGTAATCTGTAGGCTTTGTAGGATCCTCGGTAATCTTTTCCTTACCAGGGTCAATAACCTTAAGCACCTTGGAAACATACTCAATCTTACGGTTTACAGTATCTCTTGTCTCATGTCCATAAATAGTAAAGGTAATCGTACGGCCTACTGTAGCAGCTTCAATATAAAGTGGTACATCTGTATTATTCTTGAGCTTTAAATCCTTATAGGTGCCTGCAATCGCTGCATCCATGGATGGTTCAACATAGCCTACAATCATGGAATGATTACTCCTCTCTGCAATCTCAATCTCAGCTAGCAAAGCTGCATTGTAGAGAGTGGTCGCTACCTGGCATACGCCACCGCCGATGCTGTCAACCACCTGTCCATTCTGATAAGCACCTGCCATGGAATAGCCATTTTCTGCGGTGATAGGAGAAAGAGTTCCGCCAGTAGAAAAGGTCTCACCCGGCCAGATAATTGAGCCATTAATAAGTCTTGCTCCGTTTGCCAGGTTATTTGCTCTGGAAGCGGAAGAAGTAGCATAGGTTGTAGAGAAGCTTCCCAGCTTATCCTTGCAAAGCTCTACAACCTCTTTTGGGAACTCAGGCTCTTCATCCATAACAACTGCCTCCATGAAAATATCCTGATAATCCCAGTCCTTTTCAACTCTCGCCACAATTTTTCCAACGGTCTCGTCTGCTACTACCTTACGGCCTGTTTTATCCTCTCCAACAACAAAAACACCATTTTCTCTTTTCAGAGAGGCATTCTCTGCCGGAATGTCAAAAGCAGAGCATTTCTCTGTTACAAAGTTCTCTACCAGAGTCTTATCCAAATGGATTGGAATGCTAAGATCCAATCTCTGGTTCTCCAAATTCTTAATTTCCTTATATCTCTTAATAAAATTGCCTGTCTTTCCGATGTTTGCAGCCTCTTCTACAACTTCATTCTCCTCCGCTACAAGCCCCAGCTCTCTTAAGGTAATCTTCACTGTATGTTTATCTATCGCCACTGTCAGAGTACGGCTTTCTAACTCCTCCAGATAAGCACCTACCGCTTCTTCCGCCTGCTCCTTTGTCATACCACCGACATCAACGGAATTGATATAGATACCCTCACAGATAGTATTATCGTTCTTTTTTGCCAGCACAGTCGTTGCTACAAAAGTAATCACCGCAAGAATACTTAACGTAATCAACGTAGCAGGCAGGTATTTCTTAATTTTCATTTTTCTAAGTCCCCTTTAAATCTCTGTTTTTCAGACTATTTTCCATTTTAACACAAGTTTCCAATTATGCAAGTCCAAATACCTGCTTTTCTTTCTAAAATTTGACATTTTTCCTGTCATTTTGTATAGTTTATGTAGAGTTTCCTTTTACATCAAGGCACTTAATAGAACTGGAATTATCATGCTTGCTACGAGAACAAGGATAATAACTCTGGAAATAATTTTTTTTGTTTTGTTACTGTTAAAATTCATGTTTTTTACCTCTTTTCACTTTATTATAGAAAGGATGTTGTTATGTCATCAATTTCATATCTTATTTTTTCATTTACTGTTGTTTTTCTTGTCGTATTCAGCCTCAAAATGAGTGCTGCAAAGAAAAAAAGTAAGGCCAGTGAGGACTTCTGGGAACGGGAACGCAAAGCCAATATGACCCGCCGCGTGGACCCGGATACCATTGAATACCTCAAAATACCAGTCGATACCCTTCCTTTCCAGGAAAATCCGGATGAAGAGCTTCAGGAAATCCAGGATACCATTAAAGCCCTTTCCAAAGAACGGCTTCTCAATCTGACAGGTCTTACCAATACGGATATCAAGCTTGCCTATGGTACAGCCAACCTGCCTCTGGTTTCCCAGTGTGACCAGAGATTTACCCAGCTTGCCCGCACTCTCTACAAATGGGCCTCCTACCTTTTAGAGCATGGCGAAACAAGAAAGGCCCAGACTGTCCTTGAATATGCCGTTTCCTGCCAGACGGATATCAGCGGTATCTATACCATGCTCGCCGATATCTATCTTAGAGAGTACCGAACCGAGGATGTAGCCGGACTGATACTGACCGTTGAAAAGCTTCCTACCCTCATGAAGGATTCTATTATCCAAAAATTGAAGGCAAAGCTTGCAGGCCAATAACGGCCTATTACTATACTTTACCAACGCTTTCTTCATTATGCAAGCATTTTTTTCAGGAAATTTTTTCTTATTTTTCCACTTCTGCTGCCTTACAGTATTCACGCAGAAAGCATTCCCCACATTTCGGGCTTCTGGCGGTACAGATGCCCCTGCCGTGGGTAATAATCTGTATATTATACAAAATCCAATGATCCTCCGGAAGCACCTTCATCAAATCGTATTCAATCTTTTCCGGATCCTCCTCCTTTGTAAAGCCAAGCTTCCTTGAAATCCGCTTTACATGGGTATCCACGACAATACTTGGTTCATGGTAAATATTGCCCCGGATGACATTTGCTGTTTTTCGCCCAACTCCCGCAAGGCTCGTAAGCTCTTCTATAGAGCTTGGCACCTCGCCGTTAAACTCCTGTACCAGCCGTCTTGCACATAAAATAATATTCCTTGCCTTATTCTTATAAAAACCGATAGAGCGGATATCCTGTTCCATTTCCTTTGTATCTGCATTAGCAAAGGCCTCCAGTGTCGGATATTTCACGAATAAGTCCTTGGTTACAATATTGACTCTGGCATCGGTACACTGGGCACTTAAAATAACAGCAATCAAAAGCTGCCATGGTGTCTCATGATTTAGATAACACTTGTACTCCGTTGTATAATGCTCATCCAGCAAATTGAGAATTTTCTGCACCCGTTCCTTTTCTGCTTTTCTCATATGATTCCTTCCTTTCAAAAACAACATTCTCAAGCTTCCGCTACTTTTGCACAGATGACAAAAGCCTGATGGTTCAGGGGATTTCTTTTCTGATAATCAAACAGAAGCCACTGCCCCTTCGTTCCCGGTTTTCCTGTCCTTACCGCTTCTTCTATATTAAATGCAAACCACTCACCGTGTACCATTCTTCCCAGCTGTCCTGGCTGTATGCCCTCATAGCCGGAAAGTAGCTTTGGTTTTTGAGACTCCTCCTCCAGTATTTTCCGAAGCTCCTCCTTATGCTCTCCCATATCCTTCATAAAGGCCGGACGGCTCTTTAAGTTCTCCCGAATATACAAATCATAGGTCAAAAGCTCTGCCATAGTCCCTGAAAGCTCCGGCTTTTTCTCCCGGATAAAATCTAATAGAATCTCATAGCGTGCCACCCTCTTATGGTTCACCTGATACAGCCCCTTTTCCTCGTAGTAAGCACCAAGCTCCCCGAAAAAGCTGTAAGGGGAAGGATAATAATGCTCCAGAAAGCCAAGGCTTGCCTCAAACTGTCCACTGTTATAATAAATTTCGACCATTTCTTCTATCTGTTTTAGGGTCAGTACATCATCATAGGAAAGCCATTTGGTCTGAAGCACCTCAAAGGGCGGTCTGGACTGATAGATAAGCCCGTATTCTTTTGCTTCCTTTTCCATCCTGGCTCCCTTTAACACCTTTAAAAATCCCAGCTGTAGCTGCTCCGGCTTTAATCGGTAGACAAAATCAAAGGATTTTTGAAAGGTTTTAATATCCTCATAAGGAAGTCCGGCAATTAAATCCAGATGCTGATGAATATTTTTCCCCTTTTTTACACCCTGTACCGCAAAGGCGAGCTTATCTAAATCCATCACCCGGTTAATTGCCTGTATCGTTTCTCCATGGATGCTCTGCACCCCGATTTCTAACTGTACCAGCCCCGGACGCAGGGTATTTAAAAATGTAATCTCTTCCTCCTTAAGGAGGTCTGCCGATATTTCAAAATGGAAATTTGTTACGCCCTTATCCTTTTCCTTAATAAACTGCCAGATAGCCATTGCATGGGCATGATTGCAGTTAAAGGTTCTATCAATAAATTTGACCTGGGGTACCCGGTTCCCAATAAAAAAGGAAAGCTCCTCCTTTACTAGGGAAAGGCTTCTAAGACGGATTCCCTTTTCGACAGAGGACAGACAATAGCTGCAGGAATACGGACATCCCCGGCTGCTTTCATAATACACAATCCGGTTTTCCAGGTTTTTAAGGCTCTTATAGGGAAAAGGTATCTCATCCAGAGGAAGAGGCTTTCTTACTCCTGTAAAAAAGGGCTCTGTTATACTGTTTTCTAAAGTCCTTCGGAAGGCAATTCCTTTCACAGCCTCTAAGCTGCCGCCTTGCTTCCACACTTTCAAAAGCTCTGTCAGAGTTTCTTCCCCCTCGCCAACCATGACACCAGAAAGAAACGGTTTCTTATCCAGCTGCTCCAAAGGGTTATAGGACACCTCCGGCCCGCCATACCATATCTCGCACTCCGGCAGCACCTTCTTAAGCTCTGCCGCTACCCGGTCAATAATAGCAATATTCCAAATATAACAGGAGAAAGCTATTATCTCCGGCTTCTTCTTATAAATCCCGGCGAGAATATCTTCCTCCTGATGATTAATGGTATACTCTGCATATTCTACAGACTCACCCTGATTGGCAGCATAACTACACAAGGAGTACACTGCCAGATTAGAATGAATATATTTTGCATTAACTGCTGTTAAAAGTACCTTCATACGATTTCCCTTTTCCACACTATCCCAGATAGGCCTTCAAAAGCCGGAAGGTATTGTCCACGCCCTCCTTATGGCTTCTTTCATAGCCCATGCTTCTGAGTTCTTCCATTACATATTCTGCTGCCTCTCTTGTATAGCCGGATGGGCTGTCAATCGAAAGAAGCTTTTTTGTCTGCTCTATGATATAATCTAACATTTTCTCCTCCTGCCTTTACTGATAAGTCATTAAGTTTTTAATAATGACTGCTGACACCGGCTTCATCCAAAGAGTAAGCATACCCTCTTCCGTATGAAAGTTCTCAGCTTCCAGGCTGTGTCCTTCCTCATCCGTTTCAATCAGCCGCACCAGAGTCTCATCATCCTTGACTCCCAGCTGCCAGGCCGGTATCACGGCTTCCTTCCTATCACGGCTTTCATTAACCGCGATTATGATTTTCTCTTTTTTATACAAACGGCCATAAGCGATAAAGCCCGGCTCTCCATTTAGCTTTAAAATAGATCCTGTTTTCAGTGCCGTATAGTCCTTGTGAATCCGGATCAGCTCCCGGTGAAGCTCAATCAGCTCGTGATCCTCCCGGCCCCACGGATAGGTACGGCGGTTATCCGGATCAGTAAAGCCGCATAGTCCAGCTTCATCTCCATAATAAATGGTCGGTGCTCCCGGCCAGGTCATCTGCATCACAACGGCTGCCCGGAAAAGTCCTTTATTAATATCCTCGCTAGCTGCGGCATAGCCAAGGTGGGAAACCCTTCCAATCTTTCCATTTGTTCTGGTTAAAAACCGGGAATGGTCGTGATTCGAAAGCTCATTCATCGCCACCTGCATCGATGGCGTATTCATTCGTGCCATATTGTAATTCATAGCCCTCCAGAAGGCATCTGCATTACCCTTAAGCTCTAGATTTTCATTATCGCTGTGCTTTTCTATACCTGTTAAAAACCAAGTAACTGGCTCCATAAAAGCATCATAGTTCATGACCGTATCCCACTCATCACCCTGCAGCCACACACTTGGGTCTCCATAGTGTTCTGCCAGGATAATCGCCTCTGGATTCACCTCTCTTACCTGGGTTCTAAATTCCTTCCAGAAGGCATGATTATATTCTAAGGAATACCCCAGGTCTGCCGCCACATCCAGCCGCCATCCATTTACAGAAAACGGCGGAGAAACCCACTTTCTAGCAATCCGCAGTATTTCCTCCTTTAGCTTCTCCGAATTTTCATAATTGAGCTTCGGCAGAGTATCATGTCCCCACCAGCCATCATAATGGGTATTATCCGGCCAGGCTTCCTTGCGAAAGCCAAAATAGTTTCTGTAAGGGCTATCCGCTGCTATAAAAGCACCCTTTTCATAGCCGTCCTCTGTCTGGTAGAGCTTTTCCCGGTTCATCCACTTATTAAAGGAACCACAGTGGTTAAAGACACCATCCAGCACAAGATACATGTTCCTCTTGTGAAGCTCCTCTACCAGCTCCTTCAATACCTCGTTACTTGCCTCCAGATTTTCTCTGTCAGTCACACGGCTGCGATAAAGAGAGGCATGCTCATTGTTCTGCTCTCCTGGCTTTAAAAGCTCGCCTTCCTCCCGGACAATTTCCCCATAATGCGGATCTACATAATCATAATCCTGAATGTCATATTTATGATTGGACGGAGAAACAAAAATCGGATTGAGATACAGGACATCAACTCCCAACTCTTCAAGATAATCCAGCTTCTTAATAATACCTCTTAAATCTCCGCCATAAAACTCCCGGACACCCATAAAGGCCGGCGGCTTCGTCCAGTCATCCACCCGCTCTACCTGTTCACCAATATAGCTGTATTCCCCGCTCTTTACATCGTTACTTTTATCTCCATTAAAAAAACGGTCTACAAAAATCTGATAAAAAACGGCCCCTTTTGCCCAATCCGGAGTTTTAAAGCCCGGCAGAATAAAAAAGCCCTGGGATATATCAGCCTTTCGGGAAATACCAAGTCTGTTATAATAGCAGACTAAGGTTCCCGTAATTATTTCAAAATAATAGTTCAGACGCTTTTCTGTTACCTGAATCTCTGCTTCATAATAATCAAAATACCAGTCATCGGAAACCTTTTTCATCGGAATCCGTTTATCCCCAGCTATCAGATAAACAAAATCCACATTATCCTTCCCGGTACGAAAACGAAGCTTTACCATATCATAGGGCTTGGGTTCCGCTGGCTGGCGGTATTCACTCGTTCCATCACTGAACAGGGCCTTTTCATTTAATAGTGGCACTACATGATTTGCATATATTTGTATTCTTTCATTTTTTGAAAGCTTAAAAAAATAATTCTTTGTATACATAATATGACCGGCTCCTATACATAAACTTACCTGTCTATTATATAGCACCGGTCACATTTTGTAAACTAAGCATTCAGCATAACCTTTTCACTGTTAAAGGCTTTTGTTATAATCGCTGTAAAGATAACTGCCGCAAGAAGGCTTCCTCCAACCGCCAGTCCAAACTGGACCATCGTCAGCTCATTTACCAGAAGCTTCTGAATCGCTGTTGCACTTCCATATACCGGAATAGCAAACATTCCAAGGGCAGTTTCCTTATTTCCTGCAAACATGGTAAGCACACCTGCCACTAAAACCACAATATAGGCCGGAGACACATAGGTTCCTGCCTCCTTTGCATTTTTAGCAAATACACAAATAGCACCCACAACTGATACATACAAATATACCAGTGCCAGCATAATCACCAGGAGCATCAGTATTTGCAGCGGAGTTACCTTCATTGTCATGCCGCTTTCCTCCATACCTTTATAGAGCTTTGGCAGGGAAAAGGCAATAGAGCCTGCATATACAATGGCTGACAGGCAGGAAAGTATGGACAAGGACAAAAGCTTTCCGAGCACAATCTGGCTTCGTTTTACCGGAGATACCAGCATACTGGCCAGGGTTCCTCTTTCCTTTTCCCCTGTGATTGCATCAATTCCCAGGCTCATAGGTCCGGTAAATAAAAGAATTACAATCAAATATGGCAAAAGCATACCCATCATCTTGCCGCTGGCTTTGCTCTCATCCATAATAACAGAGCTTGCCGGATCCTTATCTATAACAAATATCGCAAGACTGTTTAAATCACCTATCCTCTCTGCTAAAAGTGCCTGCCGGTAAGGCTCTGCTACAAGCTTTAAAAACTTATCTCTGGCCTCGTTACTATAGTCCTCGGAAGGATTATAATAGGTCTTAAGTTCCGGCACCTCACTGCCATTCTGATAATCTGCTACCTTATTAAGAAAATTCTCTTCAAATACAACATACAAATCCAGAGTCCCATCAAAAATCATGTTCTTAACTTCCTCTTCGGATTCATCCTTTGCATATTGAATATCCGCTATTATCCCACTTTGTCCAATAAAATCAGAAAAGCCTTCCGGTGCGTTTTCCACATAAATTTTAGCTACATGCTCCTTGATATCATCCATCATACTGTTCATAGCCTTACCCATAAAGGAATAGATTCCAACCATCAAAATCGCTGGCATGATAAACAGGCTAAATACCATCTTTTTATCGCTAAAGACCCTGGTAAGCTCCTTATTCATTACAATCATAATTGGATTTTTCATTCTTCTTCCTCCTTACTGTACTCCTGATACAAATGGAAGAATGCATCCTCCAGATCCTCGCCGCCGGTTGCCTCTAAAATCTCGGAAAGGGTACCCTCCATAACCTTCTGACCGCTAATAATAATACCAATCCTATCACAAAGCTTTTCTGCCTCTGTCATAATATGGGTAGAAATCAGTACCAGCTTTCCTTCCTCGCGGAGCTTCTTTAAATACTCTGTCACTCCACGAGCTGTTACAATATCCAGACCATTCGTCGGTTCATCAAAAATAACTACCTCCGGGTCATGAACCAGACTGACTGCTATAGCCGCCTTCTGCTTCATACCGGTAGATAATTCCTCAATTTTCTTGTTTTCAAACTCAGTAATTCCAAAATAGGAAAATAACTCCTCTTTTCTTGCCTCAATAGCATCATCCGTCATACCATGAAGCCGCCCAAAGAAATAAAACATATACTTTGGTGAAAACTGCGGATCCAGCTTAATATCCGTTGTCAGGAAACCAATGCTTTTCCTGACTGCCTCAGATTCCTTTATCGTATCATGTCCACAGACGGAAATCGTTCCCTTCGTTGGCTGTAGAAGTGTTGCTATACATCGGAGAGTTGTTGTTTTTCCGGCTCCATTCGGGCCCAAAAGTCCATAGATCTCTCCCTTGTTTGCTGTAAAGCCTACATCATCGACAGCCACCTTACTGTTCTTCTTTGTTTTCTGCTTTGCCATCTGCTTTTTAGTAAGCTTATATACCTTTGTCAGATTCTGAATTTGAATCATACAGCAATTCCTCCCTTCTTACGTTGGCTCTATTGTATGCCATCTTCTTTCATTTGGCAATTAGTTCTGCTTGGATAATGCGTTTTTCGGTGTGAATAAAAGTTCATCCCAAAGAGCTGTGCTGATTACCACCTTATAGTTTTCTGACCATTCCTTATATTTTTCCCGGAACAGCTTGTCTCTGCGTTCTTCAATGATGACTTCCTTCCTGTTTGTTGTTGCATCCTCATCGAAATCAGCAATACAGTAAACAATGTAATAGCCCTTTTCCCCTTCGATAACTGGACTAAACTCTCCCGTCCTTAGCTCCATCGCTTCCTGTCCAAATCCTTCTGGCAAATGCTCCCTTCCAAAGGTCAGCTCTATCTCTTCCGAGTCACTGTTTGTTGTTGCAAAATTCAAGAAGCTGGAAGCCTTTTTTGCCTCCTTTAAAAGCTTTTCAGCCTGCTCTCTTGCCACTTCCTTCTGTGCCTTGTCCATATCCCCTGTACTAACCAGAAGATACTGCACTGTAATCTGCCTTGCCTCTTCATCTGTAATATTCGTATCTACCTGTCCCGTCGTTACATCAAAAAGCTTTGCAGCCAGAGTATTATCTGCATAGATCCTGGTCAAAACCTCTTCTTCCAGCCGAAACCTCTCTCTATCTGCCTTGCCGGCAGTCTTAATAATCTGCTGTGCCGCCTTTTTTGCCTCATAGCTTTCCTCCTCATCCAGCTCTATGCCCTCTTTCGCCGCCTGCTGGCACATAATCTTTAACTGGGTAAGATTCGATATTACAGCCTCTCTGGCGTAATCCTCCAGTGTCTTATCCTCACTGAGCTGATAGCTCCAGACTTCTTCTCCCATGCCGGCCTCATACTGCTGCTTCAAGAGGTACAGATAGGCCATTGCCTCCTGTGCTGATACATTATCCTCACCAACAGCCATCATCACTGCATCCTTTGAAATCTCCTTTGCTCCCTCTTCTCCGGCTTTTTTTCTGCCACAGCCTGTCAGCAGCAGACAGAAAACCAGCCCTATGATTATCCATCTATTTCTTTTCACTGTTTTCCTCCTGTTTCTCTAAAAGCCCTTCAACAGCCTCAATCAGCTTTTTCAGCTGCTCAAAAAAGTCATAGGACTCCAGCTTGTAATTCTTATTTTTATAAGCTAAATCATAGGCAAAATAAGGATTAGTCTCCGGTACAAATTTAAGTGCCCCCTGATAGCTCTCAATAAGCTTCGGAATCCGGTTAATGTCCACTGCTGCCTTATTGTACATAAAAATTTTAATCTGATAACCCCGGTGCAGTATCTGTTTGATATACGCCCTATGAGCCAGTGCCTTTATAAAAGCAATGTTTAAAAGGTTATTCACCGCTGCCGGAAGCTCTCCAAACCGATCTAAAAGCTCCTCCTGCATATCCAGGAATTCCTCTTTATTTTCAATTCCTGCAATTCGCTTGTACATATCCAGCTTCTGGGCCTCACTCTTCATATAGCTTGGCGGAATATAGGCACTCATATCAATATCCACATTTGTTTCAAACTCCTCGGTAATGACATCCTCACCCTTTAAAGTCCTTACAGCCTCATTTAACATCTTACAGTAAAGGTCGTAGCCGACAGCCTCCATATGTCCATGCTGCTTTGCCCCTAAAAGATTGCCGGCACCACGGATTTCCAGATCCCGCATAGCAATCTTGAAGCCGGAGCCAAGCTCTGTAAACTCCTTAATCGCCTGCAGACGCTTTTCTGCTACCTCCTTAAGCATCTTATCCCGCTTATACATAAGAAAGGCATAGGCAGTCCTGCTGGAACGTCCCACACGGCCTCTTAATTGGTATAGCTGGGACAGACCAAGCCGGTCGGCATCCTCGATAATCATGGTATTTACATTGGAAATATCCAGGCCGGTCTCAATAATCGTTGTTGAAACCAGGACATCAATTTCTCCATTTATGAAGCTGAACATGATTTTTTCCAGCTCTCGTTCGCTCATCTGGCCATGGGCAAAGGATACATTTGCCTCTGGTACAAGCTTCGCTATGGCAGCCGCCGTTTCATCTATATTTTTTACTCGGTTATATACATAATACACCTGCCCGCCTCTTACAAGCTCCCGGTTGATGGCCTCGCGGATAATCTCATCGTTGTACTCCAGTACATAGGTCTGTATCGGCACACGGTCTACCGGCGGCTCCTCTAAAACGCTCATATCCCGGATACCCACCAGGCTCATGTGCAGAGTTCTTGGAATCGGTGTGGCAGAAAGGGTCAGCACATCTACGTCCTTTTTCATCTGCTTTATCTTTTCCTTGTGGGTAACGCCAAACCGCTGCTCCTCATCGACAATTAAAAGTCCCAGGTTCTTGAATACCACATCCTTAGAAAGCACCCGGTGGGTTCCGATAAGAATATCAACCTGTCCTTTTTTCAGCCGCTCCAGAGTCTTTTTCTGCTCTGCCGGTGTCCGAAATCTGGACAGCATATCCACACTGATTGGAAAATCCATCATCCGTTGGGAGAAGGTGTTATAGTGCTGCTGAGCCAGTATCGTTGTCGGTACTAAAAATACCACCTGCTTTCCATCAGATACTGCCTTAAAGGCTGCACGAATGGCAATCTCCGTCTTTCCATAGCCTACATCTCCACAGATTAACCGGTCCATGATTTTTCTACTTTCCATGTCCTTCTTCGTTGCCTCGATAGCATTCAGCTGGTCATCTGTCTCTTCATAAGGGAACAGCTCTTCAAACTCCCTCTGCCATACCGTATCTGGACTGAACTGGTATCCCTCCTTCGACTGCCGATCTGCGTACAGCTCTACCAGCTCCTTCGCGATTTCCTTTACCGCACCCTTAACCCTTGTCTTGGTATTCTTCCACTCAATAGAGTTTAACTTATTTAGCTTCGGCTTTTTAGCCTCAGAGCTGGCATATTTCTGCAATACCTCCAGTCCTGTCGCCAGAATATATAAAACACCGCCTCCGCCATATTCAATCTTTACATAGTCCTTAACCACCTGATCTACCTCGATTTTTTCAATACCTCGGTAGATGCCAAGTCCATGGTTTTCATGAACCACATAATCTCCTACATTTAAATCAGTAAAGCTGTGTATTCGCGAACCCTCATAAGCGGCCTTTTTCTTTTTCCGCTTCTTTTTTTCTGCTCCAAAAATATCACTTTCGGAAATCACTACCAGCTTGATAAGGGGATATTCAAAGCCGCGGTGCAGGCTTCCATAGGTCACCATAGTCTGTCCACCCTGCAGCATTTTTTCCATATCATCACTGTAAAATACATTTAAATCATAATCCCGTAAATCCTTGCTGAGACGTACAGCCCTCGTCCGGGAGCCGGACAAAAGAAGTACCCGATAGCCCTTTTTATGAAACTGTTCCAAATCCTTTACCAGCAGTTCAAAATTATTGTTATAAGGATTTACCGATTTTACCGTAAAGCTTAATTGCTCCTTTACAGGGAAGTCCTTAAGTTTAATGTCCATGGTATTTAACAGTACCAGACGTCTTGTAGAAAGCCGTCCAAACAGCTCCTTATAAGAAAAGATGACATCCATCTGTCCCGGCAGGATATAGCCTTTGTCAATACGCCCCGTCATACTTTCCCGGAATTCAAGCTCTACCGCTTCTCCCTTCTCAGCAGCCCGCAGTGGCTCATCCAGGAAAAATACGGCATTTTCTTCCGTAAAATAATCAAAAAAGGACACGGTATTCTCATAAAAATAGCGGATATAGCTTTCCAGTCCCATAGAACCACTGTAAATATCCATGGTTTCCTTAAATTCACCTATGATATCCTTAATCCGACGGACCTCCTCAAGCTTTCCTTCCTCACGAAGCTTTTTAACATAAGCCTCCTTGTCCTTTTCAATGGCTGTCAGACCTCTTGCGAGGGTTTCTTCATCCATGATAATCTCAGATGCCGGATAGATGGAAAGCTCCGGTACCGTTTCTATGGAGCGCTGGCTCTCTACATCAAAGGAACGAATCGTATCGATTTCATCATCCCAAAGTTCAATACGATAAGGACACTCCTCTGTCAGCGGGAAGATATCTATAATTCCTCCTCTGACAGCGAACTGCCCTGGTCCTTCCACCTGTCCGCAGCGTTCATAGCCCAGCTGCAGAAGATCCTTTTTTATCTGCTCCAAATCAATAATATCTGCTTCCTTTACGGCTATGACCTTTTCTGCCAGAAATTCCAGGGGAAGCAGACGATCCATGCCACCATCCAGCGTCATGATAATCGTTGCCGGCTTTTTTTCTATCAGCCGCCGTAAAAGGCGAAGTCGCTCCCGTACTATGGCATTTCCGTGAATATCCGCACTGTAGAAAATGACGTCCTTTGCCGGATAGAGAAATACCTCTCTGTCATACAGCTTATAGTCCTCAAAGATTTCCTTTGCCTTTAGCTCACTGTAGGTAATAATTATCCGGTAGGGATAGTCCTTACCCAATCCACAGATAACATGGCTCTTCTGGGAATCGATACAGCCGGAAAGCTGTATCGGTGTCTGCTTTTTTAGCAGATTCCTCCTCGCTCCAATAAATTCATTTAATTCCTTTAATGGTTCTAATAACGTTTTCATTTCACTCATCCTGACTGATTTTTCGGTTAAACTGATTCATTGCTTCCTCTACACCATCCAAGATAATCCTTTTACAGGCCTGGGAAGCCCGGACTAAAGCATCTCTTACCTTTGGCTCCTCCTCTGCCGGAAAACGCCCCAGCACATAGTCAGCCAGGTCCCAGCCCTTTGGCTTGTCTCCTACACCGACTCGTACTCTTGGAAACTCCTGGGTTCCCATATGCTGTATGATACTCTTGATGCCGTTGTGACCTCCGGCACTGCCCTTTGGCCGTACCCGAAGCTGTCCTACATCCAGACTGATGTCATCATATACAATGATAATTTCCTCATTACTTACCTTGTAATAATCCATCAGCTCTCGGACACTTTCCCCGCTTAAATTCATAAAGGTCTGCGGCTGTGCCAAAAGCACCTTCTGCCCCTCGATATAGCCGCGGCCGCACAGTGCCTTATGCTTTTTAAAATCTAATGGTATATTATAATCATCCGACAGCCGGGTTATGACATCAAAACCGATATTGTGCCGTGTTCCCGCGTAATCCCTGCCCGGATTGCCAAGTCCTACGATAATGTACATACCTTTTACTTCCTTTCTCTGCCGGCTCGGTAGCCGGCCTTTTTATCCATAATTCCTTCGGTTTCCTTTGTGTCCGGGAAATCCTCTCTTTTGGTATATTTATCTGTACCCAGGTAAGCTCTCTGGCCCCTTTAATTTCAATGATATCCTTTATAGCTCAATTACCTCTAAATCCTCCGGCACAAAAAGCTTTCCGTGATAATACTGCTTTCCTTCCGCAGTATACAGCTCTTTCCGCCTCTCTATGTTCTTATCCTCTGTGTGGTAAAGCACTAGATTCTTTGCTCCCAGCTCTTCAGCCAGTTCACAGGCATCCCTTGCCGTGGTGTGACATTTTTCATAGGGATGAAATATATCTGCCTGGGAATGGAGGCAAAAGGCCTCATGCAGCATCCAGTCGGTATTTCTGGCAAAATCGTATTCCCATTCCCTACAAGGCTCATCTCCCAAAAAGGTAAATTTCTTTCCATTCTCAAGCTGTGTAACAAAGCCATACTGCTTTGCTTTCCCGGATTGAATATCGAAAAATTCCACCGAATAATTTAAAATCTGCTTTTTATCTCCATCCTCCAAAGGATGCAGGAAAATCCGTTCTCCAATCAGCTTGTAGAACTTCTCCTGAATCGTCAGGCGGCAAATGGTCTTTACCGTTTCTACCAGGTCACTGTGGCAGTAAATATTACAATTTCCCTCATATTTTCCCTGCTTCATCTGTGCTGCAATCATACGGATAATCCATATCATACCCAACAGGTGATCTGTATGCTCATGACTTAAAAATATCTCATGCAGCTTATTTAGCGGAATCTCTGCCTTTTCCAGCTGTGCCAGAATTCCGTTGCCACCTCCGGCATCCACCAGAAAATATTCCTCACCATTGTAAAGTGCAAAGCAGGTATTGTAGCACTTTGTTACATTTGCATTGCCGGTTCCTAAGATAATCAGTTTTTCCACTCTAAGTTCCTCTCTAACTCTTTTGTTCTACCTTTACCCTATATTATACGCCTTCCCTTTAACTATTCAAGATTTTTCCTTAATTTCATTAATAATTCAAAATAAAAAAAGCCGGCACTTTCGAATAACTCGAAGTGCCGACCTTTTTTATTTTTGCACTTATCTTGCCTTCGCAATAATTATTTAAGGGTAACCTTAGCACCTTCAGCTTCAAGCTTAGCCTTGATGTCCTCAGCTTCTTCCTTAGTAGCACCCTCTTTAAGTACCTTAGGAGCTCCGTCAACAACGTCCTTAGCTTCCTTTAAGCCTAAACCGGTTACTTCACGAACAACCTTGATAACCTTAACCTTGTTTGCTCCAACGTCTGTTAACTCAACGTCGAACTCGCTCTTCTCTTCACCTGCTGCCTCAGCAGCTCCACCAGCTGCTGCTACAACAACACCTGCTGCTGCAGATACGCCGAACTCTTCCTCACAAGCTTTTACTAAATCATTTAACTCTAATACGGTCATGCCTTTGATAACATCAATAAATTCCTGAGTTGTCATTATTAATTACCTCCATTAAAATAATTTTATTTGTTTTGTTAATCTGTTTGTTTCAGTTTCCGATATTACTCAGCTGCTGCCTCGCTGCCGCCTTTTTCTGCAATCTGCTTAAGCACACGAGCAAAATTGGTAATAGGGGACTGTAAGCTTCCAAGGAGCTTGGAAATAAGCTCTTCTCTGGATGGGATATCTGCAAGTGCCTCAATACCCTTTACGTCATAGTAGTTGCCCTCAACAACAGCACCCTTGAACTCTAATGCTGCCATGCCCTTGCCAGCCTTCTTTAAAACTCGTGCAGGAGCTGTAGCATCATCGATACCAAATGCAATTGCTGTAGGTCCGTCTAAATGCTGGTCTAACTGTGCGAAATCAGTTCCTTCAAATGCACGCTTTAAGAAAGTGTTCTTGTATACCTTGTACACAACGCCAGCCTCTCTTAACTGCTTACGAAGCTCTGTATCCTCAGCAACAGTTAATCCACGGTAGTCAACCAGTACGGCTGATTTAGCATTTGCAGCATATCCTTTGATTTCGTCAATGATAGGCTGCTTTAATTCTACCTTTGCCATTTTGTTTACCTCCTTATAGATTTAACAAACCGAAAAGCCCCCACTGCAAGACAGTGAGGGCGAAAAGTCATCATATACTCTTCCTCGGCAGGCGATATACTTACGTCCTTGGAATCTGTGTTCCGCGGACACCTGCTGTCTTCGGCAGCTTTTATATTATCTGTACTACTGCACAGAACTTTTTTACTATAACATAGGATTCACGACTTGTCAAGTATTTCTTGATTTTTTCTTCTTTCCTGCGTTTTGGTCAAAAATTAGTTGCTATCATTACAAATCTATAAACATATCTCCCTGTAAATCAGAAATAGCTTCAAAGGGGATTTTTGTATTTACAATCCTTAGAACCCTGCTGGTTTCATCTATTCCTGATACCACGCCTGTCAGCTGCACATACTCCCCATTCTGGAAATACTCTGCGGTAACCATATCCATCCTACGAAGCTGTCTCAGCTTATAGTCAAGCTCAGCTTTCTGATCCTCGGACAGCTCCCGCTTCGGTACGATAATCCGTTCCTTTTCTAGGAGAGCCTCCCTGAAGCCTTTTAACGCCTCAAAGGGCATAAACTGTTTTGCCCGGTTGCTTTGTTCCATTTTTGGTCGTATCCTACTCACCGCTCCTATGCCCTCCTATCTGCTGATTTCGCTCTATAGCTGTACCGGCTTCCTGCAAATCCATTCCCCGGATAAGAGCATTTTTCCCATACCTTCGTTTTATCTCAAGGGCTGCCTTTTGTAATTTTCTGTCACGCTCAAGGGCTGCATAGTCCGTAAACAAATCGTACTGCTCGTATGCTTCATTTACCACGCTGTTACAGGTCACGTTTACCTTGCGAATCATCTGATCTCTCTGCACGATATGCCTGTAAAGTTCCAGCACATAGGGAAGTACCACCCGGAAGGAATTTGTTGCTTCTCTCATGGAAACGGTTCCCGTTGCGGGCTTCATTTCAAGATCTTTAGAATACGAGATTTTCAGAGTAATCGACTGTGTAGTCATTCCCTTGTCTGCCATATCAAGACACAGAACCTCCGTCATCTCTTTTACAATCAGCTCACATTCTGTAAAGGTATAGTCCCTCGATAACACCTGTCCACTGGATAGAGATCTGCTTTTCGGCTTATACGCCTTTATATCTTCCATTGTGGTGCTTTCCCTGCCCCACGCATGGTCAATCAAAAGCTCTGCATCTACTCCGAACATATGGTAGAGCATATCCTCATCGGCATGGGCAATATCACCCATCGTATACAGCCCCATACTGCCTAATCTTTTTTCAGTTCCGGCTCCTACTCTCCAAAAATCAGTGAGCGGTCTGTGGTTCCACAAGGTTTTCTGGTACATGCTTTCATCAAGATAACCAATATTGTCCTTAACGTGTTTTGCTGTAATATCCAATGCCACTTTTGCCAGATACATGTTTGTTCCAATCCCTGCAGTTGCCGTTATCCCCGTAGTCTTCATAATATCCTCCATAATCTTAACAGCCAGCTCTTTAGCAGTAAGCTTATACATGGAAAGATAATGGGTAACCTCCAAAAAAGCCTCATCTATCGAATAGACATGGATGTCCTCTTTGGCAATGTACTTTAGGTACACACCATAAATTTCTGCAGAATACTCAATGTACAGCTTCATTCGTGGCGGTGCCATGATATAGTTCACACTTTTGGGTATCTGAAAAACTCTGCATCGGTTCTTAATTCCAAGTGCCTTCATGGATGGGGAAATTGCAAGGCAGACTGTTTTCTCACCTCTATCTGGATCGGCTACTGCCAGATTAGTAGATTAGTATTCCTGCCTAGCAGGATAATTATTCAGAAACTCCTTTGTAGTAGCATTCCCACTACCTGGGCATGTACGACTTTCATGGCTTAGCATAATAAAACCGCTTGTCAGAACTGCGATCAAATGCTATTCTTTTCATAGGCAGCGGAGCCTTTCTGTATTGAAAAATAGAATGCTGTGCCACAGCCTTGGCAGGCAATTGCAAGCATCGGAGAAAATTTGGATTAAAAATCGGGGGAGGGGATTTTATGGCAAAAAAGAAGAAGGTGCCGGCTGAGTTTAGAATATATGAGCTTCCACAAGGAGAGGATGTTCTTGCTTTAACGGGAGAAAAATGGGTGCAGATATACGGCAGAGATGTAGATAATCTGCATTTTCATAATCTTTTGGAAATCGGGCTCTGTCACTATGGAGAAGGAATGCTGATTATTGAAGACAGACAGTATCGTTTCAGCAAGAATATGCTCTCCTTTATTCCAGTAAATGTGTTACATACAACAGAAAGTGATATTGAAAGTGTCGGTTTCTGGGAATATTTATTTTTAAACCCTGAACGTATAGTAGAAGAAATGTATCACGGAAAAAAGAACACACAAAAGGAGCTCTTAGAGCTTATCAATAGAGATGGATTTTTTATTCGCGAGTCAGATAACCCGGCACTTTCTATGCTGGTACGCCAGATCTTTGATGAAGTCCGTGAAAAAAGACCGTTTTATCGTGAATCAGTAAAGGGACTTTTATATGCTACACTGTTAGAGGGTGCAAGGCGAAATGGGCTGAATGCTCAAAAGAAAAAAGAGGAGAACGGTGCGGAAAAAAGAGAGGGGACAAAGCTGAATAAGGCAATTGTCTTTGTTGAGGAAAATTATGACCGGAATTTTAAGATTTCAGAGCTTGCAGAGAAATGCTATATGAGTGAAACCCACTTCCGACGATTTTTCCAGGAACGGATGAATATGACTCCTGTTGAATTTGTTAATTTTATCCGGATAAAAAGAGCCTGTGAACTGATTGATAATACGGATCTGGACATGGAGGAAATCGCTGAACGTGTCGGGTTTGTGACACCTTCTACCTTCAACCGGAACTTCCGAAAAATCATGGAAACTTCTCCATACCAATGGAAGAAACGCCCCGATAATCATAAGGGTAAGCTGATTGATTATAAGATTTCAGCTCTCAAGGGTTGGTAATATTAGCTAAAAACAGAGAAGAAACGTGCAAAAACAACAGTATGTCTTGGAAAAAGACGGGATTAAATGGTTGAATTTGCACGTTTTTAGATTGGATATACTTCATATGCTTCTCAGAATGATAGTATAATGTGCATAGAAATATAACAAATTTATATTAAAAATATGCATTTTGCACAAAATGAGGAGGTAAGTTATGAAGAAAAAGCTTTTGTCATTGATGGTATGTGTAGCCCTGGTTGTATCTTTAACTGCCTGTGGAAGCAAGGGAGGAAATGATGCTCCGACAGCAAGCGGAGATCCTGCAGCATCTGGTGAAGCTTCCAATAAGCTGACGGTATGGTGCTGGGATCCGGCATTTAATATTTATGCAATGGAGCAGGCAGGCGAAATTTACAAAGCAGACCATCCAGATTTTGAACTTGAGGTTATTGAAATACCTTGGCCAGATATTCAGACAAAGCTGACAACAGCAGTTACTTCTGGAGATTTGAGCTCTCTTGCTGATATTATACTGATGCAGGATAATGCCTTCCAGAAAAATGTAATTTCCTATGCGGAAGCATTTACTGACATTACGAATTCCGGTATTGATTTTTCACAATTTGCAGGAGCTAAGACAGCTTACTCTGTAATAGATGGAAAGAACTATGGTGTTCCTTTTGACAATGGTACGGTTGTAGCAGCCTATAGAACAGATGTCTTAAAAGAGGCTGGATTTACCGTGGATGATTTTACTGACATAACCTGGGATGAATATATTGGAAAAGGTAAGGCTGTTCTTGAAAAGACTGGTAAGCCATTACTTTCCTGCCTGGCAGGCGAAGCTGATGTTATTATGATGATGCTTCAGTCTGCAGGTGCTTCTCTTTTTGATGCAGAAGGGAATCCTTCTATGGTTGAAAATGATATCTTAGTAAAGGTTATGGAGACCTATAAGGCATTAAAGGAAAGTGGTGTATTAACAGAGGTTAATGACTGGGATGAATATGTTGGTTCCTTTACCAGTGGTTCTGTAGCAGGTACGATTAATGGATGCTGGATTCTTGGTTCTATCCAGACTGCCGGGGAGCAGTCCGGTAAGTGGGCTGTTACTAATATGCCATGTCTTGTAGGTGTTGATGGTGCTACTCATTATTCTAATAACGGTGGCTCCAGCTGGCTGATTACCTCTAACTGTAAGAATGTAGATCTGGCAGTAGATTTCTTAAACAATACTTTTGCAGGGAGTGTAGAGTTCTATGAGAAGATTCTTCCAAAGTCGGGTGCATTAGCTACTTATTTACCAGCAGGTAAAAGTGATGTTTATAGAGAACCTCAGGAGTTCTTCGGTGGGCAGACAATCTACTCTCTGATTACCGAGTTTGCTGGAAAGACACCCTCTAACAATACCGGTGTTTACTATTATGAAGCTCGTGATGCAGTAGCAGTTGCTATTACCAATGTCATCAGTGGTGCGAGCGTTGAAAGCGAAATTGCAAATGCAGAGGATACAATTAAATTCCAGATGGGCGAGTAAGCAAAGCTTCTACAAGAGGAGGTATGAGCGTGAGTCAGAGAAAACAGAAAATGACTTTGGAGAAAAAGCACAGCCTGACTGGATGGGGATTTCTGATGCCGGCAGCACTTTTGATTCTGATAATGAATTTTTATCCAATGCTTAAGGCACTTTTGTTATCCTTCCAGACAGGAAAAGGAAATATTTTAAAATTTGCAGGTCTTTATAACTATCAAAGAATGCTGCAGGATCAGGTATTTATCCAGTCTGTAAAAAACTGTTTCTTATATCTGATTATTCAGGTGCCAATTATGCTGATTCTTGCATTAATGCTGGCATCTATGCTGAATAACAAGGATCTTAAATTTAAAGGACTTTTCAGAACAGCAATTTTCCTGCCATGTGCCACCTCTCTGGTATCCTATGCGACGATTTTTCGTTCCTTATTTGCGACAGACGGTTTGATTAATACCGCTTTAATCAAACTGGGAATTCTGGATGTAGGCTACAGCTTTTTAACCCATGCAACAAGTGCAAGAATTGTCATTATTCTTGCGTTAATCTGGAGATGGACCGGTTATAATATGGTGTTTTATCTGGCAGCTTTTCAGAATATTGATTATTCTATTTATGAAGCAGCTTGCATTGATGGAGCTTCAGCCTTCGATATATTCCGTAAGATGACAGTTCCGCTTTTGAAGCCAACCATTCTTTTGACAGTCATTATGTCTACCAACGGCACACTGCAGCTTTTTGATGAGTCTGTAAACCTGACCGGTGGCGGTCCTGCTAATGCAACCATTACCATGTCCCATTATATTTATGATATGTCCTTTAAGTATGTGCCGAATTTCGGATATGCGGCAGCAATGTCTTATCTGATTCTGGTTCTGGTAGCAGTTCTGGCGTTCATACAGATGAAAGCAGGTGACTCTCGTGAATAAAAGAAAAAAGATTGCAACCTATATAATTTTAACAATAGTTTCCTTTATATCGATATTTCCACTGTACTATATGATTTGTTCAGCTACGAATAAGAGTGTAGATGTTGTCTGCGGACGGCTGCTCCCTGGTACAGAACTGGCTAACAATTTTAAAAACCTGATAGATCAGTATAATGTTGGTGGAGCTATGATAAATTCCTTCAAATATGCACTTTTACTGACCTTTATTTCTCTGGTAGTATGTTCTTTGGCCGGCTATGGCTTTGAAATCTATCACGATAAGGGGAAGGACTTTTTGATGTCTGTTATTCTGTTGGCTATGATGGTTCCATTTGCAGCAACAATGATTCCGCTGTATCAGATGTTCGCAAAGGCAAAGCTTTTGAATACAGCAATTGGTTTTATCCTGCCAACAATTTCAACACCATTTTTAATTATGATGTTCCGGCAGAGTGCCCGTTCCTTTCCGCATGATATTATTGAGGCTGCCAGAATCGATGGCTTAAATGAGTTCCAGATTTTCTTCCGTATGTTTGTGCCTACGATGAAGTCTACCTATGCAGCAGCGATGACAATTACCTTTATGAATGCATGGAATAACTATCTATGGCCAAAGGTAATCATGACCAGCAAGGAAAGTATAACAATGCCAATGCTGGTAGCAAACTTAAAGGAAGGCTACGTTACCGACTATGGTATGTTGATGTTAGCCGTATTCTTATGTACAATTCCAACGGCAGTTATCTTCTTTATTTTACAAAAGAGCTTTACAGAGGGGATTACTGGTGCGGTGAAATAAAAAATCAGCTTTGGCAGCACAGCCTTTAGAGGCAGAAATGGAGTTAAAATGGGACAGTTTGATTTTGAACAAGTGAAAAATCCGGAATATTTCCAGAAAAACCGGAGAAGAGCTCATTCCGATCACAGCTTTTATAAAACTCTGGAAGGAGCAAAGCGGAAGGATACTGATTTTAAATATTTGCTGAACGGTATGTGGAAATTTTCATATGCAATAAAGCCGGCCTTGAGCGTGAAGGGCTTTGAGAGGCTGGATTATGACTGTCGGGACTGGGCTGATATCAAGGTCCCTGCTCATATACAGCTGGAAGGTTATGATGTACCTCAGTATGCCAATACCCAGTATCCATGGGAGGGCAGAGATGAAATTAGGCCAGGTGAGATTCCAGTGAATTTTAATCCGGTGGCAAGCTATGTAAAATACTTTTTTGTACCGGAGGAGCTTAAAGGTCAGAAGGTATATATTTCCTTCCAGGGTGTGGAAAGCAATCTCATCCTGTGGTGTAACGGTGAGTTTGTAGGCTATAGCGAGGACAGCTTTACACCTCATGAATTCGAACTGACACCGTATCTTAAGGAGGGAGAAAACAAGCTGGCTGCCCAGGTATATAAGTGGAGTGCCGGAAGCTGGCTGGAGGATCAGGATTTCTTCCGCTTTTCAGGTATTTTCCGGGATGTATATCTGTTTACGGTACCAAAAGTTCATATCTGGGATGTAAAAATAGAAACTGTATTAAATGATAGCTTTGATGAAGGCTGTCTTAAGCTTAACCTCGTCTGCGAGGGTGCAGGCAGTATAGAGGCTTTTTTATATGATGGAGAGGAGATGACAGCAGAAGCTTCGTTTTCCATCCACGAGGGAACTGTGGCTGGAAAACTTCTGATTTCCCGGCCGAAGCTTTGGAGTGCTGAGATTCCAAAGCTGTATCAATTATATCTTACTGTTAAGAATACTGCTGGTGCTGTAGAGGAGGTAGTAAAGCAAAATATAGGTTTCCGCCGCTTTGAAATCCAGGACAGTATTATGTATATTAATGGGAAACGGATTATTTTCAAGGGTGTCAACCGCCATGAATTTGATTCCCGCCAGGGACGTGTACCTAGCATGGAAAATCTCTGGCTGGATTTGATAACCATGAAGCAGAATAATATCAATGCTATCCGCACCAGCCATTATCCAAATGATTCATCCTTTTATGAGTTATGTGATGAGCTTGGCTTTTATGTCATTGATGAAACAAATCTGGAGACTCACGGCTGTTGGGATGCAGTAGGTCGTAATTTAGAGCCCCTTGAGTTTTGTGTGCCAGGAGACAGACCGGAATACCTGGAAAATCTTTTAGACAGGGCAAATTCCATGTACCAGAGAGATAAAAATCATCCTTGTGTAGTAATCTGGTCCTGTGGAAATGAGTCCTATGGCGGAAAAAATCTACTGGAGATGTCAAACCTCCTTCGCAGGCTTGACCCGACCCGTCCTGTGCATTATGAAGGAGTAGTCTGGGATGACCGCTATCCGGCGACAACAGATATTCGTAGCACTATGTATACTCCGGTTACTGATATCCGCAAGTATCTGGCAAAGCATAGAGATAAGCCATGTATTCTATGTGAATATACGCATGCTATGGGTAATTCCTGTGGTGCCATGCATAAATATATGGATTACTGTGAAGAGGAGCCTTTGTTCCAGGGAGGCTTTATCTGGGATTATGCAGACCAGGCGATTTACAAAAAAAACCGTTATGGTGAAGAAGTCTTAGGCTATGGTGGTGACTTTGATGACCGGCCAAATGATGGCAACTTCAGCGGTAATGGTATCTGCTTTGGCGGTGACCGAAAGAAAACGCCAAAGATGCAGGAGGTTAAATACAATTATCAAGGCTTTTCTATCCGCGTGGATGTACAGGAGAAAAAGGTACACATTAAAAATAAAAATCTTTTTACTTCCAGTGAAAGCTATGACTGTATCATAGCTGTAGAAAGAGATGGACAGCTTGAGGAGCTGGTTTCTATGGAAACCAAGATTGCCCCACAGTCTGAGGCGGAATATGAGTTACCAATTTCCGATTATATTCTGCCTGGTGAATATACAGTGACGGTTTCCTTCCTGTTAAAGGAGGCTGAAGCCTGGGCAGAAGCAGGACATGAGGTAGCCTTTGGACAGGGAATTTACAAAGTGGAAGGAGAGACAAAAAAAGAATGTATTGAGGATGCCTTGGAGACCTCGACCTTTGAGGTATTGCATGGCTATAACAACATTGGCATTCATGGAGCTTATTTCCATGCTATTTTCTCTATTCTGTTTGGTGGGCTGGTATCCTATGTCTACAAGGGAAAGGAGATGTTGAAAACAGCTCCAAAGCCAAATTTCTGGAGAGCTCCAAATGATAATGATATGGGCTGGCAGATGCCGTATTATTGCAGTATGTGGAAAAATGCCAGTATGTATTTGACCCACAAGCCAGGCAACAGGCTGCCGGAGGATAACCCAAGGGTGGAAGAGGGAGAAAATGCCCTAACGATTACTTATACTTATTTTCTACCTACGACACCAGAAACGAGCTGTGAGCTTTCTTACCGGATAGCACCGTCTGGCGAGATAGAGGTAACTCTATCCTATACACCAGTGAAGGATATGCCTCCAATGCCGGAGTTTGGTGTTATGTTCCGTATGGATGCGGATTATGAAAATCTGACCTGGTATGGCAATGGTCCTGAGGAAACCTATTGTGACCGTGAACAAAGTGGCAGAATTGGCCTTTATAAAAATAAAGTGGCCGACAACATGGCGGACTATCTGATGCCGCAGGAATGTGGAAATAAGACAAGGGTACGGTTTGCCCAAGTAACGGACAGCCATGGTTCTGGTCTTGAATTTTCAGGAGAGGATTTGAGTTTTTCAGCTCTTCCATACACACCTCACGAGCTGGAAAATGCAATGCATCATTATGAGCTGCCGCCAGTGCATTATACTATCGTGCGTGTCGCCATGAAGCAGATGGGTATTGCCGGTGATGACAGCTGGGGCGCCAGACCACATCCGGAGTATTATACTGATATGAATGAAAAGCTTTCCTTTAGCTTTAAGTTTAAGGGAATCTAATTGGATGCCCATCGGTATGCGGGCTTTCGCCTCTCTCCATGATAAGTGCTAGCCGCTGGTCCTTTCGCCCCATCGGCACGCGGGCGAGCCCGCTTATAAAGATAAGGAAACTGCCAGTTTCTTTCGCTGCCGTGCTGCTGCGTAATAGAACTGCCCGTAAAAACCACGGGCAATTCTATTACTACGCGGGCTTTCGCCTCTCTCCATGATAAGTGCTAGCCACTGGCCCTTTCGGCCCATCGGCACGCGGGCGAGCCCGCTTATAAAGATAAGGAAACTGCCAGTTTCGAGTGAACTCGAACTGGCAGTTTCCTTATCTTTGCACTTATCTCGCCTTCGCGATTACTGTATTTTTGCTGTATTTACACGGATTCCAGGTCCCATGGTTGTTGCAACGGTAACACTTCTTAAATACTGTCCCTTTGCAGCAGCTGGCTTAGCCTTAATGATAGCATCCATAAGAGTTTTGAAGTTATCATTTAACTGCTCCTCTGTGAAGGAAGCCTTTCCAACTGGAACATGGATGATGTTTGATTTATCTAATCTGTACTCAATCTTACCTGCTTTAATATCCTGAACAGCCTTTGTAACGTCCATTGTTACAGTACCAGCCTTAGGGTTTGGCATTAAGCCCTTTGGTCCAAGTACACGTCCTAAACGACCAACAACGCCCATCATATCTGGAGTAGCAACTACTACGTCAAACTCGAACCAGCCTTCGTTCTGAATCTTTGGAACCAGTTCATCTCCGCCAGCGTAATCAGCACCTGCTGCAAGAGCCTCGTCAACCTTTTCTCCCTTAGCAAATACTAAAACACGAACCTTTTTACCAGTTCCGTGTGGCAGTACAACTGCACCACGGACCTGCTGGTCAGCATGACGTCCATCAACACCAAGTCTGATGTGTGCTTCTACTGTTTCATCGAACTTTGCAACTGCTGTTTTCTTTACCAGGCTGATAGCTTCTTCTGTCTCATACTGAGTAGCTCTGTCAAAAAGCTTAGCAGCCTCTGTATATTTCTTTCCTCTTTTCATTCTAAACAACCTCCTGTGGTATTATCGGGATACTGTCCATTGTATCAGGACTCTACCTCCCACTACTAACGAACATTTGAAATGAAATCTTTTTTATACCTAAACTGAATTATTGTCTTTCATTAATCCTCTACTACGATACCCATACTTCTTGCTGTACCAGCAATCATACTTGTAGCAGCCTCTAAAGTTGCAGCATTTAAATCCTTCATCTTAAGCTCAGCAATCTTTTCAACCTCTGCTCTCTTAATGGTAGCAACCTTAGTCTTGTTAGGAGCACCTGAACCAGACTTTAAGTTACAAGCCTTCTTTAATAATACAGCTGCAGGAGGAGTCTTTGTAATAAAACTAAAGCTTCTGTCTGCATATACTGTGATAACTACAGGAATAATCATACCTTCCTGATTTGCTGTTCTTGCGTTAAACTCTTTTGTAAACTGAACAATATTTACACCATGCTGTCCAAGAGCTGGTCCAACCGGAGGAGCCGGTGTTGCCTTTCCAGCAGGAATCTGTAATTTAATATAACCTTCAACTTTCTTTGCCATTATAGCATACCTCCTAAATTTGGTAATCTACCAAACGTATTTACTGTTACTCTTTTCTAATATCCAAGAAGCCAATCTCAACTGGGGTCTCGCGGCCGAACATGTCAATATTGATGGTAACAATCTGTTTTGCACTGTTAACTTCCTTAACAACGCCTACCGTATTCTCCCATACTCCGGAAGTAATAACGACTGTATCTCCAACTGCGAACTCAGCTTCCGACTCGTTGCCAAGAATACCCATGAACGCCATTTCCTCTTCTGTAAGCGGTACCGGCTTAGATCCTGGTCCAACAAAGCCTGTAACACCTCTGGTGTTGCGGACTACATACCAGGTATCGTCGTTCATTACCATATGAATCAGCACATAAGCAGGAAACATCTTCTTCTGTACCTGCTTCTTTGCACCATTCTTTACCTCAACAACATTCTGCATCGGAACGGATACCTCTAAGATCTGGTCCTGGAGTTTTCTGTTTTCAATTGTTTTCTCAATGTTGGCCTTTACCTTATTCTCATATCCAGAATAGGTATGAACCACATACCAATTCGCTTCTGCCATATTATCTCACCCTTATCCTATTTGAAGAAGTTTATCAACGCCAAATTGAATACAAAAGTCAATCGCTGTAATCAAAAGTCCTAATATAATAGAAATAATCACTACGGCTGTTGACTGCTTAAACAGGGTTTCCTTATCAGGCCAGCTGATTTTTCTGAACTCAGCCTTCAGGCCCTTCACAAAGCTCTTCTTTGGAGCCTGTTCATTGGTTTTTGCAGTATCTCCCATTTTTCACTTTCCTTTCATGAATCGTGGAGCAGTCATGCTCGTAACATTACACCTATCTTATTTTGTTTCTTTGTGTAATGTATGTGCCTTGCAGAATCTGCAATACTTCTTAGTTTCCATTCTGTCCGGATGGTTCTTCTTTTCCTTTGTTGTATTGTAATTACGCTGTTTACACTCCGTACATGCTAATGTGATCTTTACACGCACAATTGCCACCTCCAATTGTAAATTTTTTTCAGTTTTTGAGCATAAAAAAAAGACCTATTTCATCTCGCCCGTTAACTATATCATATATTTTATCCCACGTCAAGCTTTTTTACTTGTTTTCTCACTGCTACCCTAAAAGAGCAGGAAAGGAAACAGCCGGGAGCTTCTGACAACCCAAGGTGATTTCCGGTCACATCTACAGCGGCTTCAGCGGCAACATGAATATTGTTCTATGCTGATTTATCAGATTTTTAGCCTAAAAAGCCTATCGACAAAGCTTCAGCTTTCGTGTATTATAAATAGTATAATGTACGAACTATGTTCACAGGAAGTGATTATTTGCAGGAAAGGAGGCCTATTATGATACAGCCGGTTTATAATTATCTTCTGGTATCTTATATGCCAAAATCTCAGGCTTCGAACCGTACTCACAAGCCAAGTGAGCTTCGCAGTCTCTATAGCCATATGGTTAAGCTGAATCAGAAGTCTCCTTTGTATAAGATAAATTTATCTATGGATACCCAGGTCTTTGCTCTTTCTTTGAAGGAAGCCTCGATGGCATTAAATCAGGTGATGACAGATTTAAACGCTGCCTTTTCCTATACTAAAGCGGTGTCAGATCAGCCTGAGTCTGCCGAAGCAGTGATTCTTAAGGATGACTTAGCTTCTCTGCCAGATAGCTTTCAGCTCCAGGTTCATTCTCTTGCTACATCACAGGTGAATACTACCAGTTTTGTGCCATCTGTCCTGCTTTCAAAAGCTCCTGTTGGCGGCAGCTACAGCTTTACCATTGAAGTGGAAGATAGCACCTATGAATTTCAATTCAACATCAAGGAATACTCCAAGAATCAGGATATCTTAACTAAGCTTTCTGACTTTATCAATAAGTCACAAGTGGGTGTGAAGGCTTCTATTCTCCAGGAAAAGGATACTGTTGCACTCCGGCTGGAATCCGAAGATACAGGCAATGTTGGAGAGCCAATTTTTACAGTTCGCGACACCGCTTCTCCTGCAGGTGCTCCTGGACTGGCTGCCTTTTACCATATGAACAATATAACCTCTCCAGCAGTAAACGCTTCCTATTCCATCAACGGTGTAGAGCACAGCGGACTTACCAATTCCTTTATTTTGAACCGCTCCCTTCAGATTGATTTAAAGGAAGTCTCTGACAATCCTGTTTTCATTGGCTACGGTCCTGATACAGACAAAATTTTGTCTCGGTTGGAGCAGTTTAAGGATACCTTTAACTATACGCTGCAGCTGGCAAGAAGCTTTGGAGCAAAGCAACCTACTGCCAACCGGGTTATCAACGAGCTCAAAGCGGCGGTAGCCCCTTACCTTTCAGAGCTGGAGGCTGCTGGTTTTTCCTTTGCAGACGACGGAAGCCTGCAGATCGATACAGCTCTTGCAGCAGATGCCATTGGCAGTCATGAGATGGAGGAAATTTTTTCCATAGAAAAAGGGCTGATTCACAATTTAATTAATAAAACCAATTATATCACAATCAACCCTATGGATTATGTAGACAAGGTTCTGGTTACCTATCCAAATCTGTCTAAGCCTGCAGCTTTTCATCCTTATGCCAGTTCCATCTACAGTGGTCTTTTATTTAATTATTATTGCTAGGGAGTACTTCACTGACATATTCTGTCGGCGATACTCCCTCTATTTTTTTAAAAATACGGCTGAAATAATTTGGATCATTATAGCCCACCATATAGCACACTTCTTTTACCGTACTTTTTTCCTCGGTCAGAAGCTTCTTGGCATTTTCAATCCGAAGCTTCGTCAGCCAGTCAATATAATTCATTCCTGTTTCTTCCTTAAAGGTTTTGCTCAAATGCTGCGGACTGATGCCAATATAGCGGGAGATATCCTCCAAATTAATCTGATCCATGTAATTCTCCTCGAGATAACGAATGGCATTCTTAACCCCCTCCGACTTCCGAAATATACGATTGGAGCGGGTACTGTTTAAAACATACTCAACACGGTTATAAGCCCACTTTTCCAACTCGTTAGAGTTCAGCTCCTTCGTTTCCTCGAGAATACGTTCCACAGAAATATATTCCATCTCATCCTTACTGTCACTTCGAGCTTCACGGTCTGCCATAATGATAAGTCCATAGATTTTATTCCTTTTCTTTTCCAGCCGCAGAGTACGCATTGCATCCATAAGAGCAGTAAAGGTATCCACCGCATCTGCACTTCCTAAACGGACGCTCTTAAGGAAATGCTCTTCCAGCTCCACGTAGGCCTCCCTTGAAATCTCCTCTTCCTCAATATCCCGAATTTCAACTACATTACGATTACCACGATACCGAAGACAGCGTATGGCCTCCTCATAGGATATATGAATATTATTAAGTACCTTGATGCCTCCGATTCCGATAATCACCCGGTATCCAAATTGTTCTTCCATACTGACAATAATATGTGCCGCCATCCGTACATCATCCATAGTATTCCTTTTTTCTATCTTCTCTGCATTGCCTTCAAAATTAACAAATACAACAATCCTGTTTCCAATCCTCGGACCAACCACACAGCGATTATGTGCACTGATAATGTCTTTCAGATGAAAATAAAGTTTTTTATCCTCCGCCTTTCCCCATTCTGTATTCTCAATTTCAATATTTAGAATATATCCGTATTCTCCCAAATTCAAAAGACTTTTGTAATCCCTGTATTCTTCTTCAAGAGAGGTACTGAACAGAGCCGTATAAATAAAGCTGTATTCTGCATATTTCAATGCCTCCTTTAAAATTATCTCCTGCCGCTCCAGGCCATAGCGTTCTGCATTAATTCGCTCATAATAGTCCAGAGCTTCCTCCACAGCCTTCCTAAGCTCCTTTTCCTGTATCGGCTCCGAAAGGTAGGCACTGATTTTTAATCGGATCGCCTCTTTAAGGAGAGCAAAATATTCCAGCCTTGATATTAATATAATCTGTACTCTTTCATTAAATCTCCGGATTTCCTTTGCCATTTCCATTCCATTTAATCCATCTGCACTTACACCCATGATTACAACAGCTGGCTCGTATTTTCTTACATACTCCAAAATATCCTTTTCACATGGTGGTGCTTCAATGAATTCTACATTTTTTACAGTTCCCTCCAGAGCTTTTTTTATGTCCCGGACATTCCTTTCCCTGTCTTCTCCAATGATAATCTGCTGCAAAACTCCCTCTCCTTTGTATTAAGCCTCTAGCTTTACCAGTCTCTCCCTAATACCTTTTCCCAAAAAGCCAATCATGATTCCCGTTACAATTCCACTCAAAATAAGTACGGGGGTATAGTAAAAAAATGGCACTGTTTTCAGTACAACGGCTGCCATAATCAGCTGTCCTGCATTATGCATAACGCCGCCCAATACACTTACACCTATCATCGTAAATTTATTCCACCTCTTTGCTCCAATCATAAAAGCCAGACTCAGCAAAGCACCCGCCATACTATAAAGCATACTATAAAGGCTTCCAAAGGTAAATCCGGTCAGAATTACACGAACTACAGTAATCGTTGCTGCCATCTTTTCGTCCAACAAATACAGGGCTACCAAACTTACAATATTTGCCAGTCCCAGTTTCACCCCCGGTATCCCAAGTTGAAATGGAAGCAGCACCTCTACATAACTGAAAATAAATGCCAATGCAATTAATACGCCACTGACCGCCACCTTTTTTGCCACCTTTTTAACCTCCATTTACTGTACAGCATCAACATCATCTGTTTTGCTGCTTTTTACCTTTATAACAACCTTATTGGGAAGGCAAATAATACTCTCGCCATTATAGCTGATTGGCCTCTGGTGAACGCACACCTGATCAGGGCAGCTCGCTTCATCCATCCGTACAGTTCCATTCTCAATAATCAAATGGTTTTTCCCACCGTTAGCCCCCTCAATCGCAAGACTGGTATCCTCCATAAGACTTAAGGTCTTATATTCAATACCATCCACTGTAATAACGACCCAGTTTCCATTCTCCTTTACAAAACCCTGATATAGAAAGAAAAAGGAAGCGGCAACTGCAAGCAGCACCGCAATTAGTATTTTATCGTTACGATTCATTTTTAAATTCTACCTCCAGATATACCGGATTATGGTCGGAATACGCAAATCCTGCATCTATAGTACTTATCCTTTTCACAATTACATTCGGAGAAACAATAAACCCATCCAGAATATAATACTGTGTATTTTCATCTGTCGGGTCATAGGGCTGATCTAAAAGCCGTGAAGATGGTACTTCGTTGTCAACTGCATAGCTCCAGCCCTCCGGAAGTATATCTTCCTCTATCCGCCCCGGTACAAAGTAGCGTTCATTCATGATCGGATATCTTTCCATATCTACTCCTGGCAGACACTGATTAAAATCACCGCCAGCAATTACATAGTTTCCTTTTTCATATTCTGAAAGAAGAAGCTCTGTCAGTACCTTTGTCTGTTCTATTTTACCCTCACCACTGTCATAGGCCTCCAGGTGAACGTTTACTATTACAACCTCTTTATCACTCCCTGCTATTGGCATCCTCTGCACTAAAAGACCGCGTTTTAACTGCCCTAATCGAACCGGCCAGCTAAAAGGACATGGCAGCTGATACCTTTTTGCCTCTGTTACCCGGTAGGCATTTAAAGTAACCAGCCCTGAGTCCACCCTTCCCATTGTAACTGGCAGCGGGTATGGTACATACTTGCATAGATAATTGTTGGCAAAGGTTTTACTCATCTCTCCTCTAAATTCTTTCTCCAATATTTCAACTTCATTTATTCCATAAGAACGTTTGGAATCTTGATCTACTTCCTGAAGCATCGCAACATCAGCCCCCAGCGTTCTCAATATCTGAAGATTACCTTCCATATTAGTTTGTACAGTCTCCTTTGATTCACCCAGCACCCTGGTACCGCCGTCCATAAAGAAGTCTGAATACTTATCATTTGCCCCGTAGCCAATATTATAAATAACTGCAGACAACCCATCTTCTAAAGAAATTTCTTTTTCTACATTGCCGCTTGTCTCAAGCTCTTCTATCTCCTCTGGCTTATATTCCGTCAAAGTAAGATATAGTATCCCTATTGCCATCAGCAATACTACGGCTAATATAATACCCACAATAATTTTACCCACACGTTTCACTGCTTTTCCCCCTTCTGCTTATCGAATCTCCCGTAAAGTCTTTACCAGCTCATGAGCGTTTTCTTCATCCCTTGTAATTACAAGAATAGTATCATCACCAGAAACTGTTCCGATTACCCCAGGCCACTCCAGACTGTCCATCGTTGCACATACCGCCTGTGCCATACCTGTATAGCAGCGGATAACCACCAGATTATTTGCATAATCCACCTTAAATACCGAAGCCATAAAAATAGAATAGAATTTATGGCTTGCCTGATATTTTTCCTTTGGCTTTCCAACCTCATAATGGTAATTCCCATGAGAATCAGCTACCTTCACCAGACGAAGCTCACGAATATCTCTGGATATCGTTGCCTGTGTTACCGCAAAGCCAGCATCCTCCAGCCGTTTGGACAATTCATTCTGTGTTCCAATATTTTCATTTTCAATCAGCTCCAGAATCACTTCCTGCCGGCTCACTTTCAAACTGTTTAAATCCTTTACATTTGTATCCTTCATTTTCCTACCTCACATATTATAATCAAAGCTTCTTTAAATAGTATCCATCTACTGTAATACCTTCACTCATAAATACAAAAGCCTCCGGGTCAATAGAATTAATCACCTTCTTCAATTCCTTGACCTCATATTTTGAAATAACAATTGCCTGAACGACTCTGCCCTCATCCAAAAAGGCTCCCTTACCATTCCAATAGGTCACACCTCTGCCCAGTGCTCTGGTAAGTTCGTATTTAAGTCCCTCATTTTTACTAATAATAAAACAGAGCATATTGATATTCTGATAATGTGTTTTATCAATGGTAAAAGATATAATGGATGCATAAATAACAGAATAGCATGCAACATTGATGTCAAAAAGCCATGCACAAATACAATAAATTACTGTATTTACAATAATTGAAATTTTACCAACGGTAATTCTTGAATTATTGTGCAAAAAATAAATTCCCAAAATATCAACACCACCGCTACAACCCTGACTGCGAAGCATAAGTCCCAGCCCATAGCCTGCCATCAGACCACCAATCAAGCAGTTTGGCAGCATCTCATCCAAAATCGGTTCTGCTGGTATTGGAATCACCGAAAGCAAAAAAGTCTGTACCACCAAGCAGAACATGGTTCTGATAAAAAACTGCTTTGAAATATAGCGGAACGCAATATAAAACAACGGAATATTGAGTACAAAGTTAATAATACCAGAAATATCAAAGCCTGCAGGAATATTAAAATCAGAATATCGAATCAATAACGTCCGGATAATCTGAGACAGACCATAAATCCCTCCGTTGTACATCCCTGTCGGCACTACCAGCAGATTTACAGACAGTGAAAACAGCAGACACCCTGCCAGAATCTTCCCATACTGTGGCAGTATCTGTAACATCTTTTCCTTTGTAAGCCCTAAAAATTCCTTTTCTGTCATAAGCCTCCTCTTTTCCTAACAGACCTCCGCTCCTACTTCTACTTCCTTTTCAGGTATCATAAAAGCAAGGTTCCCATTTTTATCCTCTGCTGATAAAATCATTCCCTCAGATACCAGTCCAGCCATAGTCGCCGGTTTTAAATTAGTGAGAACCATAACCTTTTTTCCAATCACCTCTTCCGGTGTATAATAATCTTTTACTCCGGAAACAATCTGTTTAATTCCGTCTCCCGTCTGCACCTGGAAACAGAGAAGTTTTCTGGACTTCTTTACCTCTTCACATGCAACTATTTCTCCAATGCAAAACTGCATATTAATAAATTCTTCATATGTAACCTCTAACTTATTATCTACTGTCATGAAGCTATTCCTTTCCAGCATATTCCAAACTGATATTTTTGCGATAATTACTTGGATTCATATGCTTATAATGAACAAAATTTCTCGTAAATGTCTTAACTGTATTATAGCCTACCTCAATAGCAATGTCTGTAATCGCCGTATCGCCGGAAACCAAAAGCTCACAGGCCGAATTAATCCGGAGGAAATTCAGAAAATCTGTGAAATTCCGCTCCGTTTGAAAAATCAAGATACCGTTAAGCTCCGTAACTGAAATATGAAAATGATCTGCTACTACTTTTGCCGTCAGTTCTTCTCTATGATTCTCAATCACATAGGAGGTAACCTCATAGCTCATCCGGCGTTCCTTTATATTACATATCTTCAGAACCTTCTGATAGGTTTTTCTGTAATCACTGATTTTATTTTCCACACGGCTTTCAAACACCTTGGAAATATGTGCCGCATCAACATAGCCAAGGATGGAAGCCAGCTCCTCCAGCGTATAATCTGTATACAAAAGATAGTTCATCGTCTTTGCCACTCGAATTTCATTCAACAGATTATTAAAGGTCAAGCCCGTTGTATCCATGATATATTTACTTATCGTCGATTCACTCATGTAAAACAGCTTTGATAGTTTATTTAACGTAATTTTCTCACTCAGATGAGTAAAAATGTATTTGTAGATTCTGGCTTTTTTATCCTCCTCGTAGCTGACAGCATTTTCTTTGTGCTCATTGCTGGTCAGCCGACAGAAACCAATCATAATTTCAATCAGAAGATTTGCCGTATAAATCGTAGAAAGCTGCCTTTTTTCTGGAAAATCCAATGTAGACTCTATACCTACCTCTTCCCGAAGCTTCCGAAAGAGCTCTTTCATATCCTCTGCTTCCTTGCCCTCGAGATACACCAGAGGATGCTCTGTCATGGTCTGCAACAGAGGTATGTTTTCTCCTTCGATATTCATAGCAGATTTTATCATATGAGTAATCAGGAAAGAATTGTATACTACCAGATAATACTGGAAGGTCTCTTTCACCTCAGGAATCTCCGTGTAATCCCATGGAGCCAAAGAAATCAGAGTGTTTTCCTTTACTGTATACTCCCTTTCATTAATTTTAATTCTGCCCTTTCCCTTATTTATATAGAGAAATCGGGCTTCCTGGTGAAGAATTGGCCTCTTTTTTCCTTCTATAATTTCATAATCAAAGGATGCGATTTTATGAATGTCAGTCCTTGAGCTGTACTGCTGCTGCACTTCTAGTGTATCCTGCATCTTTGTCCTCCTTTAGCCAATCTCCTTTGTATCATAATACCACATCTTATGGTTATAATTCAATTATTTTAATAAATCCACCATATAACAATATGGATTGCACCCGATTTATCGTTATACGGTGGATTTATCTTTATTTCAATATTCTATTCAGCTGTTATTACAGAATCATCATTGCTACAGAAAGAATGATGATGTTAGCAACGATTAAGATACCTAATAACTTAGCTACGAACTTAACCCATGTAGGCCATTCAACCTTAGCAATTGCAAGACCACCCATAACTACTCCGGAAGTAGGAGTAACCAGGTTTACTACACCGCAGGCAGCTGAGAAGATAAGAATCATAACTTCTGGGCTTAAGCCAAGCTGATATGCTAGACCACCAAAGGTAGGCATAGAAGCTGCTGCTAAACCGGATGTAGATGGGATTAAGAAGGATAATCCTAAGTAAATAATGTAGCTTCCGATTGTAAACAGGGAGGAGTTTACACCAGATAATGCATTTGCTGCATTTGCAAGGATGTAATCACCAAGACCTGTAGTTGTCATAATGACAGAAATACCACGGGATACAGCAATAACTAATACAACGCCGACCATATCTGCTGCACCAGCTATGAAGGTATTTATAAATTCACGCTCTGGAATACCATAAACTATAGCAATAATGATGGACATTATCAGGAACCATGCCTGTAATTCCTGGAAATACCAACCGCCCAAAGCAGTTCCTGTTAAAATATCGGACCAGTTCTCAAAAATAGTAATACCAAAATCAGTCCAAGGAATTAAAGATACAATCATAACAACAAATGAAATAGCAAATATCCACAGGCAAGCCTTCTGCCTTCCTGTAAGGCTTACGATGTTGTCTAAGTCTTTGTTTCCATGAGCCTCCTGAGCTGCTGCTCTTTCGACTGCAGTCAGAATAGACCTACCAGATTCAGCCTTTACCTTCTTTGCATAGTTCACCACAAAGATAATACCGATAACCAAAGAAGAAATCCAAAGAACCGCTCCTAAAGCGATAATAACTGTCTGATTTACCTGAATATCAGGATATGCACCCTGCAGAGCATCTACTGCTGCTGCAATTGCGAATGGGTTTACAGTAGAGCCCAATACACCAACACCGGCACCAATCATGATAATAGCTGCACCAACAAGGGCGTCAAATCCAGCAGCCATCATGGTACCAACGATAAGTGCGTAGAATGCTATTGTCTCTTCTGCCATACCATAAGTAGTTCCACCTAAAGAGAAAACTATCATAAGTACTGGAATCAGCATAATCTCATTGCCCTTAAGCTTTTTAACAATAGCAGCAATGCCTGCATCCAAAGCACCTGTTTTGGTCATAGTACCGAGAAAACCACCCAATACCAGTACGAATACACAAACGTCAATAGCATTAACAAAACCATTTGTTGGAGCCATAACTACATCAGAAAGTTTCGCTCCTGTAACAGCATCACCTGGAATCAGATGAGTAATAATTGCAAGTACGATAATGATTAAAATTAAGATACTGTATGCCGACGGCATTTGAAACTTTTTCTTGTTTTCCATGATTAGCCTCCTCTTCTATGCAGCCAATCTCCCCGTATATTCTTCTGCATAAATATGCATCTGAAAACGGAATTATGAGAGGGTTTCTCAGAATTCCGCTTATATGCGGAATTCTGTTCACCCTCCTTATTTAGGAGTATTATATTTATTTATAATTTATTGGCTTTGCATAAACCATAAATTAATTTTGAATTATTTTTTAATTCTTGTTCCGGTTTCTCCGGTCATAGCCAAACCAGCCTTCTCAAGAGAAGTAATAAGTGCCTCTCTGCCATCTGATGACTCAACAAAGGACATACAAGCCTCTACCTTTGGCAGCATGCTTCCTGGAGCGAAATGGCCTTCGGAAATATACTGCTTTGCCTCATCAAGAGTGATTTCTGCTAATTCCTTCTGATCCGGTTTGTTAAAGTTAATGCATACCCTGTCGACAGCAGTAAGAATAACCAGCATATCTGCATTCAGGTCTGCCGCAAGCTTTGCACAGGATTTATCCTTGTCAATAACTGCTGCTGTTCCCTGCAGGCCTTCCGGAGTCTCAACAACCGGGATTCCACCGCCTCCAACAGTGATAACAACTACATCATCTTCAATCAGCTTGTTTACAACATCAATCTCAACGATTCTCTTTGGCTGTGGTGAAGGAACTACTCTACGATAGCCTCTACCTGCATCCTCTACGAATACATAGCCCTTCTCAGCAGCAACCTTGTCTGCTTCTTCCTTTGTCATAAAGGAACCGATTGGCTTGGTAGGCTTCTGGAATGCCGGATCCTCAGGGTCCACTACAACCTGAGTTACGATACAAGCAACTTCTTTCCTGATGCCACGGCTTTTTAATTCCTGACCAACTGCCTGCTGTAAATGATAACCGATATATCCCTGTGACATAGCACCGCATTCTGGGAATGGCATCGCCACGCTTTCCATAGCAAGGTTAATCATACCAACCTGAGGACCATTTCCATGACCAATTACGACTTTGTGACCCTGGGAAATTAAGTCTACAACTGTCTTAGCAGTGTGTTTAACTAACTGAAGCTGCTCCTCTGCATTATTTCCCAAAGCATTTCCGCCTAATGCAAGCACGATTTTCTTACTTTCCATCTTTTTATCTCCTTACTCAATACAATTAGCACAGAGTAGCGTATACTACTGCCTTAATTGTATGCATTCTGTTCTCTGCTTCGTCAAATACAACAGACTGTTTTGACTCAAATACCTCATCGGTAACTTCCATTTCGTTTACACCGAATTTCTGAGCGATATCCTCACCAATTGTAGTATTTCTGTCGTGGAAGGATGGCAGACAGTGCATGAAGATAGCTTCAGGACTTGCATTTTCCATAACAGCTTTGTTTACCTGGTAAGGCTTTAATAACTTAATTCTTGTCTCCCAAACGTCGTCAGGCTCGCCCATAGATACCCAAATGTCTGTGTAAATAACATCTGCATTTTTAGTTCCAGCCTTAACATCTTCTGTTAAGGTAACAGTGCAGCCATTCTCTGCTGCAATCTTCTTACACTCTTCAACTAACCACTCTTCTGGGAATAATTCCTTTGGAGCACAAGCTGTAAAGTTAAGACCCATCTTTGCACAAGCAACCATTAAAGAGTTACCCATGTTATTTCTGGCATCTCCCATGTAAGTGAAGTTTACACCCTTAAGATGTCCAATCTTCTCCTCAATTGTAAGAAGATCTGCTAACATCTGTGTTGGGTGGAACTGATCTGTTAAACCATTCCATACAGGAACTCCTGCATAGTCAGATAGCTGCTGAACTAATTCCTGGCTGAAGCCACGATATTCAATACCATCGTACATTCTTCCTAATACGCGAGCGGTATCTGCGATGCTCTCTTTTTTACCCATCTGAGAGCTTCCTGGATCAAGGTAGGTAACACCCATACCTAAATCTAAACCAGCAACCTCGAAAGAGCATCTGGTTCTTGTAGAGGTTTTCTCAAATAACAGTACGATGTTCTTTCCTTCCAGATATCTGTGAGGTGTGTTAGTTCTCTTTAAGTCCTTGAAATTCTTGGACAGGTCTAAGAGATAACGAATCTCTTCAGATGTGAAGTCTAAAAGTTTTAAATAGCTTCTTCCACGTAAATTTACTGCCATAATAGTATTCTCCTTTTCAATATATCGTTACAAATAAAGTATTTCCAAATAGTCTCTGTTTAGTACAGCATTAATTAATCTTCTCTTACGAGAGGCATGGACATACAACGTGGGCCTCCTCTACCTCTGGACAGCTCCGCACTTGGAATTGACAGAAGCTTAACACCATGCTCTTTTAACAATGCATTAGTAACTGTATTTCTCTCATATACAACTACTACACCAGGAGCAATGCATAAGGTGTTGGAACCATCGTTCCACTGCTCACGCTCAGCTGCGATTCTATCCTCGCCGCCGCACTTGATTAATGTAACCTTATCAATGCCTAAATGCTTAGCTAATACATGCTCTAAGTCAGACTCTACCTTTGTAACATTAAGACCATCTTCGCCCTTAGTAATCTCATATACCACTAATGGTCCTAAGATACCTGGATGGATAGTAAACTTATCGTAGTCAATCTGAGTAAATACAGTATCCAAGTGCATAAATGCTCTGGACTCAGGGATGTCAAATGCAAGAATTGTATTAATAGTAGCCTTCTCATCAGAGAAAATCTTGTGAGCTAACATTTCAATAGCATCTGCCTGAGTTCTCTGGGAAATACCGATTGCCAGTACCTTATCGTTGATGTTTAAGATATCTCCACCTTCGATATGGAATGGGTTGTAACGGTCAAAGTACTTATCAACCTGTCCCTTATAATCTGGATGATAGTTGAAGATATACTCGCCATAGATTGTCTCTCTGTTTCTTGTTACAGAGTACATTCTATTTAAGCTTACGCCATTACCGATACAAGCAAATGGGTCTCTTGTGAAATACAGGTTTGGCATTGGATCGATTAAGAGCTTTGAGTTATCACTCATTAAGTCTACTAAGGACTCAGCCTTATTAACCTTAACCTCATTCAGAACGATACCTTCCATAGTCTTTAATACTAATGCCTTGTTGTCATCCTTGTACTGCATCATAAAGTCGTAAATCTTATCCTGCCATTTGCGAGTCTTGATACCAGCTTCTTCAATCCACTGACGAATGAACTTATCGCGAATTTCATCGCTTAAGTCAAGAACCTCTGCCATTAAATCCTCAAGATAAACAACCTCTACTCCGTTCTCACGCAATACCTGTGCAAAAGCATCATGCTCTGCCTGTGCTACTTCCAGGAATGGGATATCATCGAAAAGTAATCTTTCGAGAGTATCTGGAGTTAAATTCTCTAACTCTTTTCCAGGGCGGTGTAACAGCACCTTTTTAAGTGGTTTAATCTCACTCTTTACATTAATTGCAGCCACTTTTATATCCTCCTTTTTCTTAGTCGCTTTTCGCGAGTTTATTTGTTTTAGAAATGACACTCGATGGAATCGGTCATTATAAGATGCCATATTATATAAAGAGAACAAGTTATTAAGTAAAGAACAAGTAATGTTGTAATTAGTATATCATGTTTTCCTGTTTTTTACAATCCATATGACATCTTATAATGACCGATAACACATCGCACTACATTTCCCTGCTTCCTTTGATGTCTTAATAATACATGATTTTTTTTATTTTTGTCTGATTTTTAATAGTTGATATTTTGTATTTTTCTTCCTAGATTTTTCCTATGAATATTCACCATTTTTCATGTATATTCTGTATAATTGTTTGTTTTATTTGAATTATTTATGAATATTCACATTTTATACATCATAACTACTAATGAATGAATATGCATTATTTTTGGTATATTCAGTGAATTCCTCTAATATTCTTAAGTTGTTTAGTATGTTTATGCATTTCCCTTTTTTATTTTCCCTTATTCGTGTTTTATTTATACCTCTTAAACCCTTTTTATATTTATTTATTCAAATTCTGGCTGCCACTTACCGTTTTTTACAAAAAAAACATCTTGTTTTGTCCACTATTTTTCAAAAACAGCGTATTTTCAATACTTTCACAGCTATATAAAAAGGCATTTTCATGTTTTTCTCTCTGTTTTCACACTTCATATATATTGTCCCATTCTATATATTGCTACAAAAACCCCTATCTATTCTCTTTTTTTTAATCAAAATGACGATTGACAAATAAAGAGGTCAAATAGTATAATTAAAAAAATTTGCCCAGAAGTTGTATTTTCCCGGCAAAAAACAAACTAACAAAATATGGAAAGGATTGGTGGACACATGAAACACTTAATTGACCCAACTGATTTAAGCCTCTCTGAAATTGACGAGATTCTCGAACTGGCAGAAAGAATTATTTCTGACCGGCCTAAGTATTCCGAAGTATGTAAAGGAAAAAAGCTGGCTACCTTATTCTTTGAACCAAGTACCCGAACAAGATTAAGCTTTGAAGCTGCTATGTTAGAATTAGGAGGTAGTGTTCTCGGTTTCTCATCCGCTAATTCCAGTTCCGCTGCTAAGGGTGAAAGTGTTGCTGATACAGCCCGTACCGTTGAAAAATATGCCGATATCATCGCAATGCGTCATCCAAAGGAAGGTGCTCCCTTAGTTGCTTCTATGAATGTTAAAATTCCTGTTATCAATGCCGGTGATGGTGGTCACAATCATCCGACCCAGACTCTTACCGATCTTCTTACTATTCGTGAAACAAAACACAGACTTGATAATCTTACCGTTGGTTTCTGTGGAGACTTAAAATTTGGCCGTACGGTTCACTCTTTAATCAAACAATTATCCTTATATGAAAATACAAAGTTTATATTGATTTCCCCAAAAGAGTTACAGATTCCGGATTATATCAAAGAAGAGCTCATTAAGAAGAATATTCCTTTTGAAGAGGTTGAGCAGATGGAGGATGTTATCAGTCAGCTGGATATTTTATATATGACCCGTGTACAGAGAGAGCGTTTCTTTAACGAAGCTGATTACATTCGCTTAAAGGACAGCTACATCCTGACACTGGACAAGCTGACCACTGCAAAGGATGATTTAAAGATTCTTCATCCACTGCCTAGGGTAAACGAAATTTCTGTAGAGGTAGACAGCGATCCAAGAGCCGTATATTTTGATCAGGCGGAATATGGAAAGTTTGTGAGAATGGCATTAATCATGAAGCTTCTCGACCTGGATAAATAGTCCGGAAAGTAAAACACTAACTAGTATAGTAGAAATTCATTCATTATATACATATACAGGAGGCAATTATGTTAAAAGTAGACAGTATCGAAAAAGGAATCGTTCTTGACCATATCAAAGCCGGAAAGGCAATGCAGATTTACAAATACTTAAACCTTGACGCTTTAGACTGCAGCGTAGCTATCATCAAAAATGTAAAGAGCAACAAGATGGGTGCTAAGGATATCATCAAAATTAACGAGAACATCGATATCAACCTGGACGTATTAGGCTACATCGACCCTAATATTACTGTAATCATTATTGAGAATAACGAAATCGTAGACAAGAAGCACCTGGAGCTGCCAGAAAAGATTGTCAATGTAGCAAAATGTAAGAACCCCCGCTGCATTACCTCTGTAGAGCAGGAGTTAGACCATGTATTTAAGCTGGTAGACCGCAAAAACGGTATATACAGATGTATGTACTGTGACCAGAAGGTTTCCGGAAAATAAGAGATAGAGCCGGAAATATTAAGAGGCTGCTGCTTAATAAGCAAATCATCAGGCAGCGGCCTCTTTTCAATTATAAAACCATAATCAGTGTTCCTGCAGTAATCAAAACAGCTCCTACAAATGATTTAGCAGTAAGGCTCTCATGAAGAAATACAAACCACATCTTTTGTTCTTCACCACCCGATTATCCTTTGAACAAACCATTTGTTTTAGCGATTTTCAATTTCCATGATCATATTTACCCGGTCTGCATGGCGTCCGCCTTCAAATTCTGCATTCAACCACTCTGTTACAATCATCTTTGCCAGCTCAATCCCAATAACTCTTGCCCCAAAGCAAAGTACATTTGCATTGTTATGCAGCTTTGCCAGTTTTGCAGAATATGGTTCACTGCAAACCACTGCACGGATACCCTTTACCTTGTTAGCCGCCAGAGAAATACCTACACCAGTACCACAGATGGCAATACCGCAGTCTGCTTCTCTTGATGCAACAGCACGTCCTACCTTCTCTCCATAAACCGGATAATTTACGCTTTCACCAGTATCTGTACCAAAGTTAATAACCTCATGCCCCAGTTCCTCTAAAAAAGCACAGATTTCCTTTTTCATCTCTACTGCTGCATGATCATTTCCAATTGCAATTTTCATTTTCCAGATTCCTTTCTATTAAAAATATTTTTTATTATTATCGGATACATGCATAATTGTATGCCTTTTTACATATATTTTCAACTGATTTCTTAAGCTTCCATAAACAATTTCTTAAAATTCCCAATTTCCGGTTGTAACTAAAATTCAGCTGTGCTATAATGCTGAAAGCAAGAAAGAAATTATTTGGAAGGAGTTAAAAAATGCGAGCATTTTTACAAAAATATAAGCATGCATGGATTTTATCCTATCTGCCGATTTATTTTTATTGGTTTTTCGCCCTGGAAGCTCGGACCGGTGTTCCAATGAAAACAATCCATACAGCTCTTGACGACTCCATTCCTTTCAATGAATGGTTTTATATTCCATACATCCTTTGGTTTGGTTACATGGTCATTGTCGTTGGATACTTTTTCTTCCATAAAAAGGAGGATTTTTACCGTTCCACCTCCTTTTTATTTATTGGAATGACTATCTGCCTTATCATTTATACCTTTTGGCCAAATTGCCAGAATTTAAGACCGACCACCTTTGAAAGAAACAATATTTTAGTTTCTCTGGTACAGGTCTTATACCGGACCGACACCAGCACTAACGTATGTCCAAGTATCCATGTATTTAATTCTCTGGTAGCACATAGTGCTATTATGAACAGCAAGTTATTCAAAAACAAAAAGTGGATTCGCAGAGGCTCCTTTGTTCTGATGGTTCTGATTTGTATGTCCACCGTATTTTTAAAACAGCATTCTGTTTTTGACGGCATCTGTGCACTGGCCTTATTTACTGTAATGTATCCTTTTGTTTATAAGATCGATTACAGTCATATGTTTGAAAACCGTAAGAAAAGAGAAGTGTTCGCAAAGTCTAGTTAATCAAAAAAGAAGTGCTTTTTGAGGTCACATCCTGCAAAAAGCACTTCTTTCATAAAAAATACACTCCCTAATCCCAATTTTGCATAAGCAATATCGTATCTGAAGTTCTAAGCTTTCCAATATGCGTGAATCAGATTCCGTTTCGATTGATGTTTGTAGAACTGGAATTCTCGCCAAGAGCAAGCCCTAAATATGCAGCATATTGATTTCCAGGTAAATCCACGTTGCTACAAATGCGGAGGGGCACTTCATATTATCTATCATCGCAGGCTTACCTCATAATAATCATTTCCATTTCCCATCAAAATCTTATTTTCTTCAACAAAATAAAAACGAACTAACGTATTCTTCGGTTTTTCTATCTTCATGGATTTCAATTCCCCTTTTTCACTCCAAAGCAAAGTAGCGTCTGTGCTATTTTTCGCATACACCATGATTGCATTTTTACTAACATAAGCTCCACAATAGTATGTTTGTCTATCCGTTGTCTCCTTTATCTTTTTCGTTTTTTTATCAAACAGAGAAATATAATCATCTCCTGCAAACTTAAGCAAAACCACATCTCCCAAGTCATATTGGAAACTTATCATTTTTTCAAAATTTTCCTGCAAAAGCTCCTCCCTTTCATAATAAAATAACGTACTGTTTCCTTTTTGATGTAAAACAAAAGAGTATTTATCCCCTGTCCTGGAAAGTTCATTATCGGTAAAATACCACGTATCCTCTGCTAAATAATAGTCCTTCATCTTTCCAGTATAGGAAAAAACCTTTTCCAGCTTCCCATTCTGTATTTTCGTATAACTACAGGTATATTGGTTTTTATCCTCTACCGTTTCTGATAAATAATAAACGCTATCCCCTTTTCTCCCGAAAACCGGCGTTTTTAAATCGTCAAAGGTCTTTCCTTCCTCTAAAAGAACCCTTTTTCCATCCCTTGTATTTCTATCTTCCTTCCAAACCTTCCAGCTATAGGGTTCATCATAGCTATAGCCAGTCCTTTCCACCGTGGAATAATATAGGCAATTCTTTATGCAGATGTAATCATATACCCTCACTTCCCCTTTTATTTCTTTGATTAAGCTTATCTCATTTTTATCAAAGTCATAGGAAAACAGCTTTTTTGTCTTTAAAATGTCCGCCCCATCTCCCAGCGGATTGTTTAAATCCCAGGTACACTGAAGTTTCCCATCAACAGCATTATTCACCGTAAGTCTATAATCGCCTTCTCCAAAGGCCTCTTTAGCCTTTTCTACTATTTTACTTTCTTTTATTTCGTAGGTGCTATAAGAAAAATCCCATTTACTGCAACCGATTAAAAGCTCTGTTAGGAGTAAAATCACTACTGCTGATATTTTATGTCTCACTTAAAATCCTCCATCTGATGTTCTTCCATTTCCATCCTGCAAAGCTGGGAAGGACTGGTATAGCCACGGGAAAGCTCCTTTAGAGAAAGCCCTGCCTTTTTTCGCTCTGTCTCCAGTATATAACCAATACCCTTATTCATAATTTACTCCCTATAAAACAGGTATTTTGCCCCTGGTATCATATTAATTAAACCCATAAATCTTCTGTGAAAGCTGATATCCCCACATAATCAAAAGATTTCCCATCTTTCCATGAAGCTGCATGGAGCGTCCCAGGAAACAGCGTTTCACAGCCTTGTAAAGATTCTTGTTACTCTTTTCCAGGAACTTCCACAACTCATCTCTCTTGGCCAGGCTGGCATCTGAGCCTTCACGGATTAACAGCACCGTACTGACTGTCATCATCATAGTTAAGTATTTTGTCATATAGCCACGAAGCTTTTTATTCTTAATTTTACTTAAATCATGGGCTTCAATCATAATCCTAGTAATCTTAAGCTGCTGGTCAATCCTTCCAATCATAACTTTTTCATTTACCGACTGATCCTCTCTTCCGATAAAATAGCGATAAAAATCAACATCCAGATAATACATTGTCATCACATGAGGCAATGGGTAATACACATAAATGTTATCCACATAGAAGGTATGCTTCGGAAGCTCTAATCCACAATCCCGTAACAGCTTCGTCCGGTAAATAACCGAGTGCATCAGGATATTCTGGCTTGCTTTAAAATGTTTCAAATCAGACCACGTAAAAATGCGGTCTGTCGGCATGGCATTCCGATAATCAATGACCTTTTGTTTATTTACAGATGGCTTTTCATATACATAATTGGAAATTAGCACATCCAACCCAGTGGAATTTTCCACCATTTCTCGCAAAACCTTCAAAATCCTATGCAGTGCCTCAGCATCTACCCAGTCATCACTGTCTACCACCTTATAATAAAGGCCCGTTGCATTACGAATTCCTGTGTTTACAGCTTCCCCATGACCGCCATTTTCCTGGTGAATCGCCCGGACAATCGTTGGATATTTTTTAGCATACTCCTCTGCAATCTCTGCTGTCCTATCCTTGGAGCCATCATTTACAATTAAAATCTCCATGTCCTCGCCACCTACCAAAAGGCTTTCTATCGCGTGTGCCATATAAGCCTCTGAGTTATAGCATGGAATTGCCACACTTAACAGCTTCATTTAAACACCCTCCCTGCTGATGCTCTCTGCCAGCTCTAATGCCCGGTCTACAATCGCATCAATATTATAGTATTTGTACTCTGCCAGCCGTCCCAGCATATGCATGTGTGGGAACCTGCCTGCAAGCTCGCAGTATTTTTCATAAAGTGCCTGATTTTCCGGATTCTGAATTGCATAATATGGAATCTGCCCCTTCCCGCCAGTATAGCTCCTTGGATATTCCTTAATGATTGTCGTTCCCTCACAAGCCTGTCCAGTCAGCCGTTTAAATTCAGTAATTCTGGTATATTCCTCTGAGACAGTATAGTTTACAACCCCATGGCTCTGATAAAATTTCTCTGGATAATGCTCAAAGGCAAAATCCAAGCTACGATACGGAAGTTTTCCATAGCAGCAATCAAACAATTCATCAATCGCTCCAGTATAAATCATAGTCCCTGTATATTCCTTACCTTCAAAATAAATTTTTCCAGCCTCCTTATCAAAGGAAAGTACACTTGCTGCTGGGCAAGAAAGTCGAACCTCAATACCGGTATGAGCAAGAAGCTTCTTAAAAAGTGGTGTATAGCCATCCCTTGGCATACCCTGCCAGGTATCCTGAAAATATCGGTTGTCCCAAGACAAAAATACCGGGACCCTTCCGGATATTGCCGGGTCAATCTCTTCGGGGGTTCTTCCCCACTGCTTCATCGTATATTTCAGGAATACATTCTGATACACATAGTCTGCCAGCTCCTTAATCTCTTGGCGGCTGTGCTTCCTAAGCTTCAGAATCGGCACCTTTACCTCGGTTCCATACTCGGCCTCCAAAATCTCACGAAGTTCCTTTGCCTTTTTCTCTCCATACACCATACCCAGTGTATTTAGATTAAAGGGAATCGGCAAAAGCTTGTCTCCCACTTTTCCTACAACCTCATGGCTGTAAGCATACCAGTCCGTAAACCTTGATAAATACTCATATACCCGTTTTTTCTCTGTGTGGAAAATATGCGGTCCATACTTGTGGACTAAAACTCCATATTCGTCCTCTTCATCATAGGCATTGCCGCCAATGTGGTCTCTCTGCTCCAGAATCAGAGCCCTCCAGCCCGCTTCTGCCAGCTGCCTTGCCGCCGTTGCTCCGGCAAAGCCACAACCGATAATGATACAATCCTTCAAGAAACTCGCTCCATTTCTATAGTAGTCTTATCTTCTATTATAACTTCTCTAGTCAAGTTATGAAAGGGGGTATTTCTTAAGTTTATCTAAAAAAGGGAGCTGTTTTAGCTCCCTTTTACACCGATTTAGTATTTTTGCACCCCGTCCTTTGTTACTCTTGCCAGTATCAGCTTCTCTGGCTCTGGCTTCTCACTGCTGATAGTGTATGCCTTTACAAGCATATCTGCCGCAGAAGCAAAGCCACTGTCAGATGAAGAGTAGAGTGTAGCGATAGTATCACCTACTGTGACATAATCTCCGGTCTTTTTCTGAATCCGAATACCTGCGGTGAAATCAATCTCACTTTCCTTGGTTTCTCTGCCGGCCCCCAGAACAACTGATGCAATACCACACTGCTCGGTGTTCATGTGAGTGATATAGCCAGTTGCCGGTGCAGCTACCTCATAATAAAACTCTGCTTTATCAAACTTCTCTGGGTTTTCTATGTAGGATTTATCTCCATGCTGAGCCTCTACCATTTCCAGGAACTTTCTATAGGAAGCACCACTCTCCATGGTTTCTTTTGCTTTTTTCATACATTCATCCATACTGCCCTTTTCTGCCAGATACAGCATATTAGCAGCCAGATGGAGACATACCGTCTTTAAGTCCTCTGGACCAGTACCCTTTAGAAGCTCTGTAACCTCCTGTACCTCATTGATATTTCCGATAGCTGAACCAAGAGGTGTATCCATATTAGTAATCAGAGCCACTGTTCTTCTACCGGCACCCTCACCGATATTTACCATGGTCTGCGCTAGCACAATAGCCTCCTCAAAATCCTTGATAAAGGCACCACTTCCCGTCGTTACATCCAAAAGGATGCAATCGCTTCCGGCTGCCAGCTTCTTACTCATAATAGATGCCGCAATTAACGGTACACTGTTTACCGTCGCTGTGGTATCTCTTAGAGCATATAGTTTTTTATCTGCAGGAGCCAGATTACCGGTCTGACCGATAACACTGACACCAATTTTATTTACTGTGTCAAAAAACTCCTGCTCACTCAGAGCAGTTACAAATCCAGGAATGGATTCCAGTTTATCAACAGTACCACCGGTATGGCCTAAACCTCTGCCGGACATCTTGGCTACCTTTACGCCACAGGCTGCCACTGTCGGAGCCACCACCAGAGTGGTTTTGTCGCCAACACCACCGGTGCTGTGCTTGTCAACCTTAATTCCCTGGATTGGAGATAAATCTACCATATCCCCGGAATGAGCCATCGTAAGTGTCAGATTGGTAAGCTCCTCCGTAGTCATTCCCTTAAAATAAATGGCCATCAGCATGGCAGACATCTGATAATCTGGAATTTCACCCTTTACATAGCCTCCGACCATAAAGGAAATCTCTTCCTTAGAAAGCTCCTCGCCCATTTTCTTTTTTTCAATCAAATCGTACATTCTCATATCAAAATCCCCCTTATGCTAGATCATCTGGCCCAAAGCCCAATGGCAGAAGCTCTGCCAGAGTCATTTCCTTATAATCTTCCGGGCTCTTAGCCATAATTACCTTAAATTCCTCCGGTTTACAAAACTCCATCATTACTTGGCGGCAAACACCGCATGGTGCAGTATAGGTTTCGATTTCCTCCTTACCAGCTACAATCGCAATTTTTTCAAACTCAGTGACGCCCTCACTTACCGCTTTAAAAAATGCTGTCCGTTCTGCACAGTTGCTTGGTGTATAACCTGCATTTTCAATATTGCAGCCTAAATATACCTTACCATTTTTGCTCAAAAGAGCTGCCCCTACCTTAAAATGGGAATATGGGGTGTAAGCAAACTCTCTTGCCTTTATCGCCTGCTGAATCAACATTTTATTCTCCATTTTTATTTAACCTCCTCATTTTTAGAGACACAAAGAGCTGCACGACCTGTACGGCGGCAGCTCTTTCTTTATTTTCCATCTTTTATTTCAATTATTTGGATTTCTCATACGGCTTACCATTTGCTGCAGGTACTCTTGCCTTACCAACAAAGAGAATCAAAGCAATGATGGTAACAACATAAGGTATCATAGAAATCAGGTTTGGCGATACCTTGTTTCCTGCACTTGCCAAAATCTTGACACCATTACAGAGACCAAAAATCAAGCATCCAATCATTGCACCCTGTGGGCGGAACTTACCAAAGATAACCGCTGCAATAGCGATAAATCCCTGCCCTACGATAACGATTGGACGGAACTGGTTTACAGTAGCCAGTGTTACATAAGCTCCTCCGATACCAGCCAGGAAACCGGATAAAATAACACAGAAGTAACGCACCCGGAATACATTGATACCCAGAGTATCACAAGCCTTTGGATGCTCACCTACTGCACGGATACGAAGTCCCAGCTTTGTCTTGTAGAAAATAAACCATGCCACAGCTACGGCAATAAAAGCCAGATAAGCAGCAGAATAGGTATTAAATACATTCGACAGGAAGGATCCTGGTTCAAAGACATCATTAAACATCTTTGGAAGCTTCCATGCAGCATCGATTGGCGGTGTATCTGAGGACTGATTAAACATGGCCTTGGATAAGAATATCGCAAAGCCAGGTGCCAGGAAGTTAATCGCTGTACCGGAAATGGTCTGATCCGCACAGAAGCTGACACAGGCGATTGCATGAAGCAGACCAAAGAAGGCTCCTGCCAATCCTCCACAGAGGAAGGCTAGCCATGCATTATGGCTGAAATAAGCAACCACAGCTCCGGTAAAAGCACCAATCGTCATCATACCCTCAATACCAATATTTACAACTCCGCTTCGCTCAGAAAAACAGGAGCCAAGGGCTGCATATAATAGTGGCGGTGTAGCAACTAAGGTTGCATTGATAATAAGTCCAAGATTTTTGATAATTACGTCCATTATTTACGCACCTCCTTTTTCTGACTCATTTTCTGAAGCAAATTTTTCAATACATGGGAAATTGCAATAAAGAAGATAACACATCCCATAATGATATCTACGATTTCTGCTGGTGCATTTACAAGACTTAACTTAGAGCCACCATATTTCATTCCACCATAGAATAAGCCTGCAAAAATACATCCAATCGGACTGGAGGAAGCAATCAGAGCTACTGTAATACCCTGGAAACCGTATCCCTCCTGACCAGAGAACTGACTGATACGCATAGACATACCCATCAGCTGTACAGCTCCACCAAGGCCAGCTAATGCACCGGAAATAGCCATCGCTGTCATAACAGCACGATTTGCACTGATGCCACCATACTCTGCTGCTGATTTGTTAAAACCAACGGCTCTTAACTGATAACCAAGAGTTGTCTTGTTGATTAAGAACCAGATAGCAACTGCTGCTGCAATCGCAAGAAGAATACCCAGGTTAGCACTTGGGCCAAGCTTTTCGGTAATGCTTGGAGGCAGGATAATCTTAGCAGAATCCAGAATATCCTTACTGGCCTCTCCTCCACCTTCTTTATGAATAATCTTGATATTTACAATATAATTTGACAGGTAGAAAGCAATCCAGTTAAACATAATCATAGATAATACTTCATTAATGCCAAACTTAACCTTCAACCAGCCTACTAAAATACCCCAGAGTGCTCCGGCTGCTGCAGCAGTAATAAAGCAGAGCGGAATATGAATGATTGCCGGAACATCTACCATAATACCTACAACACAGGCTGCAATACTTCCTACAACAAACTGTCCCTCTGCACCGATATTAAATACACCGGTTCTAAAGGAGAAGGCTACTGCAAGACCTGTAAAAATGAGTGGTGTTGCATATACGATAGCCCATACAATAAACTTCGGTTTACTGAATACACCTGTAATCAGACGGCCATAGGCCTCTCCCGGGCTAATACCTGCTACTAAAAGCATAATCGCTCCAATAACAAAGCCTATCAGAATAGACAGCAGCGTAAACAATACCTGACTATCCATAAACGATTTTTTACTTTTCATGCTGCCCACCTCCTGCCATCATAAGTCCCAGTGTATTTTCATCTGCATCCTTGCCATCCATACTTCCGACAATCTTACCATCAAAAATAACATCAATCTTGTCAGAAAGACTCATAATCTCATCCAGCTCAAAGGATACTAAAAGCACTGCCTTATTTTTATTTCTCTGTTCTACAATATAACGGTGTACGAACTCAATCGCTCCTACATCCAGACCACGGGTTGGATTTACTGCAATCAGAAGATCCTTATCATTGGTAATTTCTCTTGCAATGATGACTTTCTGCTGGTTACCACCGGAAAGCTGTCCTGCCAGACGGTTTTCACAGCCGCTAGGACGAATATCAAACTTCTCAATCAGTTTCTGGGTCTTTTCTTTAATAGCCTCCTTTTTTAAAATCCCCTTATGAGAATACTCCTCTTCTCCGAAGTTCTGAAGAATCATATTTTCTGCTACAGAGAAGTCTAATACCAAGCCATGCTTCTGGCGGTCTGCCGGGATACTGGATACCCCTTTATTAAAGGCATCTTTTGGTGTACAGTTAAAGATTTCCTCACCGTTAATCTTTACAGAGCCCTTTTCACCTTTACGGAGTCCTGTGATAATCTCTACCAGCTCCGTCTGCCCATTACCATCAATACCAGCAATACCTACGATTTCACCTCTCCGTACCTTTAAATCAAGCCCCTTAAGAATTTCAATATCACGGTAGTCCTTGCCATGGAGATTATTTACCTCAAGAACCACTTCCCCCGGGGTAATCTCCTTCTTATCCACTACAAACTCGACATTACGGCCTACCATCATAGATGCAAGCTCATTTTCATTTACTTCATTTACATCTACTGTATTGATATATTTACCCTGGCGGATAATCGTACAGTAATCTGCAGATGCCTTAATCTCCTTTAGCTTGTGGGTAATCAGAATAACAGATTTACCATCCTTTGTAAGATTACCGATAATCTCAATCAGCTCTTCAATCTCCTGTGGTGTCAGAGAAGCTGTCGGCTCATCCAGAATCAGGATATCTGCACCACGATAGAGTACCTTTAAAATCTCCACACGCTGCTGCATACCTACGGAGATATCCTCAATTTTTGCATCCGGATCAATCTGCATGTTATAGCGTTCTGAAAGCTTAACTACTTCCTCTCTTGCCTTTTTCATATCAAGGGTCATCCCCTTTATAGGCTCCATTCCCAGAACGATATTCTCTGTAACAGAGAATGGCTGTACCAGCATAAAGTGCTGATGTACCATACCGATTCCTAACTCAATTGCTTTCTTTGGATTGTCAATAGCTACCTTTTCTCCGTTGACTAAAATATCTCCGGAGGTCGGATGGTATAATCCATAAAGCACATTCATAAGTGTGCTCTTGCCGGCTCCATTCTCACCTAAAATAGCGTGAACCTCGCCCTTGTGTACGGTCAGATTAATGTTATCGTTTGCCACAAAGCTACCGAATTTTTTTACAATGTTACGCATCTCAATAACAACCGTATCCATTTGGACATTTCTTTGCTTTTCCAAGGCTTTTCCTCCTTTTTCCCATTCTCATTAGAAATATTTAAATTCTTCTAAATAATTATTATATCTGTAAATCCATAGCTTCTGGCAATGGATTTAAGCTCATTCATCAGTGCCTCCTCCGGCACTGTCAATCCCTTCACATAAGCTTTCCTTACCCCCATCGGGCGAAAAGCAATCAGCTTATAACGAATGGACTTCTTTTTATTGTATTCTTCAAAAAACCGGCATATCTGATTAACCGTTTCCTTCGCATCAAACAGTTCCGGTGATATCACTGTCCGAATTTCAAACAGCTTTCCCTGTTCTGCCAAAAAACGGCTTTGCCTCAGTACCACTTCATTCCCCTGTCCGGTAATCCTTTTATGATCCTCCAGAAAAAATGCCTTGATATCTATCATCGCTCCATCCATCACAGAAAGCAGCTCCGGGTCTTTATCAAAGGCATAGCTTCCATTACTGTCAGCTAGCGTTGTAAGTCCCTTTTCCTTTGCCAGTGTAAAAAGCTCCTTTAAAAAGTCAGCCTGCAGTGTACACTCGCCGCCGGACACCGTAATTCCACGGACAAAGGGTATATTTTTTTTCACCTCTGCCATGACCTCTTCTGGTGTCATAAGCTTTGTATATGGGTTTTTCTTTCCTATTGTCTCTGGATTGTGACAATACTGGCAGTTAAAGTTGCAGCCCTGTAAAAATATAGCAGTCCGGTTCCCTGGACCATCTACAGCACTGAAGGGAATAATTTTATTTACTACCGCTTCCATTCTAACGAACCTTTCTTTCCAGAATATGGCTGTTATCAGCGGCTCCCATACCCAGCTTAGTTGTATCCTGAAGCACATTATTACCAGCTCTGAGCTTCTCAATCTCGGAGCGTTTTACCAGATAGCCGGTAATACGGATTACATCACTGTCAGAGGAATAGAAGGAAAGATACCTCACATCCTTTACAAAAGCTCCCTTTACAATATCCACTACATAATCCGGATTCTTCTGAGCAGTCACCTCAACTGGGAAAATATCACCAATACCAGATGGGAAGTACTTATGGAAACGTCCGCAGTGGCTTAAATGCTCTGCCAAGCTTTCCGGCTCCTCTCCAATCGGAATACGACAGCCAGGACTTGACTTTCTGTCACTATCCAAGCCCACCTGAGCATGCATCAGGAAATGTCCTCCTGTAATTCCACAATATGGGTTCTTATGAGCCTCATTAAAGGCACAAATCTGCTCCACAATCTCAACACCTAAATCATCTGCCTCCTGGCAATGTCCATAGCGTCCCTCCTTTCCTTCTTTCTCAAACAGGGCATTCACACACTCCGCCAGTCCTACCATACCAAACATGGCAGTAAACCGATCCTTATGTATAAAACCTTCCTTAGAAAGGAAATTGCTTTCGAAGAAACCACTTTCTTCTACCATAAAACGAATTCTTTCATCCATATATCTCGCCATAATATCCAAGGCATATGGAAGATACTTTTTCTTAAAATCTTCTATGCTGTCAGCTTTCTTTGCCAGATTACCTAATAAAATACGACATAGTGTAAAGGAGCCGCCACCCAGCTTCAGTCCGTTGTAGCAGCTGGCAATCACATAGTCCTCTCCCAGCTCCTTTTTAAACATCCTATGATTGGCAAAGCTTGGCTTCGCACAGGTAAGTGCAGTCTTTGCTGCCAATGCTGCATAATCATCCGGCAAAATATCCGGGTCATACTTAAGAGTCAGATTAGGTACTGCCTGGCAAAGCTCTGCTTCTACCTCCATTATAATGCGGCCAGCCCTTGTATCATAAGGTCCGATATCCGCATGGGAAAAGGAATCCAGTATCGTTCTGTCAATATGGGTCAAGAACAGGCGGATTGCCTTCCTTGCTTCCTCTTCGTCCCTAATAAACGGCTCTAAAAGCTCATCCAGATTACCCACATATACCGGAAAATTCGTAACACTTGGTACATGCTTATAAAAAATCAATAATGCATTGGTAGCCTCCCAAATATCCGTCGGTGGCTTCAGCTGAAGGAATTCACTGCCTTCCTTCATAAACTTTGCATAATCCGGTATAATATACCTTGGTCTTACCGGTGCATGACCTTCACCCAGGTCGCAAATAATCTTCTTTTCCGGCTCTGGATCCATCAATTCTAAAAGTCCTTCCGGTAGCTCCAAAACCTCCATCAAAGAATCTGCCAGATTAGCCATAGCAGCCACCTTCTGCTCATGCGTCAGGGTTCTGTTCTCAATGGTGTTTAAAATCTCTTCTCTTGTCTGGTTTACTCGTTCCATGGAAATATCTCTCATGCTACTTCATCTCCTTTGATAAACACTCTCGTAAAATGCAGTCCCTGCTGCAGCTTACGAAAATCCTTATCCATCTGATTTTAAATACCGCGGGGGCTGTTTCATAACAGCCCCCGGCAGTTAATCATCTACTTTAATTAGTCTAATTCGTAAGCGTCGCCGTACTTAGCCTCAAAATCTGCCTGAGTTGTAGGAACTACAATCTCACCAGCGATAATCTTAGCCTTAGCATCTTCTACAGCAACCTTTATCTCATCTGTTAAGTTGTCTGTTGTAGGAGCTACGTCAACACCAGCACTTGCTAAATCATAAGTCTTAACACCAGACTCAACATTGCCTTCCACGCAGGCCTTAGCGATATCAAAGCAAGCATTATCTACTCTCTTCATAGCAGAAGTAAGAATAGTCTCAGGAGCTAATACACTCTGGTCACTATCTACACCGATAGCCCAAATCTTGCTTTCCTTACATCCCTCAATAACACCGATACCTGTACCACCAGCTGCGTGGAAGATAACATCTGCACCGTTAGTTACCATCTGAGTTGCTGTAGATTTACCCATAGCGGTATCACCAAAGCTGTTAGCATTTACCTGCTGAATTTTGCAATCTGGGTTAGTATCGAGAACACCTGCAAGGTATCCATAACCAAACTGGTTCATAGTTTCACTTGCCATACCTAGTACGAAACCTACGTTGTTAGTCTGTGTAGCCATACCAGCCACAACACCTACCAGATAAGAAGCCTGAGCCTGCTCAAACATTAAGCAGGTAACGTTTGGAAGATCAGCATTAGAAGAATCATCAATGATAGCAAACTTCTGATCTGGATAAGCTTCTGCTGCCTTTCTGGTAGCATCTGCTAACATATAACCAACACAGATAATTAAGTCATATCCTTCATCTACAAAGGTTTCAATGTTTGGAGAGTAATCTGCATCTGTAGCAGACTCTAAATACTTAGCCTCGATGCCTAACTCTTTCTGTGCTCTCTGAAGACCTTCCCAGGAAGACTGGTTGAAGGAACCATCATGTACTCCACCTACGTCAGTAACCATACCAATCTTAACGGTCTTAGCTGGCTCTGCAGGAGCCTCTGTTTCCGGTGCACCACTTGCAGCCGGTGTTTCAGCAGGAGTCTCTGTCTTGTTGCCACAAGCAACCAAAGAGCTCATTGCCATTGTTGCCACCATCAAAAGTGCCAATACTCTTTTTTTCATTTTTTGTTTCCTCCTTCATTCACTATTTGTGATAATTATAAATTATGTGACGCTTGGACCTTTAACATTGCCCCTATATCACACAAATTATTATAACATCCTGTCTTTTTCTTTGCAATGTTTTTCCTGTTTTTTTAGAGCTCCAGAGCAATCTCCATCATCTCCCGGAAAGTGTTCTGTCTTTCTTCTGCCGGAAGAGCTTCTCCAGTATAAATATGGTCAGAAATGGTTAGGATGCAGAGTGCCTTTTTACCAGCCCGTGCTGCATTCATATAAAGCCCCGCCGCTTCCATTTCTACGCAGAGCACGTTCATTTTTTTCCATAAATCATTTGCTTCTGCGTTGTCATCATAGAAAGTGTCAGAGGATAAAACATTTCCTACCACCGTCTTAATTCCCCTTTCTTCAGCAACCTCTACTGCCTTTCTTAGCAGACCATAGTCCGCAATCGGAGCAAAGGTTCCCGGAAGCTTAAACTGGTTTGCGTAATTAGAGTTTGTAGAAGCTCCCATTGCAATTACAACGTCTCTTACCTTGATGTCACTGGAAAGTCCACCAGCAGAACCAATACGGATGATGCTATCCACATCGTAAAAATGAAACAGCTCGTAGGAATAAATTCCGATGGAAGGGATTCCCATACCGCCTCCCATAACAGAAATCTCCTTTCCCTTATAGGTTCCGGTATAGCCAAACATATTCCTGACTGTATTAAAGCATACCGGATTTTCCAGATATGTCTCAGCAATAAATTTGGCACGTAGCGGATCACCCGGCATTAAAACTGTCTTTGCAATATCGCCCTTCTTCGCCGCATTATGTGGTGTTGGTATTCCCATTTCTCATTTCCTCCTTTAGTTTACATAGCTTATAAATATATTGCCAGCCTTCTCGAACTGAGAAGCTGCTGCAGTAATTGACTGCTTAACACTGCCTTCCTTTGGTTCAAACCAGGTCACTGTCGATTCATCATACGCGGTAATTACTACTGGTCTGTTTTCTGCCTTCATAGCAATCACAGCCTTACCGCTACTGATAAAATAAAGCATCTCATCCAGAGTACAGCCTGTTAAATTAATGGGCTCCAAAAGACTGTCGCCAAGTATTTCCGGTATAGAACGGCTGTCCTCGGACAATGCTTTTGCATCCTTTGATACACCTGCATTAGAAAGGAGCATATATAGGCAGGCTCCCTTTGCCGTTATCCCGTCCTTCGTTCTGGTTTGCTTTATATGTCCCAGTGTTTTATGATTGAACCGGCCTCCCCGTTCCCATACCAGGAGGCTTTCATGGTTAAGCACTACTCCCATCTGGCGGTCCGCTTCTATAACAGCCTCTGCCGGCTCATCATAGGAAGCAGTAATTTCACCCAATGCATATACATAGTATTTTTTGATATCCCATTCTTCTTCTGGAAGCCGTAATGTCGTGTCCTCTGAAAGAATTGCATTCTCCGTATACACAACCTTCGGCTGCTCATCCATACTAAAGGTATCCGGCAGGGAAATATAATATTCTGTCTTCGTCTGTTCTGTCACTCTCGTTTCTAAGGCCACCCCAGCAAGGACTTCACCGCCTTGGCTTAAAATACTGTCTGAGGAAATCTCACGATACGGATACCGGCTGTCCCCGCTTTTCTTTACCCGGGTAAGCCTTGCTACATTTTCCTTAACCTCTGCCTTTGTAATATAGATATTCTTTTTTTGATAGGTTTTCTGGATTTTACCAGTTTTATCTGCTATCTCCAGTTCATAAGCAGGTGTATATTCCTCGCCATTTTCAGCCTGGAAGATGTCCTCTGGATGAACATAGCCGAAAATCACGCTACCGCCCATACTGCCAAATATCTTAATGCACTCCCCTTCCGGTGCCGAAAGATTTGTTACATCATCACTTTCCAGGTCGAGAATTGAAATGCTCTTTGATTTTTCAATCTCCGGATTGTCAAGCCAGGCAACTGCTCCCGCTCCCTCAAGTACTGTGAAATTCTCCTCTGTAACCTTCCTTGCCACCGTTTTCAACCGTCGTGCAGCAATATTATATGAATATACTCTGTCATTTACTGTAAAATAAAACACACCCTTTGTGCTTACATAGCTGAAGCCCTCCATATCCTCTTTCAGAATCTGGTAGCTGGCCTCCAGCGGAATATATACACGCTCTTCAATACGGCCACTATCTGCATAAAAATGATACAGAACTAATCCGGTTTTCCCCTCATAATCACCCCTGTTCATATAACCGTATACCGTAAAATCAATATTTCCGCTGTCATCCATATTTAAAATCCGAATACTGTGCTGATCATAAGCATCTCTTAAGTAATCCCCATTTTCACTTAAAAACGAAAATACACAAACTGCCTTATTTTCAGCCAGACTATAGTACCACAGTGCTCCTTCCCTGACAAAGGCCACCTTCGTACTATCTGCATTCGTCATTAAATCCAGATTTTCTTCACTGGCGATTCCAATTTTAAAATCACTTTTTGAAACACTGGTCTTTTCAATATCGAAAAGCTCTTCCATGGTTCTTTCATAATTCAAAAGATAAATCCGGTTACTGGTATAACGGATACGGTAAAACTCTTTTACCCGGTATACACACTGTCCCGATTCTGTATCTGCAGACACAAAATAGTCCAGAAGAACTGCTGCTGTTTCTACATTTATCTCCTTAATGGAAGGAATAATCTCCGTAATCACCTCAGGCTCTAAATTACCCCAGCTCAAATTATCAAGACTGGAATGAATCGTAACCCGGGCAAGGCTTGTATTGTCCTCTGTCTTTGACGGCTCCATATACGCTGCCAAAGAAGCTGCCTTTTTCTTATCCATACTGGACTCATGAAACCTTGCTACAAAGTCAAGCTTTTCCTTTAAGAAAAAATCTGTTTCATAGTACTTAATTCTGGTGTAATAATGGAGCTTCTCTCCATCATCTGTCACTGCCGTAAGCTTCAGGGCATATTCCCTGCTGGTATCCAGATTTGCAGAGAGCTTAAGCTTCGCTGTCTTTACCCCATCGCCTTCCTCCAGTGCACTGATTAAACCGGATTCCAGCACCTGGATATCGCCAGGCTTTCTAACCTCAAATTTAAGCTTCTTTATCTCCCTGCCCTTTTCCTCCAGAAAAATCTCTATGGTCTTTCGGGAGTCTAAAGGAGTAATCGTTTCTCTTATCTTTCCTGCAGCAATATTACTGCTATAGCCATGCAGCTGGTTCATAGCATATCCACCGCTTTTCAGATAGAGAAGTGGAAATGTCGCCTCCTTCATCTTTACCGTATTTTCCAGCGTAATTTCTTCTTCCTTTATGTGCCCGCTCATGAAAAACAAAGCGGCTACAAAAACTGTCAAAAGTATCAGCAGCTTATAAACTCTCTTGTGCATGTGTGCCTTCCTTACCTTTTTTCTATTCCTCTGATATTTTTCTCAATCTGCTTCCGGGGTACCATAATCTGGTGTCCACAGCCCATACATTTCAAGCGAAAATCCATACCTATCCGCAGTACCTCCCATTCTTTGCTTCCGCAAGGATGAGGCTTTTTCAACCTAATAACATCTCCAACCTGTATATCCATAAGAACCTCCTGATATCCTGTACATTTATTATTAAGTATATCACCTTTTTACGGATATTTGTAATTTTTTTTAAAATATACCTTGCTTTTTTCGTTTCACAGGTGTAATATCAAAACTATAATACATAGTTTTGAAAACTACATGTTGTAATATTGTTATTAAATTTGCATATACTACTCTTAATGCATGGATATAGAAAGGAGTTTTTTATGAACAGACAACAAACCCATCTGCCAAAGGATCCAGGAAGCGCCATCACTCATTTTATCGGTATGCTGATGGCTTTATTCGCCGCTACACCATTGCTTATCAAGGCTCACAGACAGCCAGACCCAATATGCACCATTTCCCTTGCCATTTTCATTATCAGTATGTTTTTGCTGTATACAGCCAGTACCCTGTATCACACCTTTGATTTATCAGAGCATGCCAACCGCATACTGAAGAAATTTGACCATATGATGATTTTCGTCATGATTGCCGGCAGCTACACACCGATTTGTCTTGTTGTTCTCGGCGGAAAGCTGGGCCTTAGTCTTTTTCTTCTAATCTGGTGCATCGCCCTGGCAGGCATTATCCTGAAGGCCTTCTGGGTAACCTGCCCCAAATGGTTCTCCTCCATTATCTACATTGCCATGGGCTGGACCTGCGTGCTAGCATTTGCCCCTATTGTAAATGCACTGCCTCCGAAAGCCTTTGGGCTTCTTTTAGCCGGCGGTATCATCTACACAATCGGTGGAATCATTTATGCACTAAAGCTTCCTCTTTTTAACAGCCGTCACAAATACTTCGGTACACACGAGATTTTTCATCTGTTTGTACTAGGAGGAAGTATCTGTCACTTTATTTTAATGTACAATTTTGTCGCATGATATTCAAGGACAGCCGTCCTCTTTTGTGCAATTTTTACATTTTTATTTTTGAAGCAGAACGTTTATATCAGCATTCTGGAACTAAATATTCTATTTTGGTTTTACAATGTCCTTTCGTATACCCAACTCGGCAAAACTTCGCTAGTGTCTATTAATTAACATTATGGATTCTTAATTGCTTCTGGGCAGCTATGATGGTTAATTAATAGACGGGCAGGAGTTGTAGGTTGTTGGAAGTCCGAAAGAATAACCCTAATTTAAAGAATATCAAACACTTCCAAAAAGCATTGTAACATTCTTTTTGTAGCATTTCCTGCAGTATCCATTCTTTCTTTAGCTTCTTTTATTATTTCTGGATGCATTTTTATATATAAATGTCCCATTTCATTATCAAATGAACGCAATGTATCAATACACATTTCTAGTAATTCATCATCTTTTGTATGAAGCAATTTACCTATTATCTCTAATTCCTCTTGGATTATTTGGTTATCAAGACAATATACTAATTTTTTTTTCCATTCTAAGTCTTTATTCAATATATCATTAGAAAGCTTTTCCCAATCATCCTTTGAAAAATCATTCATAATACTTTGTGCTATATGAAAGCCATCATCGTACCACGAATCACTCCATAAATCCGGGAAAACAGTGCTTTTCTTAATTTTAGAAATATTGCCATCTTGTAAATCTTTTACAAATTTTACATTTCTAGTTCCATCTGCATTTACTGACAGTTCTTCCACTGCAAATAAATCATTGCTATTATTAATCTGGGGAGAATGTCCTCCTATCACCTCATTTTTAACAGGACTTTTTCTTTGTCCTTCTAATATTTTTTTCTCCATTTCGGGACTAATTTGAGTTGAATATTTACCACTCTTGACAGAGACTCTTTACTCTTATAATAATCCAAGCCGATGCCTCTCTTTTGAAAAATGAATACACTTCCCAAAGCCGACTTCTGCATCTGCTTAAAATTCTACCACATATTCGACATTTGCTCTACATATTTTCGCCAGCATTTTCTACTACTGGTATTCGGTACTCTGTACCGCTTTTTAACATCCCATAGATGATGTTTATTAATCTTCTGGATATGCAAATCAGCGCCTGCTGGCTGCTCTTGCCCTCTGATTTCCGCTTCTCATAGTACCCACGGAATGCTGGGTTTCTTGGTGTTCCTTTTGAAGATACCTGCACCATCTGGATGACAAGGAAGTATATAATAGCTTGTAATCGTCTGTTTCTCTGCTTTGTGGCTTTATCTTTCCCCCTTTCCATAGGATGACAGCTTGATTGGGGCAATACCAGCAAACTGTGCCAGCTTGTCCTTATTTGGGAATCTGCGGATATCACCGATTTCAGCCAGTATCTTTACTGCTGTGATGATATTTATCTCTGGGTCACATTCACACTGGAATGCTGGAGCAGGAACTACTTCAGATACAAAATAAACCAATACAGCCAAGCACCAGTCATCAATGGCAAGTTCCTAATCCTACACACCTATAGTTCCATAATCCACTACCTGCCACCACAAAAGCCACCAGTACAGCCATAGTTCCTAAACCAGTACGAATAGGGTTCACAAGGTTCATCATCTCGAAGCACCGATAGGCATACTCCCACTGGGAATCACTCATCTTGAAACCTTGTGCCATCATTTCCTTTGCTTTCTGCTCACTCTCCACCATGCTGGCAATGACTTTGGCAACTGCTGGTCTCCACTGCTTACCATTGTCCATATCAAGATACGGCTCAGCTACAAAATGAAGAATGATATCCCTTTCATGACAGAACCTTGCAAAGGTATATATCTGATGCACCGATGCAAAACGATTACAGCTAACGGTATAAACTACATCTCCACTCTGCAGAACCGATATAAGTTCACCAAGACTTCCAGCATTGTAAATGTTATTCCCCCGAATCTTCTTACTTCTGAAAAACACCTTTGTTGTCTCGTCATCAAGTGATGATATAAATCCATAAATCATAAACACAAGCCTCCTTTTCATTGTTGGTTAACTTATGCCTATATGCGTCATTCTGAAAACAGTCTGTAGTTTCCAAAGTTCTTTAAAGTCGGCATGTTATATTTAGAAAAGAAGTTTAACACCCCACCAGTGGTTCATCTTAATTCTTGGTCGCACACTTTATTCTTCAGAAAATACGTAAAAAATCGAACATATACAAAAATTCAAATGCCATGATAAAAGAAATATTCTGCGGATTTAGGGAACTACGCAGTATCGGTTGATGAGCAGGTTGTTGAAGATATTAGTTGATTTGATATTCCAAAAATCAGAATGAATCAAAACAGAGATGTTATATTAAGAAGTTCAGATTAAGATTGGAGAATTTTGATGGTATCAACGGATGATGATTTGAGATTGCTGGGGATTATCCTTCATTCTCTTAGTTGTCTGTATTCATGAGACCCCAGCGAATTATTTGTAAGCTGTCTGTGAATGTCATAATCCATCTTGAAGTGAAACTTAATTACGAATAATTCTTAGAAAATAGTTAGATTTCTAAAGTAAAAAAGGCTCCTGCAATATCTTTGATAACAAAATCAAAAGAATTCGATACCGTCTTTATGACAAAAATCTGTATGTTATTTACCGCCTTTCGAAGCAATATTTGAGTCGAAATTACCGCTTTTTTGAAAGAAATTTGAGATTAGATTACTGCTTTTTTGATTTTTTTGTATCTGAAATACCGCCTTTTATATCAATTTCTTCATTACATATACCATTTTTTATATTTATTTTTTAATCACTGATATCGCTCTACTCTTTCCGTCCTCAGGGAAACCCTCATCTTGTCAGCAATGCAAAACAGACTATTCTATGCAAAGTAGGCTGAGTATGACTGGAATCGTATTTTTCCTCTCTGAGGGCAAATAAACCATCAAGGAGACGGAAAGATCATGGTAAGAAAGGATATCAAAATTCAAATCAACACAATTCTATGGGAGAATGCCGTTAAAAAGATTGAAACAGACTTTGGAAAGAAATATACAAAAACAGATTGTATGTTAATTATTATGTTACTGGCTCTATATAAAAAGAAGAACAAATTACACAGTACAGACAATCTGTATCTGGCAGTTAATCATCCAGACCAGCTTGCTCCATCTGCATATAAATCCATGACGATTGCTGTTTATGATGGATTACTGGATAGGTTGCAGGAACAACATCCAGCTTTTACATATAATCAACTGATAGAGTCTGCACTTGCCGACTATCTGGTTCTACCCATAACATTTTATACTGACTGTATTTCGCCACTCTACACTATTGTTGGTTCAAAGAATCATACAATGCAAGTAGCAACTGCTGATGCTGTAGATGCAATGGAAATCCAACATGAGTCTTTTACACTGATTGATGGGTGCTGTGCTACTGGTTCATTATTTTGGGGATTAAAAACATATCCTTGGAAATCTGTTGTCTTAAATGACCTTAATCCTCTAAGAACCAATTTTCTGAATGTGCTAAAAAAAGAACCTTTGAAGTTGATTAAAAAACTTCTTGAAACTAACCTCTCATTCATCGAACAGCCAGAAACCAAGAATCCAAAGTTATCTGCATTCAAGAAAGCAATCAATGATTATGCAGAAAAGCGTGTGAATTACCACAAGGTTGACTGTGATATCGATATTGCTTACAAGATGTTCATCGTCCAGTGTATTGATAAGACAATAGTGGAAAGGGCTGGTAAAATCATGGAGAGAATCTTCAGATTTTTACCAGCACATTTAAAACTACAGAATGCTATCATTACCCAGCAGGATTGCCTCGGATATTTAAAAAACGATAATACTGAAAAACTGTTACTTCTAGATGTGCCATACATCGGTTCAGAGCATACTTGTGCTGTTACTAGTTACAAATATCAGCCTTTCCACCAGAAAGTAGCTGAATATTTACAGAACGCTGAATATCCATTTCTATATTTCTGCCGAAGCACACCGCCGAAATCAGACAAAACTTCTACCAGAGCTGATGCGGAACATATTATGAAAATGAAACTGGGATATCATTTCATAGATAAAGGGTATTATTTCCAGAAAACCTTTCTTAAGAAAGACACTGAACTGATAATCAGCAATCAGCTTTATGATGAAGAATCTCAATTTCAGTGGACTTCATTAGAACAGGAAATTATATAATCTTCCCCACTTCCTCTGCTAATGGAATAAAATCAACTGTATCACCTACCTGTTTATAAAGTGAATAATATGTAGGCGATACAGTTATTTTTTTGAAAAAGAGATTTAGGGAATTGGAAATCCTAAAATATAACCATTATTAAATTTAATAAAAGTATTCCTCAACTTTTTCACAATGTTGTAAGGTATTCATTCCCATATATTTTTTACATTCTTGAAGCTTATCATGTCCCTCATCCGCTAATTGTTCCAGTATTGTAAAATCTAACACTTCTTGCACTTTAATATCTTGACAAATTGCCATTTGCTCCATAAAGCAGAAAATTTTTTGTATTACCGTATCTTCTCGATTATCTACAATACAAAGTATGTAAGGAACAACAATCATACCAAAAGACACATGAATCCCAACCGTATCATCAATAAAATTTTCCACTTCTTTCTCCTCACAAAAGCCAACACTCTCAGGTACAGCCGCTTTAAATTCCGAATACAATTTACCATAATTCATAATTTATCACCTACCTAATGCGCTATTTAAATCGTCTAATAATCTTGTAGCTAAAGTCCTGTCGGTGTCACTTAAATTTTGTGTCAAAATCTTGTTTTGAATATAACTTGCCATGTCTATTCCTTTTTGAACATGAGAACCACCATTCTTTCCAAGCATAATTCCTGTCTCCTGTTCAAATCTAATCACATCTGCAGTTCCACCATCCCCTATAAATGACTTTCCTCTATATAACTGTTTTATTGCATTTTTCAACTGTGGATTTTCTGCTTGGCTCAGTAATTCCTCTTGTATATTCGTACCAATCCAATCCTTATATTGACTTGGTAATACTTTACCATTTGGTCCAACATAATAGTCTATAGCATTACTACCACTCTTGACAGAGACTCTTTACCCTTATAATTATCCAAGCCGATGCCACTCTTCCGAAAAATGAATGCACTTCCCAAAGCCGACTGTTTCATCTGCTAAAAATAATATCACATATTTGCCATTATTACTATACAGTTTCGCCAGCATTTTCCACTACTGGCATTCGGTACTCTGTACCGTTCTTTAACATTCCATAAATAATACTGATTAATCGTCTTGAAATACAAATCAAAGCCTGCTGGCTGGTCTTACCTTCTGCTTTACGCTTCTCGTAGTATGCACGAACTACTGGATTTCTCGGTGTACCTTTAGAGGATACCTGCACCATCTGAATCGCAAGAAAGTAAATCGTAGCTTGCAATCTTCTGTTGCCTTGCTTTGTAGCAAAATCCTTACCTTTACCACTGGATGATAAATGAAGCGGTGCAATACCAGCAAACTGTGCCAGTTTATTGGCATTGGCAAAACGTTTGATATCACCGATTTCTGATAGAATCTTCACTGCTGTGATAACATTTACCCCTGGGATTGTGGTAAGTGTACAACCCAGCATTTTATACATCTTCTCTAACATCTTATCTACTTCAGCCAGCTGTTTGTCATAGTGCTGTAAATCGCTGACAATACTAAGGGTTACCATATCTCTTGCATCTTGGAAGTCATTATTTTTGACTTTGTCACTGGCAACAGCATCCAGGATTTTCTCGCAGGTCTTGGTGGAACATTTATTGTGACTGACAGGAACAAGTTCCTCACGCAAATCCTCAACAGTCTTACCCTTTAGATACTTTCTTGATGGGTAATGCTCCCAGAAATACAGTGCAGTAGGTCTGCTGATATCATTGAAAAACTGCTTGTAAGATGGATATGCGATGCATAACTGTTCATGCAACTGGTTAACCAGTCTGGTTCGCTGTTTCATGATATTATCCCTACGATGCACAAGCTGACCAAGTGACCAGTATGCATCATTCGGACACGCATCTGGAAGTTTATCAAGCATATTTAGAGTTGCAAGGGCAATGGCTTCTGCATCATCACTGTCACTCTTTCGATACATGGCACCTCGGTGTTTCGCCTGACGATGTGAAATAGCGGTATTAACATCTTTTACAAGACACCCCTTATCAATCAGCCACACCGCTAAAGGTCTGCCGTAACCATATGCATTCTCAAGACCATAAACTACAGCTTTTCCATCAGTATTACATTTCTTTACTTTAGTTACCAGCTTAGGAAAATCGGCTGGTCTGTTGGCCAAAGTAATCTCGCCAAGTTTGTTGTTATAGCAGTCAATGATGACTGCGGTGTGGGTCTCCTTATGTAAATCAATACCCACATAAATAAAATCCTCTTTTGTCATAAAAATCAACTCCTATCTCTCAAGTATTCTTTGCGTAAGACATGGCATTCATATTTTGTCATTCAAACCTTATCAAAAGTTTATATGTCTCACTTGAATAGCAAAATAGTGGCAATCTCAACTTTTAAGCATCTGTCTCGGAATTACGCATCTTTTCAGCAACCAAGTGTGCAAGAGTGGTACAGCCTATCCATTTCTGGTCAGACGCAAAATATTCCAAACAGAATACCGCTGACTTTCATGGAGATGGATACTTCCTGCAAGAAATGCAGGACTTACAAAAGTCTTACGAATTGCTTCTGTAAGTGTCGTGATGTTAACTCTGAATACCATCGTATTCAAGTTAATTCTGCTTTCTCTTAAAAGAAAAAGACATTGTAACCATACCCCAAGTCCCATATACTTTCATCGATGTAGATTTACCAGCTGAGCTGTTTCAAAGGCATTTTATACACACCATATTTCCAGCTAATGGATTTGTGCCACCAACTCACATGGTTATCATTGTTATTCCTGCTAAAACATCTTCCCGTATCAAATAATCCATCTTATCAACACACACATTTCTTGCTACCAGAGCAAAAGAAAACTGCACCCTACTGACAAAGTGCCATATAGGATGCAGTAATAAAATAATATATTCTCTTTTTCGCCCATTCTACCCAAGACAGACATTCTTCTGGATGGCTTCTTCCAGTTCCTTACTACCGATACCGATATATCTCTGGGTCACATTCACACTGGAATGCTGGAGCAGGGTTCTGACCAGTTCGATATTGTAATGATTGTTCACATACACGTTAGTGGCGAATCCTTTGCGGAAACTGTGAGAACCTACCCCGTTAAGAGCCAGATAAGAGCATACTGCCTTCAGATGCTTCAATACTGCTCTTTCTGTAATCGGAAATAATCTTGCACTTGAAGAGATACCATGAGCATAAGCATAATCACGCACAAACTGATACACTTCATTCGGTACTGTGAAATTTCTGTATTTGCCAGTCTTCTGCTCATATATATCCAGACGATACCGACTGCCATCTTTCACAAAACTGTCTACCTTAAGTTGCAGGATATCACCAACACGCAGACCAAGATTATATTCCAGTACAAGAACTGTGGCAACCCTCCCATTGGGCTTAGACTGCACACCTTCATGCACAAAACCATTCTTCATGGTGGCTATAATCAGCTTGTAGGTATCTTCGTCTATTGCTCTTGTTCTCTTATTCATTACACCAACTCCAATCAAATATCATCACAGACCAACCAGTAAAGGTCAGCCAAAATATGCCAAGTTCCAATAACTACACCCAGATAGTTCCTAAAATTCGCTAACGATACCACAGAACCCACCAGTATAGCCATAGTTCCTAAACCAGTACGAATAAGAACTATAATCCCAAGCCCCAGAAAGCCCAAATTTCGATTTTTGCCCCACGGTGGCAGTAGTACGCACCAAAGCCAATAAAACGCACCGTAGGGCATTGTGTGCAGGCGTGAGGGGCAAGCCAAGCGGAAACCGCAAGACCATACCCCAAAGGCAGGAGCAGGGCGAAAGAACCACCCTACACATTTACCCCAGAACCAACACAATACGCACTGCCAAACTTACCAGTATCAATCAGCTACCACGCCTCAGTACACCATCCGCAGAAAACAGATGTGCCAGAATATCAAGGTTCATCAACTCAAAGCACCGATAGGCATACTCCCACTGGGAATCACTCATCTTGAATCCTTGTGCCATCATTCCCTTTGCTTTCTGTTCACTCTCCACCATGCTGGCAATGACTTTGGCAACAGCTGGTCTCCACTGCTTACCGTTGCCCATATCAAGATAAGGCTCTGCCACAAAATGAAGAACGATACCCCTTTCATGACAGAACCTCGCAAAAGTATACACCTGTCGCACCGATGCAAAACGATTACAGCTAACGGTATAAACTACATCTCCACTCTGCAGAACCGATGTAAGTTCACCAAGACTTCCAGCATTATAAATATTATTCCCACGAATCTTCTTACTTCTGAAAAACACCTTTGTTGTCTCATCATCGAGTGATGATATAAATCCATAAATCATAAACACCAGCCTCCTTTTCATTGTTGGTTAACTTATGCCTATATGCGTCATTCTGAAAACAGTCTGTAGTTTCCAAAGTTCCTTAAAGTCGGCAGGAAATGTTTAAAAGATTTGTTTAAATTTATACACTTTTTTCATCTTATTTTTTGATACCACACTTCTTACTTCTGAAAATACGCAGAAAATCAAGCATATACAAAAATTCAAATGCCATGATAGAAGAAATATTCTGCGGATTTATGGAACTATGCAGTATCGGTTGATGAGCAGGTTTCGGGGGATATTGGTTTGATTGATATTAGAAAAATCAGAATGAATCGAAACAGACATATGGTGTTTGAATGCTACCATTCTGAATAAAATCCCGAAACAGATTACCACTTTTTAGACTTTTTTCTTATAATACCGTTTATCTACCAGATTGCCTTTCTTGTCAGCACCGATGGAATAAGTCTCACGATACACCAGCTTAGCATCTCCCACACGAGCCATAGCTTCTTTATTTGTCAGTTCTTCCACTACTGGCTTTTTCATTCCTCGACTGGAAGAAAACAGATTCATACCTCTAGGGTAATATTTCAGTCTCTCACCTTTTATAAATTGCTTCGTTACACCATCTACCAACTTTTCTACTGTAGCAGGTTTATCAGTATTATCTTTATCTTCATCTTCAGCATTATCATCTTCGTACTCGATGTCACTTAAATAGACTTTAAAATATAACGCAAGACCATCCCCATCAAAAACTTTATGAGTGAAAGTGATACCATGACTCCATAGTTCCGTAATCGTATCGTTTTCGATAAATGGAGCAGTATCTTCAAAAATTAACAAAATGTGCAGATGCCACGAATTGCCATGACTTTCCCCCTGAGGTTCTGCTATTGTGATATAGTTGAAAGACTGCTGACCAGAACTAATTTCAATCTGCTTGGCAAGATATCTCTTGAGTTTTCGCAGGAACAACTTTGCATCCAGAAAGGCTTGTTTGCCATCAGTCATCACATTTTCATAAGTAACCGTAATCCACTTACACTTGGCAGGGTCTGTGGCATTGCACCGTATTAAATCCATTAAACGATTAATACTTTTTCGCACACTCTTTGGAGACTGGTATCGACTTTCGGATTTTTTCTTCTGCTTTACCTCACCAGTACGAGTATCAAGGTAAGTATCTTTTGACAGATTACGGACTGTGCAGGTTTTATTATTTCCAGCCGTAAACTGGACAACTGAAGTGTTACCAGCAGTTTTCAATTTTACTTTGGTTAAATCATGTAGTTTCACGTCAACTTGATTCATTTTTCTTACACGCATAAAAACGCACCTCTTTCGCAACAAAAATTTGTTTTAAAAGAAGTGCGTTAATATCAGCATTTTGGAACTAAATATTATGTTTTGAATTCGGATGTCCTTATGTGCACCCAGATGGCAAAAAATTCGCTAGTATCTATTAATTAAAATCATGGATTCTTAATTGCTTCGCAACAGAGCCATGATTGTTAATTAATAGATACATGTAATGGGGGAGGGTTTTGGTTGTCCTTATGTTGATACATAATAAATAAAAAGAAGAAGAGTGCATCCTCTACCAGCCGTTACAAAAGGTAACCTCATAAGAATTACCGCTTTTAGGACTTCTTTTTATGTAACTGATACCGCTCATAAAACAATGTATTTGTTCAATTTGATACATTTCATCTGAAATTATTGTCCATTTGTCTGAATAGATTATGCCCCACATCTACGGTATCCTGTGGTTCTGAAAGGAGGTCACATGTAAATGAATATTGATTTTTGGAATCTGCTCTATAACCATCTAGAAGAACGTCAGCATGACAATATCTACCAGAACGTAATGCAAGATGCTGATTATCTGAAGTTTTCACAGCAGGAGCAGGAATTATGTTCCCAATATGAAAACCTTAATTTATCTGATGACCAGAGAAAAGTTATACTCAACTGGATTGATACTATCAATGCAATGAATGAAGCCTATACCACAGTTGTCTTCCGTATGGCGATGCAGTGTTGTTTCGCACTGCTTTTGGAATTGACGGATTTGAAGTAGCAAATACCACATGTAGTAAAAAAGCCAGCAGAAAATCATTATGATTACTCTTGCTGGCTTTTGCCAAACTCTTACTCTAATAGTTGTTTTACATATTGTGCTTTATTCAAAATACTTTCCTCAGAGAAAAACATATTTGGAATTTTTAACTCTTTTTCGTCATCAGAAAATCTACCTGCCATTTCACACAAATCTCCAAATTCTTTATTCTCCAGTTCAGACAACTGCTCATAGTCAACCTCTAAATCATATACTCTTGTAAATTCTGAACAAAATGTCTTAACCTGATATGTGCCATCTAAAACTCCATTAATCAGATAGTATAACTGCTCTTTTTCTGTCATGCTTCTTCATCACTCCTTCTTCCTTACTTAGGTATTGCTGGCAAGTTTCCCATTGCTTTTCTTGCATACTCAAAGTGATACACTGTATTAGAAATTTCATCATACAACACTTCCAAATTATACATTTTTCCATTTTTATACATAGTTGTATAATACATCGTTGCGTTTGAACCTCTAGGGTCTGGCATAGCCTCTCCATATCTAATTGCATCTTGCAATGTTTGTATCGGAACTTGTCTTCCGCTTTCTCCCATATGCTCTAATGCTCTGTTAGAAAAGTTTAAACCATCATCTAAATTAGATATTCTACCACTCTTACTACCACTCTTAATCCCAATTTTGCTATCAATTTTAATTGCCTCTCTAGTTATAT
>NZ_LNAM01000196.1:1701-13486 GCF_001461035.1 Acetivibrio ethanolgignens | reverse complement strand
TAGGATTTAATCTGCGGCAGGATTGCGACAGGAGAGAATTATAATTTGACGCGTGACAGATAGGTGCTATGATTAGTAAATATGGAACAGAAGAAGCAAGTTCTGAAGCACTTCTTGCAACTTTAGATTACTGTAAGTATCATCTGGGATGTACTACACCATACTCAATTACAATAGAGAATATAAGTCCTGAATTCTTTGCTGAAACAAGAGCATTTCTTGAGAGCTTAGCTCTCAGTGAAGTTACAGTGTTCAAACACATGGATGCAGCAGATAATCGTACTGTCTTCCAGAATAGCTGTACAGATACTGTGTTTATTGAACTCCCTAATCCAACTAATATTGATGAGAGCGGCGATCTTTTAGTCACATTTCCGGAACGAGGAGCTGTATGCCAACCATACACTGATAAAGCTGCTGAAACACCTAGGTATAAGGTTAGCAGTATTCCTAAGTATCAGTATCCACTTATTGAAGGTGTTGCGACAAATTCTACGTATGAATTGCACAGCAATGAGCAAAAGTATTATGATGCACTGATTGATTGGATTAATTATAATGTGGAGAACGAGCTTGGTGAGGATAAAGGTATTATTGATGCAGAGTCCGAGGAGTATATGAGGTCACTAATCGAAGTTGTGTATCCATGGCACTGGAGCCATAATCCTGATGTTCCTTTAGTGGACACAACAGCTGATAGTGAATCTGCCGGAGATGCTATGCAATCTAAATATGTGTTTACTAATAAATTTGGTGCGTATGGTGGTGCAGAGATTACTGGAAGTATTGGCAACAATGCAACCTTGGAGTTACTGAACTTTGTAAAGAAGGCTGCTGTTAGTATTGGTTACAAAGCGTATCCGTTAACAATTATTCAGTTACTCCGTTGGGGAGAACGTAAACCTACATTTATAACACTACCTGATTTCGATATGCAGTTTAATCTCGGTGACGGTACTGTAACTGAGTGTATTGGAAATATTGATGACTACAGTTATGTGCATGGTTATGAGGTATACGAAATTGTAGGATTAATTGTTGATGATTCTGTTATTGGTGACCCTAAATTTAAGTACACTTCCGGAGGAGTCGTAGGTTTTGCTCTTGGAGCTCCTATGATAAATAAGGTTAACGATAAGAAGATGCACAAGTACAAATACCTTAGTATGATAGACGCTGTTAGAGCTATAAGTGCTAATAAAATTTCTGTAAAGGGTGTTACTTACAACAATGGTACGTGGAGTGTTGAGCAGGACAGTATTGCTGATTATTATGTTATGTCCTTAAGTGATGTAGTGAAGGTATTTGAACATGATGAAAGTAATGCACTGTATGATCCGGTGTATCGTAGTGATGAGATGCTTGAGATGTGTATGTCACTTCAATCATTTAATGTAAAAGCTCCTTCCCAGCTAAAATTAATCCATGATTTGTTTAGTGATGCAAAATTAACAGACCATGTAGTTGAGCGTAGTTTTAGAACTGCTGAGGAGCTTAAGCAGAAAATAAGCCAGTATCTTATTACGTCACCAGCAGAGGCAGTTCAGTACAGTATTGTTAGGGTTCTTATCCCTGTATTTGAAGCTGCTGGATATGATGCTGTTAACCCGGACACCAGTTTAGCACAGTTATTAACTAGATGGGAAAATAGTATTAAGGAAGTTGGTTACCAAGGTGAAACAGATGCTACCAAGCCGGAAGCAGTAACTAAGGAGCCGGAAGTTCGTACACAAACAATTACTTCTTTTGGTGCTACAAATACAACACCTGTAGTGCCTGCAACAGCTGCACAAGCTACTACCCGTACAGCTAATGCACCAGAGCAGGCTCCTGTAACAACAGCAGCAACTGCAAGTGCACCTGCTATAAATATATTTAAACAGGTGCCTCCAGATTCAAATTATTACTTGCTACTTGGTATAAATGGTGAAGTGATTGGTGGTTTTGCTGCTGATTTCATACATATTACGGTGAAGGAGCAGCTTAAAAAGCTCTTTAGATTTACATTAGTCGACAAAGCAACTATTGATAGTGTACCTCCTGAAAGAATAGTTGGCAAGGAGTCAATAGTTATGGTTATTCCTTGGATGTTGTCTGATTTGTCATGTATTTTAAAGAACAGGCAGGATATATTTAAGTTATTCTTTAAAGATCAGGAAACAATGGATTACTACAAAGTTGCCATCAACGAGATGTGCAAGGGAGTGAAGAATAAGTGATAATAATAGATAATGAGTCTATCTTAGGAGTTACTCATAAAACAGAATCAAAAATGAAAGACGGTTGCACACCTATTTTGTTTATGGAGGATTTTGTTAATAAAGTCCTCCCTACTATTGAGAAAGAAAATAAACGAACTTACCCTTACGAAGTAAAGTTACCAAAAAGTAATGATGCTATGCTGAAAGGTGATTTCACACCTGCTCAGGTATTAACAATTAAAGAACCTATCAAGGGTTACAAGGGGTTACCTATTTGGAGTGGCGATTCTACGAATGGTGTCAGGATTAGGTCAGGTTACAAAAATGGTGATAGCCGGTATGTTAATGATTTTGTTATGGGGCAGAGAAATATTCACTCTATGTTGGGAGGTTCAACAGGACAGGGAAAGTCTGTTACATTGAATGCGATTATTTGGGCTATGACTTTGGAGTATGCGCCATGGGAATTGCATTTGTACTTGTCTGACCCTAAGATTGTTGAGTTTAAACCAATCGCTACTACCTATAAAATGCCGCATGTTAGAATGGTTGCTGCAACAGAGGACGTTGATTATTTCATTTCAATGCTTGAGGAATTAGAGAATGAAATGAAAACAAGACAGCAGGTGTTTGCTGCAGCCGGTAAGCTGTATAAAACAGAAATAAAAGATATTGCTAAATTTAGGCGTATTACAGGTTTAACTTTGCCGCAGATATTTATTATTGCAGATGAGTTTCAAGCTGGACTTGAAAATGCCAATAACAAACAAAAGGGGATTCTTGAAGCATTGTATGATTCATTCGGGCGACTTGGAAGAGCTGCTGGTGTTCATATGATACTGGCATCACAGGAGATTGGTTCTGCTATACCAGCTAAACTTTTTAAAAATGTAACAGGTAGAATGGCAGTAGGTTGCTTTGGTGACGTTAGTACAAAAATTCTTGGTAATGATGCCGCTAAGAATAATATGAATAAACCTGGACGGCTAATACAAAATGATAATAGTGATGCTGCTGACTCGAAGCATTTTAATGTACTGATAAGAGTGCCGTATATGGAGGGAACTATTTCTGCAGAATTGGCAAAAAGCACGGTTGAGGCAGCCAGAGCTATAGGGTATAAACCAGAGCTAGATTTTTATGATGAGAAAGATGTTATGGATGAAACTGCTTTTCGCAGGTTTATGGAAAATCCAGCACTTGATAAAAATTCGATATACTTAGGCGAAGTCTCTTCTGTTTGTAAAGATGATGTAAAAGCATTCAGGTTACAACTAACCGGAAAAGATATTGAGAATATATGCTGTATTAGTAGTGAAACAAATACACTCAAAAGATTTCATAAAATGGTTATGTACAACATTGGTAGAATGAAATGCAGTAATCTTGTGTTTAATGCTAATACATCATTCGATGAAGACGATTTTGAGTATTTAGAGCCATTGCGGTACGAGGATGGAAAGTCATTTTCAGACAGCAAGTTCTTTTCTGATGTCGCAATGATGATAAATTGTAGAAACCTAATGCTCGAAATAGATAAGGAAGCATTTAGGTCACCAAAACAATCGTTATTTGAGCAGGATGGTTTTGAAGAGATGTACAACGCAGTTATAAAAAAAATAAACTGTAAACAATCACAGTTGGCTAAAACTCGTGCAGCTCTTGTTTACTGGAACTTAACTAAAATGGAATCATACAAGAGGATGTTCGGACTAAATACTATGACTGTACAAGTCGCAAGTGAAGCACGGTGCAATGTTATGGGTACTATCCTTACGATGTATGAGAAGTATGGTTTGGGTATGAGCAAAACTGAGAGTTCTAACTTACCTAGGTATTTTTGTTGGGTGTATGGACTAGACCGCATAATTGGATTAGGAAGAGACCATAGGTCACAGTGCGAGACAGAGTTCGTTAAGTTGTTACAGGATGCGGCTACAGCTAATGTGCGGTTTATTTGTTCCACCTCTAAATTTGAGGATTTAGGAAGTCCAGACAATTTTAGGTGGTATTTACTTGATAATATAGCATCAAATATCCCTAACAGGTTAAAATGCTCAGATGATTACCCTGCAACTAAGGCTGCAGTGCTTGCTGTGCTGTACGATACTATTAATAAAATGAAACCAATAGTTAAGTTTAAAAAGATGTTGTTCGATGGAGAACCACTTTAAGATAGGAGGGTGGATGTGTATCGTTTTACAAGTAAAACCCCAGTAGATATTGATAAGTTTGAAGAAAGAATAAAAAGAAACGGAAGTATAGCAATAGTACGTGAGGATTACGAGTATGCTTACAAGTATGATCGCGGTGTAGAGCAGACGCTTCTACATAAAGCTATTGCATTAGTAAAACATGAGAGTGGAGGTAATTGCTTTGCAATAGACAAGCCTTCTGTACTTCGGTATTTACAACGGTATAAGAATTGTCCGGATAGATTTTTCAATAATAGAAAAACGCAAGATGAATCTATTGCTCTTCCAATACTTGAAAAGTTGGCAGCAGCTGGGTATGCACAGGAGTTTATTGAGCTGTATTCAAAATACCGGTCGTTGTATGCAATCAATAATAAAATGAGAAAAATGTTGCAGGAGTGTGTTGTTCCAATTGGCAAAAATCATTACGGGGATACCTTGGTAAATGTCCCATACAATGTTGGTCTGCAAACAAACCTTAGGCATAATTATCGTAAGTTTGACATAATAGCCCAAATAAGTAAAGAGAATAGCAATGTTATTTCAGTCGAGGATGGGTATGTGCTGGTGTGGGGAGACTTAGCTCAATCCGACTTTAGAGTTGCATACAATTTGTTTATCCGGTCTGAAGAGAATGATAAGGTTATGTCTCAGTATGCAGATAAGTATGAGGGGTTTGCAAGATTGGTTAATAAGGCAAATAATATTCCATTCGATGCTGAAAAATTCAAGAGTGAGCGTAAACTGTACAAAACAATGACATTGAAAGTGCTGTACGGTGGAGCTTCTGGTACAACGCAGGAAGAGCAGGAGTTTATTAATAGACTTACGCAATTCTTAAAGACGTGTGATAGGTATCAGGAGTTTGTACGTCGATTAGAACATAGACTTGAGCTTAACCTCGGTATAAGTATAACAAGCTATTTTGGCCATGTTGAAGTATGCCCTGTTTATCAGTATGATAGCTATAGTACAAAGACAAGAGCTTTAAATTGTCCAATGCAGACAGGCACCAGTGAAATTGCTATGCTAATAGTGAACGCTATACTAGATGAATTTTACAGTTTAGGTTACACTGAGGACGATATTAGTTTGTATATTTTGCGGCATGATGAACCTGTGTTTAAGGTAAAAGAAAGTGTGCTAAAAGATGCTTGGGTGTTTGAGCAGTTTAGAACAATACTGGTAGATGACTGGATTCCTTTGGAGATGACTGTCGAGGCAGGTTACAGATACAATAGGATTGATGAGGGATTGATGAATCAAATTGCAGAAAGCTGTAATAAAAATAAAGATAAAATTACGGTGTATGATACTAATACAGAGACTGCAATTTCAAGTTATTACCCTTTACCAAATTCAATTCAATTGCATATGCATTACAATATTGTAAATGATACTGCAATAGTCGCAGTTTATGAACCGACTACTTCTCAGGTTAATTACTATGCAATAGATGCAAGTGAACGAGAAACTTTAATGTATAGTATGGTAGCAAAGATTTTGGAGAGCAAAAAAGCCTTAGAAAAGCATGACGTGGCAACAATAGAGATACTTAGTAATAATGTAAAAGGTAGTGTTTACCAAGATGGTGAATTTTTCCAGTTTAATACAAAGTCAGATGTTAGTATGAATAACGTTGTTGCTTTGTGCGATTATATGACGTGTTTGTACTGTAGGAAGGTTGGTGTTCCTGATGTAGTTTCCCCGCCTACTGTGGATTACGAAGAGTTTGTAAAAACGAGAAAGAGTATTGAGGTATTGAACTATGACGAGGAACGAAGAGAAACAGCTTAAGGAAAAAACTCATACATTACTAATGGACAATTTTACCAGTAATGGTAAGGGTTACGCTATAAAAGTAGCACAAGAATTGCTGTACGCACATGATAAAGGTGATGACCCTCGCTTTAAACAGATAGTTAATGGAGAACTTTGTGAGACTGTGCTTGAGATATGTGTTATCGATTTTGTAATGAATCATGAGTGGGCACATGACTGGGTATGGGATAAGGGTTTAGTTCTACGTAACAAAGATGGTCAGTTCAATAGTAGATTTTTAACAGAGTTAGATTTCACACTGTTTACAGAAGATACTGTATTTTTGTTTGAATGCAAGAGCTACAGTGGAGAGAAAACTTTGACAGATTTGTGTACATTGACAAAGACGAGTACATACCGAGACGCCTCCGGTGAGATGCAGAAAAATACCAGAACGTTCGATGTATTTAACCAATCGTCTATTCATGCACAAACACTAATGCGTTGGATGGAACCCTTTACCTTACGTGGAGCAACACCAAAGGTGCAGTTGGTGCTGTTTGATTTCTCCAGAGGTGGTGTAAAGGATTTAAGGACACAGTCACATAAATTGTTGATGCCGTGTGTTAATGAGACCACCGTACAAAATCTGTTTAACAAAGGACAACCTCGCTGGAGTTTAAGCCATGTTGCAAATGCAGTTAATAGCTTGCATAGAACATCTGAGTTTATGGAAGATGCTCATTATCAGTATGTCACAGGTCTTCATAAAAAGTAATTTAATTGACATAAATTACAGTTACTGTTAAACTATAGGTTGGAGGTGTAACAATGGAACCACTTAATGCTTTTGATGATGTAAAAACATTCGAAACAGATGTAATTGATATTTACGAGAGCGAAAATAGCAAGTATTCAAAATTGGCTGATCTTAGTCATATGGAGCAGTTGGATTATATGGTTAATAGATTAGCTAGCATGTTTACTACTTCTATTGCTTTTAAAGGAGGGTATATGCTGAATAAGCTTATACCTGGTAGTAGAATGACTTTCGACATCGACTTTTCAATTGAGGAAAAGAAGAATTATGAAGTTATAAAGAATGAGCTTGGGAGAATTGCAATTGAATTTGAAAAGGCAGGAATAATTGCAGATTACAAAATAAAGGATAGTATCGCTCCCACAAGTTCTGGTGGAATTGATATGTATGCAGCTAGCGGAGAAAAGATTTTAGGAGTAGATGTTGGGCTGCACAACATTTCATACGGAGTTAAGCATTACAACATTAAGTTTACAGAGGTGCAGGCATTTGAATTTGAGCGAATGCTGAGCGATAAGATAATTGCTATTCTTTCTAGAAAGAGATTTCGACGTGCCAAAGATTTGTATGATCTGTATGCTATTACAAATTATACCTCTATAGATTTTAAAAAGCTTGTTGAGTATATTGAAATACGTGGTGGTGCAGAGTGGGATCATATTCCATTCAGTGATGATGTGATTGTGCAATACAGAAAAGCTTGGGAAAAATTGGTACTAATTGACAGTACTGTTGCAAATGTAGCTTTGGATAAACCGGAATTTGATGATGTGCTTTTTCAATTTTACAGATTCATAATGCCTGTAAAGAACAAACTTGATTGCACAAAATGGTCACCTTTAGAGAGGCGATGGAAATGAGCGATTATATCTTTGATAGAGAGATTACAAAACTTACTGTGCTGTGCGGGCAATGTGCTCTTGTGCGAAACGGTTTAACAACACAGGATGGTATAGTGCTTACTATGTGGACGCCGTTTAAGGAGATAGACGGAATTAATTATGGTGCAATGATTTATTACTACAACCCAGATATTGATACTGAGTTTTGTGTAAAGCCGATGCACACAAATCCATTGTTACTGTTACCATCTCCGGAACGAGCGATCGTTGAGTATGTGAAGAACGAGAAGTGGTGTGATGAAGGTACTCTGATAGAAGCGATTAAGACGTATATGTTAAGATTTAATGATAAAGAAGAGTTGTTTAGGGTTGCAGATTATTTCAGTGTCCCAAGAGAAACAATAGAATATTGGATTCATGAGGCAGAGACCGATGAAGAAGTATGAAAAACGATAGATAGTACCTATCGTTTTTCTTTTTCATGAAAGGAGTAAATAAGATGATACTCGATAAGTTGTATGAAGTTTATACTAATTTGGACGAGGCATTTAAGAAAAGTGGAGAGAAGTATCCAGTTGCATTTCTAAAGAATTTCCTTAAAGTAACTGAGACAGGTGACGGCCTAGTTGCAATACGTGCAATGATTGCTAAAGACTTTGTAGAGTCTGATGAAAATATACGCAGAAAGCAAGAGCTTTTAGACGCACTGAGTAGAACAATTGATAAATTACGTGGTATGGATGATTGTGCCGATATTGGCAGTATTACAGACTTCGTATGGGGTATTAGTGATGATACAGAAATTGAAGAGCAAACGGTAACCCTAGATGAGTTTAGTATGATTAAAGACACCAGGGTTAGTGATAAGACAGTCAATGATTTTGTTAAAAATGGCGAAGGTAGTGGAGTTTACACACTCACAAAGGGAGGCAAATTAAAGGTTTATGATATTCCTTCTAGAGTGGATTATGGCGGTGTAATCAAGTTCACGAGCTTGGGAGAAGGATTGGCTTATTACAATGACCAACTGCTAAGTGGCACGGAGCCTACAGAATTTCAAAATAAAGTTATGATTGCCGTTATGTATTTACTTGAGAATCAAATATTTGATAATGAGGTTCCATTTAGCATACAAAGTTCTGCCAAAATGAAGAAATGCAAGGTGTCGCCTGGCAGTATTCCTATGAGTGGTACTGTAAAGATGTTAGACACTAGACGACTACCAGAGCGAATTGTGTACAAAGAAGCTGAAGCCAATTTTAGATATCAAATTTATTCAGATGGGTTTGTGATTGCAGTATGAGATACTTAGACCAGGTTTACAATGAAGGTATTGCTGTTGTTCATGGTGAGCATTTTAACACACAGCTGGAATTTGCAAATGTTATTGGAAGTACCAGAGGTATTCCAGGTGAGTATTTGATGAGTATTGGGGCTTTCTTTGTTCCAAATAATGAGTATATGCTTGCTGTATTCGGAGAGGACTTAAGAGACCCAGAGTACGGATGTTATGTGGGAGATGATTGTGTTTGGGCAGGTCATCTTGTATTTCCAATATACAATGTTGCAGATGTTGTTAAGGGGTTTGTCGGGTTCAATCCAGAGATGTACCTAGCGAAGAAGGAGGATGCAACTTTAAGCGGCAACCATTACACATTAAGTGGTAAACGGGTGTTTACTAAAGGTAATTTCTTGTACACGCCAAAGGAAGTATACAAGAAAGCTTTTGATGATGGATACTTGTTTTTAACTGATGGGTTGTTTGATGCTATAAGTTTAAACTACGAAGGTTTTAATGCTGCGGCAATGTTAGGTTCTGCTGTTACTGATGCTATGATAATGCAATTGCGGTTTGTACAGCGAGTGATATTTGTAACAGATAATGACCAGGCTGGAATGAAAGTTTACAGACGGTTAGCGCAGAGTTTACATAATGTTGAATTGTACAAACAAGGTTTTTCTAAGGATATTGATGAGCTTCTGCATTCCGATAAAAGAGATAGACTGGTAGCTGATTTAAAATCTTTAGTAAATCAGAGCGAAAGTACGCGTAGCATTAGTGTATTTCGATAATAACATTTGATACTATAAAAAGCAGATAAAAACTAAAACCGTAATAAGTAGAATTGTAAGTTATAAATAGTTAAGGTAAGCGTGGAGAGATACCACGCTTACCTTTTTTGCCTGCGGGCTCAGTGCTGTTGGAACACACAGTACTAATAAGTAAATCAAATAAAAATAAAACAAAGAAAGAGGTAGTAAGATGGAAAGAAAAGTTTTAACACATGAAGAATTGATGACTATGCTGGAACAGGCTGGTAGCAATGGAGGTAGTTCGCTGAATATGCGTTCTGAGGCATTGCAGTCAAAAAAGAAGAAACGGTATATTCCACGTATTAAGCGTGAGTTGCGGAAGGTTAGTAGATTACTCCTTCCTATCGATTTGGCGATTCCGTTTAACCCTGTTACAGGGCAGTCAGAACCTGATGGATTTAATGCGGGTAATTGTTACAGACCACCTATTTCTGCAACATCCTCAGCCTTAGTTCTTAAAGAAATGGCACAGACGAATGAGGCTTTACGTGCAACATTAATGAAGCGTGCCGGTGTTACAGAATGGGATACTTCTGATGCTAAGACACTGACTAAGCAGGATTGGGTTATTTTTAAGAAATACAGAGTTCCTCGTATCTTTACGATACCGGCAATTCATGTTAATATTCCTGCACTTTCTAACTCCCAGTTTGGAGTAGATTACTTGTCTAATGTAGAGCGTGACAGTGATGGTGGTGTTGTTGGTGACTACCCAATGATTTTAAAGATTAACAAGCTGTTCAGAGATATTGCATTCGGGATAAAGAGGAAGAGTTTTTATTTGAAAACTTCTCTGTAACTGCATTTGAGGTAAAGCATTCAACGCAGTGCTATGGTTATACATTTGAGTTGAGACGACCTGCTGTGTATAATCAAGACCTTGCTACCTGCTTTGGTGTTGATAACGCAATGGCTGCATTACTACGAAGCGGGTATAGTATTGAGAAAGATGGGCTGCTTTTAACGCAAGAGGGAGTATTCGGACCTAGCAGAAAAGGTATTAAAGTAGTGTACTCGACGGATACTTTACCTTGTCAGAGCTTAGCTAATCAATTAACCAATGCAGATTTAGCAATACTTGAAGGAATGTACTGGAATACAACCCCTAAAAATTCTAAGATGTATCACTCTACGTGCACTGAGTCGTTACAACTTGCAAAAGCACGGGGAGTCAAAGAGGTGTGGTTAACTCATTTCAGTCCAATGTTTTGTAATACAGGTGAGGCTCAGCAAGAGCTTCGTGAAGAGTACGGTGATACTATTACCCTTGGTTACAGCGGTTTGAATCGTACGTTGTGGTTTAATGATTGATAACTTAGTAGTCAGCTTTCACATAGTTAGTTACATTGATAATTAGCTAAGGAGGTATGACAATGAGTGATTTGATTGCAAAAACAGTGAAACAAGATGGAGGTAGCATAGCGGTGTACTTAGAAACTCCGAAGTTTAGCGGAGAGTGCGTTCCAATTTCAGTTGCTGCAAAGGTTATGAAAAAAGACAGGGTGTACGTGACACAGGGACTTCAGGAGAAGAGGTTACCATTCGGAACAGCATTTAAAAGAGAAGGCAGTAGTCATTTTGATTACTATATAAGTCCAAAGCTATTTTGGGAATACACTGGATATGTTTACAAAGGAGACGAATAGTCGTCTCCTTTTTTTGGTGCGTTAAAAAGTGTTTCCAGTTACTTGCATGTTACTTGCAAAACTAGCCTACTAAAGTAGGGCGGATGCCTCTAAGTATTACGAATTAAGAGGGATATTAAATTTGTAAAAAAGTTTACGAAAATGGTTTGTATTTTCTGATTAAATGTAACCTGAATCCGTGAAGTTCACCCTTTTTTACAACCAACTCCTAAAATGGAACTGATTG
>NZ_LNAM01000196.1:0-1691 GCF_001461035.1 Acetivibrio ethanolgignens | reverse complement strand
TTTACAACCAACTCCTAAAATGGAACTGATTGACCATTACTTTTGTTATTAACAACGGTATTTTTTCAATTTCCCCAGTTAGATGTCATTTTGATCAGGATTTTTGAAAAAATGGGTACACAAAATAAAGCTCTTATATGAACTTGCTAGTGATTTCAATACATAGCGACACTGCTTTCACAGTAATCTGCGAAAAGATGACGCCATACATTGCTTTTTCCAAGTCCGAGAACCAATTGACGTGCATGTGTAGTGACATGACTCGCCATCATGATCAGATTGCTGATTACGGTGTGGAGTCTCCGGCGCTTGACATTCCGTTTTTGACGGGGTGCCCGACCTCCGATTGTGCCCTGCCCAATCATTCTGAGGATGTTGTAGGCAATTAATCCCAATTCCAGTACCAATGCATTTGTTGCAAATTTACCGGATGGAAGACGCTCCAGATCCATATCTGTTTTAATCTCGCTATGGAACTGTTCACATTCCCCATGGCCATGATACAGCTTAATGATTTCGTCATCTGTTACCCCTAGATTTGTCCACCAGGTTTCCACTTCTATCTCTGGAATTAGAAGGATTTGACCGTATTTATCCACGGTGCGCTCAGTGATTTCGTATCCGGTACGCAGAGTAAACTCTTTTTCAAACTGCTTACTGTGTACATCTTTCCAGTCACTTCCGACATATACGGTTTTTCCTTCTCTGGGTGTTGTGATGTTTTTACAGTACTGTTTGGCCATGTCAAACCATCCATCTTTGCTTTCCCGACGAAGATTGCGTTTGATGATGAAATAGCAGCCTGCGTCAATCAGAACCGCAACATTGTCAATGGAATCATTTCCGGAATCCAAGCGAACCAGTAATGGCTGATCCGTAAGTCTTTTACAGAGGCGAATGGTTTCCAGCAGGAATTCTACCATTCCATTCTGGCAATGCTGCTTTCCCTCACGAAGTTCAAAGTTAATGGCATAACCTTCCGTTCCAAGGTAAGCCATCATAGGTGCATATCCATCAAAGCCTTTATATGTGCGGGAAACACCCTCTTTTTTTGACTTGGAGTTATCCATCGGCGTGACATCAATATCTACGGGTACAAATCCATTCGGCAGAGCAGTTGGCTGAATCTTATTGGAAATCAACAGCTCAACATTTTCATTCAAAATGGTTTCACGAAGACTGTCACCAATATCATCCATGCGCTGACGAAGAGTTTCTTCGGAGGGAATGCTCCGGGTAATACCAAGTGCTGCCTGATAAAATGCTTTATCATCATCCATCTCGTGGACTGCCTCAAAGTATGGTTTTCCCATGCAGAGCATACCAATATAAGTGAGAATAATGTCCCCGTTTTTGATCTGATGCTGGGAACGATTTTTGGTTACGTCCATACGGTTTAGTTTTTTAGCAAAATCACTTTTTCCAAGAAGTGCACCGACAACAGCAAGTCCGCTGGCAGGGATAATACGCTCATCTGTAAATTCGACAATAATATTTTGGTTTGTATTCAGGGTAAATCTCCGATTGTTGTTCATGGTAAGGAACTCCTTCATTAGTAATTGATAGAGTAAGTATACCATGAAATTCATTCACCCAATAGGTGAAAGCGGAAGAACTTGTAAAAACACCTTGAACATTAGAAAATACTGGCTTTTAATAGGTTGACTTGCATTGAACTTCACGGATTCAGG